>CBFGUK010000153.1:0-11287 GCA_965651925.1 uncultured bacterium | reverse complement strand
ACCGGTGACCAGTGACCGGTGACCGGTCGGCCGCGCACGGCGCGGCCGGTGCTGAGGTGCTTCGGTTCTGGCCGCTCGGAGCGCGACCGGTGCTGACATACTGACGTGCTGACGTACTGACGTGCTGACGTGAGGATCGGGAGAGGCCGGCCCCCTGCCCCCGCGCGACGTCATCACGTCAGAACGTCAGCACGTCAGCACTGACTTCCGGTCACCGGTCACTGGTCACCGGTCACCGGGCCGGTCACCGGTCACCGGTCACCGGTCACCGTATCACTGGCCTGCTTCCACCGACCTCGCTAGTGTGTGCGGATGCATCCGCGCGCCCGGCGAGCGATCAGCGTCGCGCTGTCCGTCGCCCTGCACGCGCTGCTGCTGGTGTGGGTGATGGGGTGGACGGTGACGGTGCCGGAGATTCCGCCGCCGGCGACGCTGCCGGTGCGCATCCTCGAGCCGCGGCCGCCGGCGCGCGCCCAGGCGCCGCAGCCGAAGCCGCCCGAGCAGGTCGCGAAGGCCCCGGCCCCCGAGGTGCCGCCGCCCCCGCCGCCAGCGGAGGCGCCGCCGCCCGAGCCGGAGCGCAAGCTGCCGCTGCCCGAGCAGATCGTCAGCCCGCCGGATGCCGGCCGCAACGAGGTGCCGCCCGACACGCGCTTCAAGAGCGACCGCGACGTGGCGGTCGACCGGCAGCAGGTGAAGCGCGGCGAGCCGAAACCGGGAGAGTCGGCGCCCGACGCCGAGGGCGGAGCGGACCCGCCGCGTCCCAAGGCGCCGCCGCCGCGGCAGCGCCCGCAGCCGCCGGCGCCGCGCGCGCAGCCCGGGCGCGACGGCGCGCCGGGCCGCCGGCCGCCGCCGCCGCCGCAGGTCGCGGCGCTGCCGGGGCTCGATCGGCTCATGCCGAACGCCCTGCAGCTCGCCCAGGAAGGATACGGCCAGCCGCCGCCGCCGGCGCCGGAGTCGGCCGAAGCGCGCACCGAGCGCCGGCTCGCCGGCGGCAATGACGGGCTCTTCATCCCCACCGGACCGATCGGCACGCTCGACTACCTGCCCGACGTGCGCGAGGGCGACATCACGCTGCTCAACACCAAGGCGGAGATGTTCGCGCCGTTCGTACGCCGCGTCGCGCTGCGCGTGTTCCAGAACTTCTGGATCTCGCTCAAGAAGGATCTCGGCCGCAGCCAGCTGGCGGCGGCCGAGACGGTCGAGGCGGAGGCGGTAATGGATCCAGGCGGCGAGATGATCCGCTTCACGGTGACCAAGCGCTCGCCGCGCATCACGCTGGCCAGCGACCGCCGCCTGCAGTCGGCGGCGGCCGTCGGATTCTTCGACCGCAACCCGCCGCCCGGCGCCCGCGCCGAGGACGGCAATATCCATTTCCTGTTCGCGACGCGCATCCAGGCCGTGCCGTCGGCGCGCGGCCTGGCGTTCTACGTCGAGCTCGCCACCGGCCTGCGTTGACCGTGTAAGGAGGGCCGGTGCTGTCGTGGCTGAAAGCCGTCGTCCTCGGCATCGTCGAGGGCGCAACCGAGTTCCTGCCGGTCTCCTCGACCGGCCACCTGATCATCGCCACGCACTTCCTCGACTACCACGAGGCCGAGGGCGGCACGTTCGAGATCTTCATCCAGCTCGGCGCGATGCTCGCCGTGTTCTGGCACTACCGCGACGATCTCCTCGCCCTCGCACGCCGCGCGCCGCGCGATCCGGCGGCGCAGGCGCTGATCGGCAAGGTCGGGCTCGCGTTCCTCCCCGCGGCCGCCGTCGGCTTCCTCGCGCATCGCTGGATCGAGGCGAACCTCTTCAGCGTGCACGCCGTCGCCTGGGCGCTGATCGTCGGCGGCATCGTGATCTGGGTCGTCGAGCGCACACCAAGACCGGTCGAGGTCGAACGCATGGAGGCGATGCGCTGGCGCGACGCGCTGCTGGTCGGCATCGCCCAGGTCGCCTCGCTCTACCCCGGCACCTCGCGCGCCGCGGCGACCATCGTCGGCGGCATGCTCGCCGGCCTGAGCCGCCCGGCGGCGACGCAGTTCTCGTTCTACCTCGCGCTGCCGACCCTCACCGCGGCGAGCCTCTACAGCCTGCTGAAGGCGATCGACACGATCGGCGCCGATCAGCTCGTCGCCCTCACCCTCGGCCTCCTCGCCGCCTTCGTCAGCGCCCTCGCCGTCATCCGCGTCTTCATCGCCTACGTCCAGACGCACGACTTCCGGCCATTTGCCTGGTACCGCATCGTGTTCGGCGCGCTGCTGCTGTGGTGGGGGTGAGGGGGCTCTGGAAAGACCGGAGGGTGTGCGAGGTTACTCTTCGCGCGAGGTCGCGTCCGGGAGCGCGGGCGGCCCGCCCGCCCCACGGATGCTGGCGCTGCCGTACGGCCAGTCCTGCGCTCGGTTGACGAGCCCTGCCGCGACGGGGTTGTTCTCCACGTACTCCACGGCCGAGACGAAGTGCTCGTCATCGCGGATGAACCGGTCCCAGTAATCCGGCTGCCAGATCCGTCCGCGCGTGCCGATATGGTTGCGGATCCAATGTGCGGAGTAGGATTTCCAGCCCTGCACGATGCGGGTCAGCGATGCACCCGGAAGAACCCCGACCAGCACGTGCACATGGTTCGGCATTACCGTCCACGCGTACAAACGGTACTCGGCGCCGTCTCGGCGTCGCCAGTTCTCGATCACCATCGTGGCGACATCCGGCCGGGCGAACAGGCAGGAACCTAGCCCCTGATCGAGCACAGCCTGGAACGGCTTGCGTGACCCGGTGCAAGTCCGCGGCGGATCGCCGCGCACATCCCGCGGCAATGCATCCGCCAGGCGATACGTGATCATCTGCGTGATCCCCTCCGCGTCGAAGTGCGGAAGGTATCCGCGGTCATGCCATCCCCGGGGTCCGGAGGCGGGCGGGCCGCCCGCGCTCCCGGACGCGTATCGCCGCATGCCGCACGCGTAAGACGCGGGCAGGCGTCACGGCAATCACTGCGACGTAGCGATTCGGCGACGCTACTCTTCCACCTTCCCCGGCCACCACCGCAGCACCGGGCGCCTTGCGGCGCGGGCTTCGTCGAGGCGGGCGACGGGGGTGCGGGTGGGGGCGTCGTGCAGGGTGGCGGGGGATTCCTGCGCCTCGCGGGCGATGGCTTCCATCGCGGCGATGAACGCATCGAGCGTCTCGACGCTCTCGGTCTCGGTCGGCTCGATCATCAGCGCGCCGGGAACGACGAGCGGGAAGTAGATCGTCGGCGCGTAGAAGCCGTAGTCGAGGAGGCGCTTGGCGACGTCGAGCGTCTTGACCCCGTGCGGCTCGAGCGTGCGGTCGGTGAACACGCACTCGTGCATGCACACCGCCGGCTGCGCGAGCTGATACGTGCCGGCGAGACGCACGCGCAGGTAGTTCGCCGCCAGCACCGCCATGCGCGTCGCCTCGGTCAGCCCGTCGCCGCCGAGCGCGAGGATGTACGCATACGCGCGCACCAGCATGCCGACGTTGCCGTGGAAGGCGCGCACGCGCCCGATCGAACGCTCCGGCATCGCGCTCCAGCGCAGCACGCCCTCGCCGTCGCGCGCCAGCCGCGGCCCGGGCAGGTACGGCGCGAGCGACGCGCGCACGCCGATCGGCCCGGCGCCCGGCCCGCCACCGCCGTGCGGCGTCGAGAACGTCTTGTGCAGGTTGAACTGCAGGACGTCGGCGCCGATCTTGCCCGGCTTGGCGACGCCGAGGAGCGCGTTGAGGTTCGCGCCGTCGAAGTAGACGAGGCCGCCCTGCCCGTGCACGACCTCGGCTATCTGCGCGATCTCGCGCTCGAAGAGGCCGAGCGTGTTCGGGTTGGTGATCATCAGCGCCGCGACCTGATCGGTCATCAGGCGCCGCACCGCATCGGCCTCGACGAGGCCGGCCTGGTTCGCCTCGACGGTCTGCACGTTGTACCCGGCGAGCGCCGCGCTGGCCGGGTTGGTACCGTGCGCGCTGGCGGGAATCAGCACGGTGCGGCGCGCGTCGCCGCGGTCGCGATGATACGCGCGCACCATCTTCATGCCGGTCAGCTCGCCGTGCGCGCCGGCCGCCGGCTGCAGCGAGACGGCGTCCATGCCGCAGATCTCGCCGAGCATCTGCTCGAGCGCGTGGCAGAGCTCGAGCGCGCCCTGCGCGTGCGCGTCGGGCGTCAGCGGGTGCAGGTCGGCAAAGCCCGGCAGGCGCGCGACGAGCTCGTTGGCAAGCGGGTTGTACTTCATCGTGCACGAGCCGAGCGGGTAGAAGGTCGTCGCGGTGCCGAAGTTCCACTGCGACAGGCGCAGGAAGTGGCGCAGCACCTCGGGTTCGCTGACCTCGGGAAAGCCGTCGATCGGCGCGCGCAGCAGCTCGGCGGGCAGGTAGTCCTCGGGCGCACCGTCGGCGTCGGGGACATCCATGCCGACACGCCCCGGTGCGCTGCGCTCGAAGAGCAGCGGCTCGTCGAGCAGCAGGCCGGCCTGCTTGTCGCGCGGCGCGCTCATGCCAGCACCTCCGCGAGGCGCGCGATGTCGGCGTCGTCGTGCACCTCGGTCACGGCGACGAGCAGCGCATCATCGAGCTCCGGGTACCACTCGCCGAGCGGCACGCCGGCGAGCACGCCGGCGCCACGGGCCGCGGCGAGCGCGCCCGCCGCATCGCGGCCGCGCACCGCGAACTCGTTGAAGTACGGCCCGGAGAACGCGAGCTGCCAGCGGCCGCCCGTGGTCAGCGCCGCCGCGGCGCGATGCGCGCGCGCGAGGTTGAGATGCGCGAGCCGGTGCAGCCCCTGCTTGCCGAGCAGCGCGAGATAGACCGTGACCGCGAGGGCGATCAGGCCGTGGTTGGTGCAGATGTTCGAAGTCGCCCGTTCGCGGCGGATGTGCTGCTCGCGGGTGGCGAGCGTCAGCACGTAGCCGCGCCGCCCGGCGCCGTCGTGTGCCTCGCCGACCAGCCGGCCCGGCATGCTGCGCGCGTGCGCCATGCGCGTCGCGAACAGCCCGACGCCGGGCCCGCCGTACGAGAGCGGGATGCCGAAGCTCTGCCCTTCGCCGACGGCGATCTCGGCGCCGCAGGCGCCCGGCGGCTGCAGGAGCCCGAGCGCCAGCGGCTCGGCGGTGGCGGTGACCAGCAGCGCGCCCTGTGCCGCGGCGATGGCGTGCACGGCGCGCAGGTCCTCGACGATGCCGAAGACATTCGGGTAGCCGACGATCACGGCGCTGGTGTGCGCGTCGACGAGCTGCGCGAGCGCCGCCGCATCGAGGCGGCCGTCGGCGCCGAACGGCGCCTCGACGAGCTCGGACTCGCCGGCGCCCTCGAGATAGGTGCGCACCGTCTCGCGGTAGTGCGGATGCAGCGAGCGCGCCAGCACGATGCGCGGCCGCGTGCGCTGCACGCGCAGCGCCATCAGCGCCGCCTCGGCGGTCGCCGACGCGCCGTCGTACATGCTCGCGTTCGCGACCTCGAGGTCGAACAGCATCGCGATCAGCGTCTGGAACTCGAAGATCGCCTGCAGCGTCCCCTGGCTGACCTCGGGCTGGTACGGCGTGTACGCGGAGTAGAATTCGGCGCGCTGCAGGATGTTGTCGACCACCGCCGGCGAGAAGTGCGGATAGGCGCCGCCGCCGAGGAAGCTGAGAAACCCGGCGCCGTCGTTGCGCGCCGCGAGCGCGCCGAGCCGCCGGCGCACCTCGGATTCGGGCAGTCCCGGCGGCAGGTCGATCGGTCCCGTGGCGCGCAGCGCCGGCGGGATGTCGCGGAAGAGCTCCTCGACCGACGCGGCGCCAACCGTCTGCAGCATGTGCGCGACGTCGGCAGGGCTGTGGGGGATGAAACGCATGCGAAGCACGTGACCGGTGACCGGTTACCGGTCGCCGGTGGGAAGAGAATTGGCCGCGAAGACGCGGAGGGCGCGAAGGTAGAACCGAAGGGAGGTCAATTCGATACCGGTGCGTGTCGAGCTGTCGTGCAGTGCTGGTCGCTGATCTGGTTCGGACCGGTCACCGGTCACTGGTCACGCTTTCCGACCGATGCGTGGCACGAACCCCGACCGCGCCAACCGATGCTCGCGCGGGCTACTCCTGCTGTTCCGTGACGAACGCCTCGTATTCCTCGGCGGTCATCAGCTCGTCGAGATCGGTGGGGTCGCTGAGCTCGATCTTCACCATCCAGCCGTCGCCGTAGCAGTCCTCGTTCACCAGCTCGGTGTTCTCGGGGAGGTCGTCGTTGACTTCGAGGACGGTGCCGCTGACCGGCGCGTACACGTCGGAGACGGCCTTGACCGACTCGACGACGCCCATCGCCTCGTCCTTCGTCACCTTGTCACCGACGCCGGGCAGCTCGATGAACACGACGTCGCCGAGCTGCTGCTCGGCGAACGCGGTGATGCCGACCGTGGCGACACCGTTCTCGACCAGCACCCACTCGTGCTCGCGCGAGTATTTCAGATCATCGGGGAATTCCATGCTCGCTCTCCTTGCCGCCCCGTGACGGTCGCTCAGGCAGCGCGCCGATAGAACGGCAGCGGCACCACGCGCGCCGGCACGGCCCGGCCGCGAATCTCGACCGCCAGCTCCTGGTCGACGCCGCCTGCGGCCGGCTCGACATAGCCGAGAGCTATTCCCTTGCCAAGGGTCGGTGACTTGGTGCCGCTGGTCAGCTCGCCGACCACGACGCCGTCGCGCTGCACGGGATACCCGGCGCGCGGCACGCCGGGTCCGGTGAGCTCGATGCCGACCAGCAGGCGGCGCGGACCGCGCGCCCGTGCCGCCTGCAGCGCCTCGCGACCGACGAACGCGCCCTTGTCGAGGCGCACCACCCAGCCGAGGCGCGCCTCGAACGGCGTCGTGTCGAGCCCGAGCTCGTGGCCGTAGAGCGGCAGCGCCGCTTCGAGGCGCAGCGTATCGCGCGCGCCGAGCCCGGCGGGCAGCAGCCCGTCCGCCTCGCCGGCGGTGCACAGCGCGTCCCAGACGGCGCGCGCATCGCCGGCGGCACAATAGAGCTCCCAGCCGTCCTCGCCGGTGTAGCCGGTGTGCGCGACCAGGGTCGGGCGGCCGGCGACCTCGCCGGCCGCGAACGCAAAGCGCGGAATCGTCGCCAGCGGCAGTGCCGTGCAGCGCGCGAGAATCGCGGTGGCGCGCGGACCCTGGAGCGCGAGCAGCGCGGTTTCGTCGCTGACGTCGATCACCTCGGCGCCACGCGCGTGCTCGCGCAGGTAGGCAAAGTCCTTGTCGCGGTTCGAGGCGTTGACGCAGATCATCAGCCGCTCGGCGCTGATGCGGTGGACGATGATGTCGTCGACGATGCCGCCCTCGGGCGTGAGCAGCAGCGAGTACTGCGCCTGGCCGTCGGCGAGCCGGCCGACGTCGTTCGCCGTCGCGCCCTGACAGGCGGCGAGCGCGCCCGGACCGCGCAACTCGATTTCGCCCATGTGGCTGACGTCGAACAGGCCGGCGCGCGTGCGCACCGCGGTGTGCTCCTCGATGATGCCGCCGTACTGGACCGGCATCTCCCAGCCGGCGAAGTCGACCATGCGCGCGCCGCGCGCGCGGTGCGCGTCGTAGAGCGGCGTGCGCTTCATGCCGCCTCCGCGCGCGCCTGCGCCGCCCGCACCGTGTTGGCGAGCAGCATGGCGATGGTCATCGGGCCGACGCCGCCCGGCACCGGCGTGATGTGCGCGGCGCGTTCGGCGGCGCGTGCGAACTCGACGTCGCCGACCAGCTTGCCCTCCGGCGAGCGGTTCGTGCCGACGTCGATCACCACCGCGCCGGGCTTGATCCAGTCGCCCTGGATGAACAGCGGCTGCCCGATCGCGGCGACCAGCACGTCGGCGCGCGCGATCTCGCCGGCGAGATCGCGGGTGCGCGAATGGCAGAGGGTGAGCGTCGCATGGCGCTCGAGCAGCAGGAACGCGACCGGCTTGCCGACGAGGGTGCTGCGCCCGACGACCACGGCGTGCGCGCCGCGGAGCTCGACGCCGGTGGTGTCGAGCAGGCGCAGCACGCCGAGCGGCGTGCACGGCCGCAGGCCGGGCAGGCCGGCGACCAGCCGGCCCTGGTTGACCGGATGGAGCCCGTCGACGTCCTTCGCCGGATCGATCGCGTTCACCACCGCGCCGGCGTCGAGTCCCTTCGGCAGCGGCAGCTGCACGAGGATGCCGTCGACCTCGGGCGCGGCGTTGAGACGCGCGACCAGCGCCAGCAGATCGGCCTGCTCGGTCGATGCCGGCAGCTCGTGGCCGAACGACTCGATGCCGCACTCGGCGCACGCCTTGCGCTTGTTGCGCACGTAGGTCGCCGAGGCGGGATCGTCGCCGACCAGCACCGTCGCCAGCCCCGGCGCGCGCCCGTAGCGCGCGCGGAACGCGGCCGCCTCCTCGCGCACCTCGCCGCGCACCGTCGCCGCCACCGCCTTGCCGTCGATCAGCTGCGCCATCGGACACGCATAGCGAGGCGCGGCGGGGCGGCGCAACGCACCTTGGACGATGAGAAGCGTGACCGGTGACCGGTGACCAGTGCCCGGTGGGGTGTCTGTCGATTCCGAAATTCGTCTCGTGCCGCGCTGAACCGCGAAGGCGCGAAGAGCGCGGAGCTCGAAAAGAGTTCCGAACACAGGTCACTGGTCACCGGTCACGCTTCTACTGGCTCGCGAGTCGTGCCGTGCCTCACCAACAGGATCGTGCCATAGGGCCGCATGCGCATCGGCGTCCCCCGGGAGATCAAGGCCGAAGAAAAGCGTGTCGCGATCACGCCGAGCGGGGTGGCGGCGCTGGCGTCGCACGGGCATCAGGTGTGGGTCGAGCGCGGGGCGGGACTGGGCAGCGGCATCAGCGATGCCGCGTACCGGCGCGCCGGGGCGCGGCTCGGCGCGGCGCGCGAGGTGTGGGGGCGCGCCGAGCTGGTGCTGAAGGTCAAGGAGCCGGTGCGCGCCGAGTACCCGCTGCTGCGTCCCGACCTCGTGCTGTTCACGTACCTGCACCTGGCGAGCAGCCGGGCGCTGACGCGCGCGCTGATGCGCTCGGGCGTGACGGCAGTGGCGTACGAGACCATCCAGCTCGAGGACGGCGCCCTGCCGCTGCTCGCGCCGATGAGCGAGATCGCCGGGCGGCTCGCGGTGCAGGTCGGGGCGTGGTGCCTCGAGGCGGTCAACGGCGGCAGCGGCGTGCTGCTCAGCGGCGCCTCGGGCGTGCGCCCGGGCAAGGTCGTCGTGCTCGGCGCCGGCATCGCCGGCGCGAACGCCTGCCAGATCGCCGTCGGCATGGGCGCGCAGGTGAGCGTCATCGAGCGCAACCCGAACCGGTTGCGCTACGTGCACGACGTCCTGCGCGGGCAACTGACGACGCTGATGTCGAACCGCGCCAACATCGAGGAGGAGGTGCGCGACGCCGACCTCGTCATCGGCACGGTGCTGATCCCCGGCGCGCGTGCGCCGCGGCTGGTCACGCGCCGCATGGTGCGCTCGATGCGGCCGGGGTCGGCGATCGTCGACGTGTCGATCGACCAGGGCGGCTGCATCGAGACGGCGCGGCCGACGACGCACCGCAAGCCGATCTACGTCGAGGAGCGGGTGGTGCACTACGCCGTCACCAACATGCCCGGCGTCGTGCCGCACACCTCGACCTACGCGCTGACCAACGCGACGCTGCAGTACGCGCTGGCGCTCGCCAACCACGGGCTGCGCGCCGCCGTCGCCGACGATCCCGCCCTGCGCCGCGGCGTCAACGTGTACCGCGGCCGGGTCACGCACGCGGCCGTCGCCGACGCGCTCGGTCTGCCACACACCCCGGTCGAGGAGCTGCTCTGAGCCACAGATGGCCACGGATGGCCACCGAGAGCCACGGAGGCATCAGCGTCTCCCCGAATTGCCACAGCGTCACCGCGAGGCGCTTCCGTCGCGCGGCGCGGGCATCAGTTCGACGCCGACGCGCACTTGGTTCCTCTCTCTGAAACAACGCAGGCGAAGCGAGCACCAATCATCACAGATGGAAGAGCGCCTCCGTGGCCATCTGTGGCCATCCGTGTTCATCTGTGTTCCTGACTCTGCTCGAGCAGCACCCGCACGCCAGCAGCGGTGCGCTCGTTGGGATGCAGCGTGAGCGCCCGTTCCAGGTGTGCGCGCGCGCGGACGGAATCGCCGAGGGCGAGGCGGAGCTGGCCGAGGCCGGCTTCGATGTCGGCGTCGTGCGGGTTGAGCTGGCGGGCGCGCTCGAGGTGCGGCAGGGCGGCGCGCGCGGCGGCGGCGGTGCCGTCGCCGGCGTGGAAAATCGCGAGACCGTAATTGAAGAGCGTGTCGGGTGCGTCGGGAGCGGCGGCGAGCGCCTGCTCGTAGGCGCGGCGCGCGCCGGCCCAGTCGCCGTCCATCATCGCCAGCGTGCCGAGGTTGTTGTGGATCGTCTGCAGGCCGCGCGCGTCGTTGCGCAGCGCCAGCGCGCGCGCGAACGCGGCGCGCGCCTCGGCGGGGCGACCGGCGCGCTGCCAGGCGGTGCCGAGGCTGCGCGCCGCCATCCCCGAGGTGACGCTCTTCGCGGCCGTGTCCTGCCAGAGCGCGAGGTCGTCGTGCCACACGGGATTGCGCGCCACCGTCGCGACGGCGCCGGCGATGAGGACGACGGCGGCGGCCGCGGCGATGACGCGCGCGGCGGCGCGCGACTGCGCCGAGGCGCGCGCGACGAGCACGCCGGCGAGCAGACAGCCGCCGGCCGACGGCAGGTAGCAATAGCGCTCGGCGAGCGGCGCGTCGGGGATCTTCCACAGGATCGCCAGCGACGGCACGAGCGTGAGCGCGATCCACAGCAGCGCGAAGAGCGGCTGGCCGTCGCGCGTGCGCCACCACCGCCACGTCGCCGCCGCCAGCGCCGCGAGGAACACGGCCGCGGCGGCGAGCGGCAGCGGCGTCACCGGCAGCACATCGATGTAGGCGTTGAGCGGCCACGGCCAGAGCAGCAGGCGCACGTAGGTGCCGAGCGCGGCAAGCAGCTCGAGCAGCGAGCGCTGCACGGGCTCGACGTAGACGAGCGCCGCGGCGGCGACGCCGGCGTAGCCGCGCAGCCACTCCGCCACCGACCGCCGGCGCGGGCGCACGAGCACGTCCCAGAGCAGCAGCAGCGGCACGAGCGCGACGCCGATCTCCTTCGCGCCGAGCGCCAGCGCGGCGGCAAGACCGGTGAGCGCGCTGCGCGGCCAGGTCCATGGCTCGCGGCCGTGCACGACCAGCGCCGCCAGGAGGAACAGCGTCGCCAGCACGTCGGAGCGCCCAGCCGCCCAGGCAACCGACTCGGTGTGGATCGGATGCACGGCGAAGAGCAGCCCGG
>CBFGUK010000152.1:0-11321 GCA_965651925.1 uncultured bacterium | reverse complement strand
TGTGCCCGACCCGAGGCGGCGTCCGTCCTGCATCACTCCACTTCGTGTCCTCTGCGCCTCTGTGGCTGATCTTTCTTAGCCGCGCGAGCCGCGACCTTCGCTGATAATCCCGCACCATTCTTTCCGTTGCGAATACTGCAACGACCCTGCTAACCGCGCAGCATAGGGGGGAAACGAGTGTTCGGACGTGCGTGGCTCGCCGTCGCGGGAGCTCTGATCGTAGTGTGCACCGCGGCGGTGGGACACGCCGCCGATGCCGGTGTCGAGGGGCGGACGGTCGCCATCAAGGTCCACCCGTCGACCGGCAAGCAGAAGCTCAAGTCGCTGCAGCGCGGCGCCGGCGTCAGTGCCGGTCCGGGCAGCGCCGCCAGCGAGCTGAGCGGCAGCCTCGAGATCTGGTACGTCGACGTGCCGGACAACCGCGGCACGCTGCCGCTGCCGGCGCCGTGGCAACGCCATACCGGCACGACGGCGAAGTTCCGCAACGCCGCCGCGCCCGGCGGCGCGACGCCGGTGAAGAGCGCGCTCGTGCGCACCGGCAGCTCGGCGAAAGTGATCGCCGCCGGTACCGGCGGGCTCGACATCAGCGCTCCGCCCGGCCCGGGCGGCGTGTTCACCATGCTCACCGTGCACAATGCCGGTGACGGCTCGACGCACCGCATGTGCTCGCGCTACGCCGAGGCGAGCGGCAGCACGATCCGCCACAAGAGCGGCGCGCGCCAGCAGCTGGTGCTCAAGCGCGGCGTGGCCGCCGACTGTCCCGGCTGCGATGACGACATCCGCAACGGCAGCGAGACCGGCGTCGACTGCGGCGGCGGCAGCTGCCCGGCGTGCGGCACCGGCGACGGCTGCGCGCAGCCGTCGGACTGTCAGACCGGCATCTGCCTCGACGGCATCTGCCGCGTCGCGAGCTGCCTCGACGGGCTGCTGAACGGCGGCGAGACCGACGTCGACTGCGGCGGCGGTGCCTGCCCGGCGTGCGGCGCCGGCAAGGCCTGCGGCGGCGCGAGCGACTGCCAGAGCGGCGTCTGCACGATGGGCAGCTGCCAGGCGCCGAGCTGCGGCGACGGCATCCGCAACGGCAGCGAAACCGACGTCGACTGCGGCGGCGGCACGTGTCCGGCCTGCGTGCCGTTCACGGTGACGATCGACACGCCGGCGCACGGTGCGTTCTCGCTGGCGCCCAGCGTCACCGTCAGCGGCCACACGACCGGCGTCGGCCCGGCCGGCGCCGACCTGCTGATCAACGACGTGCCCGTGCCGCTCGCGCCCGACGGCACGTTCAGCACCAGCCTGCCGCTGTCGGCGGCGGCGATCTTCAACCCGGTGTATGCGCGGCTCGTCCGCCACTTCGATGGGCTCACCGCCTACGACCGCGTCGTGCCGATCGCCGGCGCGTCGATTCCGACCGGCGCGCGCGCGCCCGACGCGGTGGCGATGCGGGTGAGCGATCGCGGCCTCGACGCGATCGAGCCGGCGGCGACGACGCTGATCGACATCGATCCCGCGACGCTGGTCACGCCCGGCACGCTGGTGCTCGCCGACTACTGCTACGCGCCGCTCGGCGCGATCTGCTTCGGCTCGGTCGACGTCGCGATCAGCGGCACGCCGCCGCCGGCGATCGGCCCGGTCGGCATCGCGCTCGACGCGCAGCCCGGGCACGTCGCCAGCACGATCACGATCAACACCCTGCGCGTGACCGTGAACCTCGACAGCGCCTCCGGCATCCCGATCCACTGCGAGCTCCACCTCACCGTGCCGGTGACGACGCTCACCGGCAACTTCGCCCTCGCGCCGCTCGCGCCGCAGCCGAGCAAGGTCGACGTGACGCAGGTCGGCGCGGTCGGCGTCACGGCGATGGGCACCACGCACGAGACCGACTGCAGCGGGCTGTTCGGCGACATCACCGAGTCGCTGATCGGCGGCGCGATCGGCGACGTCGGCGCGCTGTTCGCCGACGGCATGGAGGACTTCCTCAACACCGTCGACGGCGACGGCAACACGGCGATCGCCGCGGCGATCGAGACGGCGCTCGGCGGCATCGACATCGCCGGGCCGGTCGGCGCCGGGCTGGGCATCGACCTCGACGCGCCGTTCACCGCGATCACCGAGGACGCCCTCGGCATCACGCTCGCCGCCGACATCGCGGCGACGGCCCTCGCGCCGCCGCCCGGCACGCCGGTACTCACCGCCACCTACCACGTCGACGAGGCGTTCCCGCTGTTCGGCGCCGCCACCCCGGTGCAGGCGCTGCCCTACGGCATCGGCTTCGCGATCTCGACTTCGGGCTTCAACCAGCTCCTGCGCGCGCAGATCGAGGGCGGCCTGCTGCGCAGCACGCTCGGCGAGATCGATCTCGGCGGCACGCCGACGCCGATCACCGCCGGCCTGCTCGCCGCGCTCTTCCCGCCGTTCGGCACGCTGCCGCCGGCGACCCCGATCGCCATCCGGCTCGCGCCGACGCTCGCGCCGGTGCTGAGCGGCCTCGCCGGCCCGAACGGCGAGCTCGGCGAGCTGCGCATCGCGCACCTGCTGGTCGAGTTCGTCTCCGCTGCCGACACGCCCGAGGAGGCCGTGCATCTCGCGCTCGCCGTCGACGCGCGCGTCGGCCTCGATCTCGCGTTCCAGCCCGGCGGCATCGGCTTCGCGCTCAGCGAGCCGACGGCCGACGACATCGTCATCGCGCTGCTCGCCAATCCGCTCGGCGTCAGCGAGCCCGCCCTGCTCGGCTTCCTGCCCGGCATGATCAGCTCGTTCCTGCCGCAGCTCGCCGGCGCGCTGGAGAGCTTCCCGTTGCCGGAGTTCATCGGCTTCGCGCTCGCCGGCGTCGAGGTGTCGCGCTTCGGCGCGTACTACGCGATCTTCGCCGACCTCGCGCCGGCGTGCACGAGCGGCGCGCAGTGCCCGAGCGGCGTCTGCCTCGCCAGCCAGTGCCAGGCGCCGACCTGCATGGACGGCGTGCACAACGGCGGCGAGACCGACGTCGACTGCGGCGGCGGCAACTGCCCCGGCTGCGCCACCGGCGCCGGCTGCTTCCTGAGCACCGACTGCACCGTCGGCGGCTGCTCGGGCGGCATCTGCCAGCCGCCGTGCGATGACGGCAGCGAGTGCCCGAGCGGCGTCTGCACCGGCGGCTTCTGCCGCGTGCCGAACTGCGCCGATGGCGTGCACAACGGCAGCGAGACCGACACCGACTGCGGCGGCAGCTCGCCGTACTGCGTGCGCTGCGCGCCGGGCAGCGACTGCGCGAGCCACGCCGACTGCGACAGCGGCGTGTGCAGCGGCGGCGTCTGTCAGACGCCGTCGTGCAGCGACGGCCTGCGCAACGGCAGCGAGACCGACGTCGACTGCGGCGGCGGCTGCCCCGGCTGCGCGCTCGGCCAGCAGTGCTCGGTCGCCATGGACTGCGCGAGCAACGTCTGCGGCACGACGGCGCGCTGCACGTGCGGCGACCAGCTCTTCACGTTCACGGTGAACAGCAACAGCGGCGGCGTGTTCGATTCCGCCGAGTGGCCGGGCGGCACGGCGACGCAGAGCGCCTCGACGGGCTGCGCGGTGACGATCAGCCGGCCAACGGGCAACGTCGATCTCGCCTGCACGCTCGCCGCGCCGTTTGCGGTGCAGTCGTTCAGCGGCTTCTCGCAGTGCTTCGGCGCGGGCGGCGAGGACGGCGACGGCTGTCAGCCCGTCTCGTGTCCGCCCGCCGGCGTCGGGTCGTGCTGCAGCGGGCGGCCGTCGTGCTCGGCGGCGCTGAACGGCTCGGCGCAGGCGCGCTACTTCGTGCAGTGTCTGGAGTGACGGTCATTTCACGCGGAGACGCGGCGGTGCGGAGCGGGTGAGGGGATGGCACCGTCATCTGCGGCAGTGAGGGGGGAACGGTCATGAGAAATCGTCGCTGCGGCGTGCTGCTCACGCTGCCGATCGCCATCGTCGCGGGCCTGTGGCTGAGCACCGCCTCGCGCGCCACCGACGTGGGCGTCACCGGCCGCAAGGCCCTGCTCAGCCAGAGCACGAGCGGCAAGCAGAAGCTGCGCTCGCTGCAGAAGGATGCCGACGTGCACTTCGGCGCCGCGGCGCTGCCGGCGCAGCTCGGCGGCAGCTTCGAGGTGTACTACGTCGACGACCCCGCCAACCGCGGCGTCGTCGGCATGCCGGCGCCGTGGGCGAAGACCAGCGCGAAGGTCGCGCGCTTCAAGCTCGGGCAGCCGGCCGGCACCGCGGCACGCGTCGCGCTGGTCAAGAACGGCGTGCTCGCGAAGGTCGTCGCCTCGACGCTCGGCGGTCTCGACCTCTCGGTGCCGCCCGGTCCCGGTGGCGTCGTCACCGTGTTCACCGTCGAGAACGCCGCCGACGCCGGCACGCACCGCATGTGCACGCTGTACGTGACCGGCCTCGGTACGGTGACGCACAAGGTCTCCGGCGGCGGCGCCAAGCTGCTGCTCAAGAACGGCGTCGCGACGACCTGCCCGAGCTGCGGCGACGGGCAGCAGAACGGCACCGAAACCGACGCCGACTGCGGCGGCGGGCTCTGTCCGAAGTGCGCCGCCGGTGATGGCTGCGCCACCGACACCGACTGCCAGAGCCGCGTGTGCACCGGCAACGTCTGCCAGGCGCCATCGTGCAGCGACGGCGTCGCGAACGGCAGCGAGACCGACCTCGACTGCGGCGGCGGCTGCCCGCCGTGCGCCGATGGCCAGGACTGCGCCGCGCCGGGCGACTGCCTGAGCATGGTGTGCAGCGGCGGCGTCTGCCAGGCGTCGGGATGCACCGACGGCTTCAAGAACGGCAGCGAGACCGATGTCGACTGCGGCGGGCCCTGCCAGCCCTGCGGCAACGGCGAGGGCTGCGGGATCGCCGCCGACTGCCAGAGCGGTGTCTGCACCGGCGGCATCTGCCAGGCGCCGAGCTGCGTCGACGGCGCGAAGAACGGCGCCGAAACCGACGTCGACTGCGGCGGCCCGTGCCCCGACTGCGGCACCGGTCAGGGCTGCATGGTCGGCAGCGACTGCCAGAGCGGCGTGTGCAGCGGCAATCTCTGTCAGGCGCCGGTGTGCACCGACGGCGTCAAGAACGGCGCCGAGAGCGACGTCGACTGCGGCGGGCCGTGCCCGGCCGATTGCGGCACCGGCCAGGGCTGCAGCCTCGGCAGCGACTGCCAGAGCGGCGTGTGCAGCGGCAACGTCTGCCAGGCACCGGCGTGCACCGACGGCGCGAAGAACGGCAGCGAGACCGACATCGACTGCGGCGGCCCGTGTCCCGACTGCCCGAACGGCGCCGGCTGCGCGACGCACGGCGACTGCCAGAGCGGCGTCTGCACCGGCGGCATCTGCCAGGTGCCGACGTGCAGCGACAACGCGAAGAACGGCGGCGAGTCGGACGTCGACTGCGGCGGCCCGTGCTCCGGCTGCCCGAACGGCGACGCGTGCACGACCGGCAGCGACTGCCAGAGCGGCGCGTGCGCCGGCAGCGTCTGCCAGGCACCGAGCTGCAGTGACGGCGTCAAGAACGGCGCCGAGACCGGCACCGACTGCGGCGGCAGCTGCCCGGCATGCCCGGCCGGCCAGGGCTGCAGCATCGGCGCCGACTGCCAGAGCGGCGTGTGCAACGGCAACGTCTGCCAGGCCCCCTCGTGCACCGACGGCGTCAAGAACGGCAGCGAGACCGACCTCGACTGCGGCGGCCCGTGCCCCGACTGCCCGCCGGGCGCCACCTGCGCGATCGGCGGTGACTGCGACAGCGGTGTGTGCGTCGGCAACCTCTGCCAGAGCCCGACCTGCAGCGACGGCGTCAAGAACGGCCTCGAGAGCGACGTCGACTGCGGCGGCCCGACGTGCGCTGGCTGCGCGCTCAACAAGACCTGCCTCGGCAACGGCGACTGCCAGACGAACTTCTGCACCAGCGGCGTCTGCAAGTGCCCGAGCCAGCAGTTCACGTTCCAGGTGACCAGCAACAGCGGCGGCGTGTTCGATTCCGCCGAGTGGCCGGGCGGCACGGCGACGCAGAACGGGCCGACCGGCTGCAGCGTGACGATCAACCGGCCGACCGGCAACGTCGACCTCGTCTGCACGCTTGCCGGCGCGTTCTCGGTCAACGGCTTCAGCGGCTACTCGAGCTGCACCGGCAGCGGCGGCGAGGACGGCGACGGCTGCGAGCCGGTCTCCTGCCCGCCGGCCGGCATCGGCTCGTGCTGCAACGCGCGTCCGTCGTGCTCGGCGGCGCTGAACGGCTCGGCCACGGCGCGCTATCACGTGCAGTGCAACCAGTGAGCGGTCGCGGCCGGCGCGCCCCGCGCGCGCCGGCCGCGCTGCTGCTGGCGACGGGGCTGCTCGTCGCCGCCGGTCCGGCCGCCGCGGCGCCCCCGGCGGTCCGCTTCACCGATGTGACCCACGCCGCCGGGCTGGCGTACGAGCACGGCTGGCGCACGCCGCTCGTGTCCGAGGACGGCTCGTTCGATGAGCGGCGCCACTTCGCCGGCGGCATCGCCGCCGGCGATTACGACGACGACGGGTTCGTCGACCTCTACGCGGTGCGCGGCGACATCGGGCCGAACCTGCTGCTGCGCAACCGCGGCGACGGCACGTTCGTCGACGAGGCCGCGGCCGCCGGGGTGGTGCTCGACGGCACCGCCGGCTGCGGCCCGGCGTTCGCCGATCTCGATGGCGACGGCCGGCTCGACCTGCTCGTCGGCGGCGTGCGCGGCGAGCCGCTGCGCCTGTTCCGCAACACCGGCGCGCGCACGTTCACCGAGGTCACCGCCGGCTCGGGCCTCGACGCCGTGCCCGACACGTACTCGGCGGCGTTCGGCGACTACGATCGCGACGGCGATCTCGACGTCCTGCTCGCGCACTGGAACACGTTCCGCCAGCTCGACGAGTCGAGCCGGACGCTGTGGCGCAACGACGGCGGCTTCCGCTTCACCGACGTCAGCCTCGCCGCCGGTGTCGCCAGCCGCCTCGTCTCGCCCGACTTCCCGTTCGACTTCACGTTCACGCCGAACTTCGCCGACCTCGACGGCGACGGCTGGCCGGACGTGCTGCTCGCCGCCGACGTCGGCACGAGCACCGTGCTGCGCAACCGCGGCGACGGCACCTTCGCCGACATCACCGACCCGGCAGTGATCACCGACGAGAACGGCATGGGCGCCGCGATCGGCGATTACGACCGCGACGGCATCCTCGACTGGTTCGTGTCGAGCATCTGGGATCCCGACGGCCACGCCGAGGGCGCGTGGGGCGTGACCGGCAACCGCCTGTACCGCGGGCGCGGCGACGGCACGTTCGCCGACGTGACCGAGACGGCCGGCGTGCGCGCCGGCTACTGGGGCTGGGCGGCGACGTGGAGCGACGTCGACAACGACGGCGATCTCGACCTCTTTCACGTCAACGGCTACGGCCGCGACGCCGACTACGAACCGTCACGCGCCTTCTTCACCGATCCCTCGGTGCTGTTCCTCAACGACGGCAGCGGCCGGTTCAGCGAGCAGGCGGTGGTGCTCGGCCTCGACGATCACGGCATGGGGCGCGGCGCGGTGAGCTTCGACTACGACCGCGACGGCGATCTCGACCTGCTGATCGCCAACGCCGGCGCCGCGCCGCGCCTGTTCCGCAACGACGGCGGCAACGCACGGCACTTCCTCGTCGTGCACCTGCGCGGCGCGGGCGCCAACCGCCACGGCATCGGCGCGCGCGTCACCGTCCGCGCCGGCGGCGTGACGCAGCTCCACGAGCTGCGCGCCGGCAGCAACTACGCCTCGCAGGATCCGAGTGAGGTGCACGTCGGCCTCGGCGCCGCAACGGTGGTCGACGAGCTGCACGTGCGCTGGCCGTCGGGGGCCGGGACGCGGCGCACCGGCGTCGCCGCCGACCAGTGGCTGGTCCTGCACGAGTCGCCGCCCCCCTGCGCCGGCGACTGCAACGGCGACGGCACCGTGTTCATCGACGACCTGCTGCGCGCCGTCGCCATCGCGCTCGGCGACCGCGACCTCGCCGCCTGCGCCGCCGCCGATCGCAACGACGACGCCGCGATCACCATCGACGAGCTCGTCGCCGCGCTACACAACGCGCTCGGCGGATGTTCATGAAGCAGCGGGAAAGCGGATCCGCAGATGACACAGATTACGCAGATGGAGCTCGGAGGAGCATCTGCGAAATCTGCGTCATCTGCGGATGATCGGCTCTCACGGATACTCGTACCGCGCCGAGGTCATCTCGATCATGCCGGTGGCGCGGTTCATCACCGGGCGGAAGACGACGATCTGCAGCTCGCGCCACTGCGGCCGGTGCGCGAACACGGCGGCGGCGAGGGCATCGGGGCGCGCCAGGCGGCGCAGCCAGCGGTGCTGCTCGAGGAAGCGCGTCGCTTCGTCGGCGAGCGCCGGCGGCGGCGCGGTGAGCTGCGCGAACGTGTCGGTCGCGTCGCCGCGGCCGTACACCTCCATGCCGAGCATCGCGAAGCGCGGCTCGGCGTACATGCCCCAGCCGGCGAGCTTCCACGGGCTGACGTCGTAGCGCGCAACGAGCGCCATCTGCACCGCCGGCCAGACGGTGAGCGCGAGCAGGCCGAGATACACCGCCGCCGCCTTGCCGCGCGCCATCAGTAGAACACCACGTCGGGCAGCACCCCGAGGCGGACGAGGAGCAGCAGCGCCAGCACGACGGCGAAGACCGGCACGAGGCGCCGGTGCGCAGTGCCCTGCAGGAAGAGGAGGATGGCGTTCGCGAACACGAGGCCGAAGAACACCTCGCGGGCGCCGAGCTCGATCGCCGCGAGCAGCGCGAGCGCCGCGCCGACGGCGAGCGCGCGGGTACGGCGCCAGAGCAGCGCCGGCGCGAGCGCGAGCTCGGCGAGGACGGTCGCCTGCGAGAGCGCGACGAACAGCGGGCTGGCGACGCGATAGGGACCGTCGCCGACGGCGCCGCTGAACGCCGTCAGCCGCGCCAGCTCGCCGGGCGGCAGGAGCGGGCCGAGCGCGCCGCGGAACGACGGCGAGGTGAGCGAGAACGCGAGGTACTCACCGTGCAGCCAGTACCCGTGCACGAGCTTCTGCAGCCCGCCGTAGAAGAAGACGACGCACACCAGCCAGCGCACGGCGCGCACGAACAGGATCTGCTCGTCGCGCTGCGCCCCGAGCGTGGCGCACAGGAGGCAGAACACCAGCTCGAGGTAGGCGTGATTGCCGGCGGCGGGAAACTCCTGCCAGATCACCACCGCCTGGGTGAGCGCGAGGCCGGCGAACGCGGCGCGCCGCCACGGCGCGTAGAGCGCCGCGCCGCAGAGCAGCGTCGCGGCGGCGAGGCTCGCGAGATAGAGCGGCGCCAGCGCGTGCCACTTCGGCAGCGCACGCGCCCAGTACTCGCTGCCGATGATCAGCGCGAGGATCACCGCGAACGCGGCGATGCGGGCCGGCCGCGTGCCGGCGGCGTCGTCGTCGAGGAACGCGAACGCGCGCTCGTACCAGGCCGGCGCCGGCGGCGCCGGCGGCGCAGCGGCGAGCGCGCCGGCCATCGTCAGCGTACCGCCGCCGCGCGCGCCGCGTACGCGCCGGCGCGCAGCCGCGGCAGCAGCAGCGCGAACGCGATCAGCGCCAGCGCGATGCCCTGCTGGTGCGAGAAGCCGAGGAAGCGTTCGGGACGGCCGTCGGCACGCAACGGATCGAGCAACAGCCGCAGCACGCCGTACGCCAGCAGGTAGGTGCGGAACGCCGCGCCCTCGGCGGCGCGGCCGGCGTCGATGCGTGCCAGCACGTGGCGGCACAGCAGGGCGATCGCCGCCAGGCCCGCCGCCTCGTAGAGCTGCACCGGATGCGGCGGGCGGCCGTGGCAGCAGCCGGCGGCGAAGCAGCCGAGGCGCCCGATCGCGTGTCCCATCGGCAGCGCCACGGCGAAGACGTCGGCGCCGCGCCAGAAGTGCAGGCCGCGCGCGCGGGTGAACGCCCAGCCGGCGAGCGCCGCGCCGAGCAGGCCGCCGAAGAACACGAAACCGACGCGGAAGTCGGCCCAGAAGCGCAGCTCGCCGCGCGCGTAGTGTTCCCAGCCGAGGACGACGAACAGCGCCTTGGCGCCCAGCACGCCGCCGGCGAGCAGCAGCCAGAGCCCGGCCCAGAACTCGCCGTCGGTGGCGCCGAACCGCGCGCGCTGGCGGTGCAGCCAGAGCACCGCGGTGAGGCAGCCGGCGGCGGCGAACAGCCCGTACGCCGCCGGGACGGTCACTGCCGCGGCCGCTGCTGCTGCTCGCAGTCGACCTTCGCCTGGCCGGTCAGTCCGGCGCAGGGATCGGCCGGCGCGCGGTCGGCGTCGTTCGAGCTGAACAGGCCGAAGCAGGCGACTCCGGCGGCAAAGACCAGCGCGAGCCCCGTGACGTGCAGCGTCGTCCTGAGCATGCGCGCGAGCTACCGCGATCGTCGCGCGAGCGTCAAGGTGCGAAGGCGGCGACGGCGCCGAGCACGCCGAGACCGAGCGCGAGCGCGGCGGCGATCCACGGCCAGCGGCGGCGCGGGGTTGCGTCCGCCGCGTCGAGGCACGCCCGGCACACCGCGCGCTGACTGGTGACGCGCATGACGATTTCGACGCAGTCGCCGCAGCACAGCGCGCCGCAGTCGGCGCACAGCCCCGCCGCCGGCGCGTGACAGTAGACGCAGTAATCGGCGTCGGGCGTGAACGGCTGTTCCTGCACGTGCGCTCGCTTTCCGAGGGAAGGCGTGTAGGGGCACGTGTACGGCGAAGATCGGCAGGATGACAACCACATTGGCCACCGAGGGCGGAGAGGACACCGAGTCGTTTGTCCATGGGAGATGATGTGACGTGATCTGACTGATCGACTCGACTCCGTGTCCTCCGCGCCTCTGTGGCTGGTCGTTCACCGCTCAACGCCCCGCACCGGCTTGCGCGGCCCGGCGCATCGCGACACGCTGCCGCGGTGACGAAGAAGCCTCCACCGCCAACCGGTGCCCTCGGCTCACTCGGCGATCTGCTGCGCGCGCGTGGCGTCCCGGCGAGCGCCGCGCCGGACGCGCCGGCGCCGGTGCCAGCGCCGGCGGCTGACGCGGGGCAACCGGAAGGCGGCGCGCCGGAGCTGGCGCGCGCCGGGCGGTTGATCGTGCGCCGCGAGCGCAAGGGGCACGGCGGCAAGACGGTCACGGTGGTCGAGGGCCTCGCGCTGCCGGACCCCACGCTCGAGGCGCTGGCGCGCACGATGCGCAAGGCGCTCGGCTGCGGCTCGCGCCTCGACGCCGGCCGCATCGTCCTGCAGGGCGACCGCGCCGACGCCATCGCCGCCTGGCTGACGCGCCACGGCGCCCGCGACGTGCGGCGCGCGAACTAGAA
>CBFGUK010000151.1:0-11337 GCA_965651925.1 uncultured bacterium | reverse complement strand
CTCGCTTGCTCCGCTCGCTGCCACGCCACACATAGTGACCCTGTGGCCGCCGGCGGTGCGCCAGCCCCGCCCGGGCGGGGCGGCGCGGCATCGACCGGTCGGCACGTTCTGCCACAAGTCCGCACCGCGGACGACGTACCCGGTTCAACGGGCGCCGACGGAGCGGCGCCCGCCAGTGCGTTGCGGACGGACACCGGCGGTGCTCCCGCCCGTGTCTTCGACCAGCGGCTGGTAGCGCGGCGGCCGGCGGTGTGCGAACAGCGACGCGGCATGGAGCTCGACGCGCGGCTGGCGGTGCTGGCGCTGATCGTCCTCGGATCGTTCACCACCGCGGCGGCGACCGGGTTCGGCAGCATCGTCATTGCGCTGGCGATCGGGCTGCACCTCTATCCGATTCACGAGCTGCTGCCGGTGCTCGTGCTGCTCGACACCGGGCTCAACGGATACCTCGTCTGGCGGCATCACCGGACGATCGCCTGGCGGGGGCTGCTCGGCTCGCTGCTGCCGCTGCTCGCGCTCGGCATGGTGGTGGGCGCGTTCGCGTTCCACCATCTGCCGGCGCGCGTGCTGCAGACGGTGTTCGGGGTCCTGGTGACGGCGATCGCGGCGCGCGAGCTGCTGCGCCGCTGGCGCGCGCGCGGCCCGGTGCTCGACCCGCTCGCCACGCCGGCGCGCGTGCTCGGGCTCGTCGGCGCCGGCATCGTGCACGGCGCGTTCGCCTCCGGCGGGCCGCTGCTCGTCTACGTGCTCGGCCGCTCGCCGCTCGACAAGGGCGCCTTCCGCAGCACGCTGGCGCTGCTCTGGCTGCTCGCCAACGGCAGCCTGCTCGCGGTCTACATCTTCTCGGGCGCCCTCGCGACGGCTAGGTTCGCCGCCGTGGTGAGCCTCGTCCCGGTGGTCGCCGTCGCGATCGTCTTCGGCCAGTGGCTGCACGACCACCTCGACGAGGCGCAGTTCCGGGTCGGTGTGTTCGGGATCCTGCTGGTGATCGGAATGACGCTGGTGATGTGAGGAAGGGGTGCGGAGGTGCCGAGGGCGGAGGTGAAATCGAAATCGACGGGCCGCGCTGCTCACTGCGGCACCCCCCACCTCCGCACCTCAGCACCTCCGCACCTCCTGAGGAGGTTCCATGGCCCAGATCACCGTCGGCGAGTTGCTCGTCCGCTGTCTGCAGGCGGAGGGCGTCGAGCTGATGACCGGCATCATCGACGGCGCGCACGTGCCGATGGTGGCGCCGCTGCCGGCGTACGGCATCCGCTACATCAACGCGCGCCATGAGGAGGCGGCGGTCCATATCGCCGAGGGCTACGCGCGCATCGCGCGCAAGCCCGGGGTGGTGATCGGCAACCCCGCCTGCGGTACCGGCAACATGCTCGCCGGCGTGGTGAGCGCGCACGGCGAGGGCCATCCGCTGGTCGCGATCGGCACGACGCGCTCGCGTCTCAAGACCGATCCGAACCGCGGCGGCGCCTGGCAGGCGGCGGACACCGAAACCATGGCGCGGCCGATCACGAAATACGCGGCGACGATTCGCCAGTGGCAACGCGTGCCGGAGATGGTGCGCGCCGCGTTCCGCGCGGCGCTGACCGGCCGGCCGGGGCCGGCGTTCCTCGCCATCCCCGACGAGCTGCTCGCCGAGACGATCGACGCCGACCACCTGCCGCCGATCGTGCGGGCGGCGCGGTACCGGGTCACGCACATGGGAGCCGGTGACCCGGCGGCGATCGAACGGGCCGCGGCGCTGCTCGCCGGCGCGCGGCATCCCTTCCTTCACGCCGGCAAGGGCGTGAACTGGGCGGATGCGTCCGACGAGCTCGTGGCGCTCGCCGAGCACCTCGGTGCCGGCGTGAGCGCGAGCCTCGGCGGCCGCGGCGCGTTCCCGGAGGATCATCCGCAGTACTTCCATCCGTTCGACATGAACGGCGGCGGGCTCGCGCGCCGCGAGGCGGACGTGGTGCTCATCGTCGGCGGCCGTCTCGGCGAATACGACGCGTGGGGCATGCCACCGCTCTGGGGCGACCCCGGCGCGCAGACGACGATCCAGATCGACGTCGATCCGCTGTCGATCGGCCTCAACCGGCCGGTCGACGTCCCGATCGTCGCCGATGCCAGGGCGGCGCTGGCCGCGTTGCTCGACGCCGTGCGGCGCCGCGGCGCGCGGCGCGACCGCGGCGCCGATCTGGCGCGCTACCGCGAACAGAGCGCGCAGACGATGGCGGTGGCGATGACCTATCTCGGCACGTCGACGACCGCCGGCGTGCATCCCGGGCACATGGTGATGACCGTGCGCCAGCACTGCCCGCCGGAGACGATCACGGTGCTCGACGGCGGCAACACGGTGCTCACCGGCGTCGCCTTCCATCCCATCCTGCGCCCGAACAGCTTCCTGTACTCGGTGAAGATGGGATACCTCGGCACCGGCCTGCCGTTCGCGCTCGGTGCGCGCGCCGCGGCGCCGGATCGCCCGGTGTGTCTGATCACCGGCGACGGCGCGCTCGGCTTCAACCTCATGGAGCTCGAGACCGCGGTGCGCGAGCGGCTGCCGGTGACCGTGGTCGTCGCGGTCGACCAGGCCTGGGGTATGGAGAAGACCGCGTTCCGCGCCCAGGGATTCGACGCGCCGGACTGGCAGGAGCGCGGCATCGAGCTCGCCGGCGTGCGCTACGACCGCATCGCCGAGGCGATGGGCTGTCACGGCGAGTACGTCGACACGCTCGACGCGCTCGCTCCGGCGCTGGCGCGCTGCACGGCCGCGGGACGGCCGGCGCTCGTGCACGTGCAGATCGATGCGGAGCTCAACACGCGCCCGCCGGGATACGAGCAGTTCCGGCAGATGCGGAGTGTGCAGGGATACTGAGGAGAGGGCGTGCGGAGGTACGGAAGTGCGGAGGTGAGTCGTGCTGGTGATCAGACTGGCGGGTCGTGAGGCGGGGTGCAGTGCTGACGTGTTGACGTGCTGACGTGCTGACGTGGGACCTGCAGGGCGCCGGGGCGTCGGCGCCTGTTGGAACGGGCGATGAGCGGTGCGCGCGCCTCTCTGCGGCGCGCATCGGTGGTCGTGCGCCGATCCCGGGGTGGGTACCGGTGGAACACCGATTCAACCGGCGCCGACGGAGCGCCCTCCAGAGGTCCACGTCAGCACGTCAGCACGTCAACACGTCAGCACTTCACCGCCGTCTCACGAGACGGACGGCTCATCACGAACACCGCCGGGCTCTGCACCCCCTTGCACCACCATGACCGCCTCGCTCCCCATCGGTATCGGCGGTCAGACGCCGACGTTGCCGTCGCGCGTCTTCGTCACCGGTGCGAACGGGTTCATCGGGCGGGCGCTGATGCGGCGCTATCGCGATCTCGGCGTCGCGGTGTGCGGCATGGATCTGCGCGCCGATGCCGGGTGGGATGTCGTCGCCGGCGACCTCGGCGCGGCGGGCGACTGGCAGGCGCACGCGCGCGGCGCGGAGCTGGTCATCCACACCGCCGCGGTGGTGTCGAACGTCGCGGCGCCGGCGGTCTACCGCAACATCGACATCGCCGGCACGCGACGCGTGATCGACGCGGCGATCGCCGGCGGCGCGCGCCGCCTCGTGCACGTGTCGTCATGCGGCGCCTACGGCTGGCATCACGGCCCGGATGTCGACGAGCGCAGCCCGATCACCGTGCTGAGCGGCAGCAGCTACCAGGACGCGAAGGCGGCGAGCGAGCACCCGGTGCTCGCGGCGCACGCCGCCGGCGAGCTCGCGTGCACGATCGTGCGGCCGAGCGACGTGTACGGTCCCGGCTCGCGGCCGTGGGTGCTGATCCCGCTCGAGATGATCCGCCAGGGCCGGTTCCTGCTGCCGGCGCACGGTCGCGGTATCTTCCGGCCGATCTACATCGACGATCTCGTCGACGGCATCGTGCTCGCCGCCGGGCTCGCCGCCGCCGCGGGGCACATCTTCAATCTCACCGGCGATCACGGCCTGCCGACGGCGGAGTTCTTCGCCTGGCACATGCGCTGGGCAGGGAAGGCCGGGGCGCCGCGCACCGTATCGACCGCGACGGCGATCCGTCTGACACGGATCGCCCAGCTCGCCGGGCGTCTGACCGGGCGGCCCAGCGAAGCAAGCCCGCAGACGATGCTGATGCTGAGCAAGACCGAGCGCGTCTCGATCGACAAGGCGCGCCGCCTGCTCGGCTACGAGCCGCGCATCGACATTGCCGAAGGCATGCGACGCACCGAGGCGTGGCTGCGCGAGCAGGGGCTGCTCGCGTCCTGACGCGACCTTCCGGCGGCACATCCGGCGGCGAGCGACCGCACAGCCTCTCTTCGCGCCCGGGCGCGGGCTCGCCGACGCTCACGGGGCGCACGGCTGACCAGCGCGTTCTTCGCGCTCGTCATCATCGCGCAGGCGCTGCCGATGCTGCTCCTCCACCCGTGCGAGTAGCGTGATAGTCGCCGGCACGGCGCACTCCGGGGAATGCGCCGTGCCGCGCACTTCACGGAGCGCCGGCGCCGCCGCCCGTGCCCGTGCCGCCGGTGCCGCCCGAACCGCCCGAGCCGCCGATGTGACCGCCCGTGCCGCCGGCGCCCGTGCCGCCGCCACCCGAGCCGGTGGCGCCACCCATGCTGCCGCCGCCGATGTCACCGCGGTCGGGGTCGCCGAGGCCGGTGTCATCGGCCGGAGCGTCGCCGGCCTCGCCACCGTAGCGCTCGCTTTCGTCGCCGTAGCGCTCGCGCATTTCGTCACCGTAGCCGGGGCTCGGCGTTTCCATGCCGCCGCCGCCGCTACCCATCTGGGCGAACGCCGTGCCCCACATGGCGCACAGTACGCCCAGACCCGCGACGAGAATGAATCGTTTCATGATGACCTCCCGAAGAACGTGGTGCGTCAGACTCGGAGCAAGTGATGCGCCATCGATTGAGACCGTCACCGCATCACCCGGCCGAATGCGAATCTGTAAAGCCGACCGGTAGCCGCGCGTTTCCTGCCGCGCGAGGGCGTTGGGCGTCAGGGAAGAATTTCCTGCAGTGACCCCACCCGGGCGCCAGAGAGGAAAGCGGCGCCGCCACTGCACCGGCTGCTGGCATGCCTGTCGCTCGCAACGCGCCATCGGGTGCCCATGCAGCTCTATCGAGACGTCCGCCGCCCGGTCGAGCCGGTGCGGCTGCTCGCGCAGCTCCGCAGCGAGCTCGCCCGGCTGCTGCGCGGCGGCCCGATCGCGCACGATGCGGTGATCGATCTGCTGCTCGCGTTCGGCGGCTGCGAGACGGCGATCGCCGATGCGCTGGCGCCCGAGGTGGACGACGACACCCCGCTCGCCCGCGCGTTGCGCGGCGCTGCGCTGCGGCTCGGACGTGCCGTTCACCATTCCTGGCTCGGCGAAGCGCAGGCGGCGTGCGATGCGCTCGCGGCGTTCCAGGTGGCGCTGGCCGACATCGCGCCCGATGGGCTGCCGGCGACTGGCGTGGTCGGCCTGCCGGAAGGCTATGTGCAGTACGGGCTCTATCCCGAAACCTACCAGCGCGCCGCCGAGCAGTTGCGCGGCGACATCGGCGCCGCGCCAGTGGTCGTCATCGGCCTGCGCAGCATCGGCACGAGTCTCAGCGCCGTCGTCGCCGGAACGCTGGCGGCGCGCGGCAGCGCGGTCCGCGCCTATACGGTCCGGCCGCGCGGGCATCCGTTCGATCGGACGCTGCCGCTGCGGCCGGCGCTGGCGGCAGCGTTGCGCGCGTGGCCGGCGGCCTGGTTCGCGCTCGTCGACGAAGGGCCGGGCATCAGCGGCTCGTCGTTCGCCGCCGTCGCCGAGGCGCTGATCGGCCTCGGCATCCGCGCCGACCGGATCGTGCTGCTGCCGAGCTGGCATCCCGAGCCCGATCGCCTGCGGTCGATCCTCGCGCGCCTGACGTGGCGGCGGCATCGCATCTACACCGCGTCGTTCGAATCGGTGTGGCTCGAGAGCGGCCGGCTCGCGGCGGCACTGCCGCCCGGCACGCTGCTCGACCTCTCCGGCGGCGCCTGGCGGCGGCTGAGCGGGCTCGCGCCGGCGGCGCAGCCGGCGGTGCATCCGCAGCACGAACGGCGCAAGTTCCTGCACGTCGCTCCGCCCGGGCGCGGCGACGGCGCGCCGGAGCGCCTGCTGCTGAAATTCGCCGGGCTCGGTCCGTATGGTCGCGCCCGGCTGGCGCGCGCCGCGGCGCTGGCGGCGCTCGATCTCTCGCCTCCTCCGCTCGCGCTCGTACACGGCCTGCTGGTCAGTCGCTACGAGGCGGGAACACCCGTCACGCCCGACGCGATCAATCGCCCGCTGCTCACCGCCGCCGCTCGCTATCTCGCGACGCTGCGCGCCGTATTTCCGTCGCCGGCGAGCGTGAGTCCGGAGGCCGTGCACGCGATGGTGCGCGCCAACCTCGCCGCCACGCTCGGCGAGGCGTGGCAGGACGCCGCCGACGGGCTGGCCGAGGCGGCGGGCGCGACCGCCGGAACGTCCGTGGCGCTCGACGGGCGGCTGCTCGCGCACGAATGGCTGCGTACCGTCGGCGGATACCGCAAGACGGATGCCGTTGATCATTACGACGATCATTTCTTCCCCGGCACGCAGGACATCGCGTGGGATGTCGCGGCGGCGACGATCGAGCTGGCGCGACGCCCGGGCGAGGCGGCCGAGCTCGTGCGCCGCTATCGGGCGCTGAGCGGCGATGCGCGCATCGCCGTCCGCCTGCCGTTCTATCGCGTCGCGTATCTCGCCTATCGACTGGCGTACGTGACGGCGGCGGGCGCGGCGCTCGGCGGGACGGTCGATGGCGAGCGGTTCGCCGGCGAGGCGCGGCGCTACGGCGCCGCGCTGCATGCCGAGCTCGTGCCACGCCTGCCGCGCCGGCAGCGCGCATGAACGCTGCGGCTGTGCCGGACGACGTCGCGCTCATCATCTTCGATGCCGATGGCACGCTGCGCCGCACGACCGTCGTCGGGCAGCCCTGCCCGCGATCGGACACGGAATGGGAGCTGTTGCCCGATGTGCGCGCGCGCCTCGGAGCGATCGACTGGCGACGCGTGCACTGCGGCATCGCGTCGAATCAGGATCAGGTCGGCTACGGGCACCTGAGCGCCGCCACAGCCCATCGTCTGCTGTCCGCACTGCTGCACGCGGCCACCGGTTGCCGGCCGCGACCGGGGGCGGTGCGCTTCTGTCCACACGTGCTCGACATCGAGTGCCCGCACCGCAAGCCCGCTCCCGGCATGCTTCTGGCCATCATGCGGGTGTTCGATGTGGCGCCGCGGCGCACGCTGTTTGTCGGTGATGCCGAGTGCGACCGCCGCGCCGCGGTGAGCGCCGGCGTGCAGTTCCTCGCCGCCGACGCGTTCTTCGGGCGCGCTCGGCAGGCTTTGCCGGCTGCCTGAAGTCCTGCGCGGCAGTCCTTGCAGCACGCTGCAAGTCGTGCGTGGCACGCTCCTTCAACAGCTTGGCCGGACGCCGGCAGGGGCAAGGCACGCTTCTTGGTCGCGGCTGCGAGCCAAACCCACACGCACTCGCGCGGCGCGGAGGCATACCTGCCGGCGAGGGACTGGAGGAGCATCGATGCAATTCGTGCAGGCAACCTGTCGGCTCGTGATCGGCGCGGCGCTTGGCGCCGTCCTGTTCAGTCCACCTGGCGCGTACGCCGGCGTCGACGACAATCCGTGTGACGGATTGACCGGCGCCGCCTTCGGCCTCTGCAACGCCTACTGCAATGCGCAGGACTGTCCGGCCAACCCGAGTCCGTCCTGCGAGGTGCTGCGCCGGAACTTCGAGCGCCAGACCGGCAGCTCGGTGTTCCCCTGTGACGTGACGCCGACCCCGACCGAAGGCGTCGTCACGGCCACGCCGACCGCGACCCCCACCGCGACCGGCGTTCCGACGGCGACGGCCACCGCGACCGTCCCGGATGCGACGGCCACCCCGGTCGGTACGTCGACACCGATCGACACGGCCACTGCCCAGCCGACCGCGACTCAGCCGGCGACCGCGACGGTGCCGGCGACCGCGACCGCGATTCCCACCGGGACGGCGGCGGCAACGGCGACTCCGACCGGCGTGCCCACCGGCACGGCGGCCATCACGGTGACCCCGACCGGCGTGCCCACCGGCACGGCGCAGGCAGGGCTCACCTGCATCGGTGACTGCGGCGGCGACTTCGTCGTCACCGTCGACGACCTGATGCGCGGCGTCTCGATCGTCCTCGGCATCATGGCACCCGAGGACTGCGACGAGATGTCGCAGAACGGCATGGTGATGGACATCCACATGCTCATCCGGGCGGTGATCAACGCCCTCGAAGGGTGCGTGGAGGATAACGGCTTCGACGACGACGACGGCTTCGACGACAACGGCGACGACGTCTGAGCCGCAGTGACATGCGGACGGTGCTTCCACTGCGGGAGCGCCGCCCGATGGCTCGCGGGCCACGGCGGCATGACCACCGCCGTGCGCCCGCGAGCGTGTGTCTGACTTCTTCGATCTCCCGGGCGCGTGCCCGGGCATACGGCAGACCGGTGCCACCCCCCACCCGCCACGGACCCTGGACCATCCTGCACCGCCGCAGCGTCTACCGCGGCCCCTTCGTCGAGCTGCTCGAAGACGAGGTGCGGCGGCCGGACGGCGCGCCGGGCACGTACGCCACGGTGCGGATCAAGCCCGGCGTGACCATCGTCGCGCGCGACAGCGACGGTCGCGTGCTCCTGGTGCGGCAGTTCCGCTACGCGCTCGGACGCGACAGCCTCGAGGGCGTGTGCGGCGGTCTCGAGGACGACGAGACACCACTCCGCGGCGCGCGGCGCGAGCTGCGCGAGGAGCTCGGCGTGGTCGCCGAGTGCTGGCGATCGATCGGCAGCGTCGATCTCGACACCTCGATCGTCACCGCGCCGGCCCACCTGTTTCTCGCCGAGGGGCTGACGTGTGCCGGTGCCGAGCCGGAGGCGACCGAACGCCTCGCGCCGGTGCGCCTCGGCGTGCGCGAGGCGGTCGACCTGATCGCCACGGGCGGCATCACGCACGCCGCCACGATGGTGCTGCTGCTGCGCCTCGCGGCGGAGGAGGCGGCGTGACGACACGCCGGCCGCGCGGCGTGCTGCTCGACATCGACGGCACGCTGATCGACAGCAACGACGCGCACGCGCGCAGCTGGGTGGACGCGCTCGCCGAGCACGGCCACACGGTCGCGTTCGAGCGCGTGCGGCCGCTGATCGGCATGGGCGGCGACAAGCTCCTCCCCGAGCTCACCGGCCTCGATGCCGAAGGACCGGAGGGCGAGCGGATCAGCACGCGCCGCCGCGAGCTGTTCCTCACCCGGCATCTGCCACGTCTGACGCCGTGTCGCGGTGCACGGGCGCTGGTCGAGCGTCTGCGCGGCGACGGCGTGCAGCTCATCGCCGCGAGCTCGGCGCAACAGGACGAGCTCGGCCCGCTGCTCGAGCAGGCCGGTGTCGCCGACCTCATCGAGGCCGCCACGTCATCCGACGACGCCGAGCGCTCCAAGCCCGACCCCGACATCGTTGCCGCCGCGCTGCGCCGCGGGAGGCTCGCGGCGCAGGACGTGGTGATGATCGGCGACACGCCGTACGACATTGCCGCCGCACGCCGCGCCGGCGTGCGCCTGATCGCGCTGCGCTGCGGCGGCTGGGACGACGACGGGCTGGCCGGCGCCGCCGCGATCTACGACGATCCGGCGGACCTGCTGGCGCACTACGAGCAGTCGCCGCTGGGACGGTGACCGGGAAGCGGGCACCAGTGACCCAGCTCGCCTCATCGGAATCCGGCGAGCCTGGCGTTCTGGCGCTTCTGGCGGGCACGCCCGGTGGTCGCTGTCGCTTGTCGGCAGCGAGGGTGCGCGCTACGCACGGGGCGGAGGCTCACCCCGTGCGTGTGGATGATCTCGTTCTCGTCAGCGTCGACGATCACGTCGTCGAGCCGCCCGACATGTTCGCGCGGCATGTGCCGGCTACGTACCGCGACCGGGCGCCGCGCGTCGTGCGCACCGCGACCGGCGACGACGTCTGGGAGTTCGAGGGCATGCGGCGGCCGAACATCGGGTTGAACGCCGTCGCCGGCCGGCCGCCGGAGGAATACGGCTTCGAGCCGACGCGCTTCGCGCAGCTGCGCAGCGGCTGTTACGACGTCCGTGAGCGGCTGCGCGACATGGATGCGAACGGCGTGTTCGCGTCGATGTGCTTCGGCTCGTTTCCCTCGTTCTGCGGGCTGCTGTGGATGCGGACGCAGGACAAGGCGCTCGCGCACGTCATGCTGCAGGCCTACAACGACTGGCACATCGACGACTGGTGCGGGGCGGCGCCGGAGCGGTTCATCCCGCTTGCGCAGCTGCCGTTGTGGGACGTCGGCCTGATCGTCGACGAGATCCGCCGGGTCGCCGCGAAGGGGTGCCACGCGGTGACGTTCGTCGAGAACCCGACGCTGCTGAAGCTGCCGAGCGTGCACGACCGCGCCTGGGATCCGCTGTGGCAGGCCTGCTGCGACCACGGCGTCGTGCTCGCGATTCACATCGGCAGCGTTTTCCAGCCGGCGCCGCCGTCGGGCGATTCGGCGCCGGAGACGATGATGGCCGGCGTGCCGATGGCGTCGCTGCAGACCGCCGCCGACCTCGTCTTCTCCGACGTCTTCCGCCGCTTCCCGGCGCTGCGCATCGCGCTGTCCGAGGGCGGCATCGGCTGGATCCCGTACTTCCTCGAGCGCATCGACTACCTGCACGAGCGCCATCATCGCTGGACGCACTGGCGCTTCGAGGGCGAGCGACCGAGCGACGTCTTCCGCCGCCACTTCCTCAACTGCTTCATCGAGGACGCGGCCGGCATCCGCGCGCGCGACGCGATCGGCATCGAGACGATCGCCTGGGAGTGCGACTACCCGCACTCCGACAGCACGTGGCCGGAGGCGCCCGAGCGGCTGATGCGCGCGCTGGCCGGCGTGCCCGACGACGACATCGACCGCATCACCCACCGCAACGCGCTGCGCTGGTTCCATTCCGACGCGCTCGAGCGCGCCGGCGGCCGCGCCAACGCCTGCGTCGGCGCGCTGCGCGCGCGCGCCACCGACGTCGACCTGAGCTGCACCTCACAGTCCGGCAAGCCACCCGCAGACCAGCCCGGCCGCGTCACCGCCCGCGACGTTCTCGCGCAGCTGGCGACGGCGTTGGACGGGAACATCCGTCGGGAGGCGTGAGGAGAGCTGTCAGCAGTCAGCCGTCAGCCTGAACATCCGCCGTAGCGTCGGCGGGCGATACGTTCAGGCTGTGCGCGACACGGGCTCTGGAGGGCGCCGCTCCGTCGGCGCCTGTTGGATTGAGCGACGCGCGCCCGATCCAAC
>CBFGUK010000150.1:0-11379 GCA_965651925.1 uncultured bacterium | reverse complement strand
GGCGTGCAAAGCGACGGCACGCATGACTAGCGGCGGCGATCGTCTGCGCGGGCGGGAGTGAACGGGGCGCTGGAGATCGCGGCGCGGGCTGTGTCGGCGGCGCCGGCATCGCCCGCGACGGAGCGGCCGCTGGCGCTGCGCGTCGCCACCTGGAACGCGGCGTTCTTTCCGCACCTCGGCGCGATGTGCGAGGTGCTCGCGGCGCTCGACGCCGACGTCGTCTGCCTGCAGGAGGTGATGCTCGCGGCGCGGCGCGCCGAGCCGCGCAACCAGGCGGCGTGGCTGGCGGGCGCGCTCGGCTATCATGCCGCCACCTGCGTGAGCTGGCAGCGGCCGCGCGGCCGCGGCGGCGACGTGATCCTGACGCGCACGCCGCTCGCCGACGTCGGCATCCTCGTCGATCGCCACGGCGCGCGCTTCGCCCTCACCGGCCTCCTGGAGCGCGACGGCATGCGCTGCGCCGTGGTCGGCGCGCACGGGCTCCTCGTCCCGCGGCCGCTGCCGCTCGGCGTCGTGCGCTCGATGGCGCGCCGCACGGCGCAGATGCGGCAGCTGGTGGCGTGGCTCGACGCCACCGCGCTGCCGGCGATCGTCGCCGGCGATTTCAACGCGCTGCCCTGGCTGCCGGAGTACCACACGCTGACCCGCACGCTCGTCGACTGCACGCGCGCGGTGACGATGAACCATCGCAACACGCGGCCGACCTTCGGACTGCCGGTGCAGATCGACTACATCTTCGCGACGCCGCACTTCCGCACGCGCGCCTGCCGGACGGTGGACGCCACCTTCTCCGACCACCGCCCCGTCGTCGCCGACCTCGAGCTGATGCCCGCCGCCGGCGGGTTCCGGTGATGCGCACCGCCGCCGCACTCCGCACGCCGCCATCCGCATCGGCGGCGCGCGCCGCGCGGCCGCTGCCGGCGGCGGCGGCCGGCGCACCGCTCGTGTCGGTCGTCGTGCCGGTCTACAACACCGCGCGCTATCTGCCGGCGGCGATCGAAAGCGTGCTCGCCCAGACCTATCCGCACTTCGAGCTGATCCTCGTCGATGACGGCTCGACCGACGGCTCGGCGGCGATCGCGCGCGCCTATGCGCGCCGCGATCCGCGCGTGCGTGTGCTGTGCAACGAACGCAACCTCGGCATCGTCCGCACGCGCAATCGCGCCTTCGCCGCCGCACATCCGGCGAGCACGTACTTCGCCGTGCTCGACAGCGACGACGTCTGCCTCCCCGACCGCCTGGCGCGCCAGGTCGCTTTCCTCGAGACGCATCGCGATCACGCGCTGGTCGGCGGCCACATCCGCGTCATCGACGAGCGCGGTGCCGAGGTCGGCGTGCGCCGCTATCCGCTCACCCACGCCGAGATCGTGCGCGTCATCACGCGCTACAGCCCGGTGGCGCAGCCGACGGTGATGATCCGGCGCAGCGCGCTCGCGGCCGTCGGGGTCTATCGCGAGCGCTTCCCGCGCGGGCACGATTACGACCTCTGGCTGCGCATGGCGGCGCGCTTCCCGATCGCGAATCTCGACGCCTACACACTGCACTACCGGATCAGCCCGACGCAGGGGAAAACCGTGCACCTGCGCGACTCGCTGCGCTGCACGATCGCCGCGCAGCGCCGCTGGCTGCTGCACCGCCCGTTCTTCCATCCGCTCAACCTCGCCTGGTGGGGCGCCGAGCATCTGCTCCTGCTGCTGCCGCGCGCGGTGGTGCTGGCCCTGTTCAAGCGCCTGACGTACCGCCGCGACCCGGCGCGCTGATCCCCGGAACGCTCGCCATGGCGCGCATCGCGATGCTGGTCAGCAACGGGCACGCGCCCGATCCGCGCGTCGCGAAGGAAGCCGCGGCGCTCGCCGCCGCCGGGCACGCGGTGACGATCTACGCGTTCGACCGCCACCACGAGCATGCCCCGGTCGAGCACGCCGGCGCGGTGCGCATCGAGCGCGTGCGCCCGCCGCGACCGCTGCCGCGCCACCTGGCGGCCGTCCGCCTCGGACTCGCCGGCTTCCATGCCGCGCTGCGCCGCCGCCTGCGGCGCGCGCCGGTTGACGTCGTCCACTGCCACGACCACGACACCTGCGCCGTCGGCCGCTGGTGGCAGCAGCGCGGCGCCCGGCGCGCCGGGCTCGCACGCGGCTGGTTCGTCTTCGACGCGCACGACCTCTACTGGACATGGGCGCTCCTGCCGTCGCCGGACGCACGCTGGCGGCGGCTGCTCGCGGCGCTGCTGCGCCGCACCGATCGCCGCTTTGCGCGGCGCGCCGACCTCGTGATCACGACCACCGAGGCGTGCGCCGGCGGGCCGCCCGGGCTCGCCGAGGTCTACCGCGCGTGGGGGTGCGATCCGGTCGTGGTGTGGAACGCGCCGCCGCCTCCGGACGCACCGCCACCGCTGCCGCCGCGCTTCACGCTCGGGTACATCGGCACCGTGCGCGACGCGGCGATGTTCGACCACCTCCTCGCCGCCCTCGCACTGCTGCCGGCAGCCGAGCGACCGGCGCTGCGCATCGCCGGCAGCGGACCATGCGCCGACGCCGTGCGGCGCCGGCTCGAAGCGGCGCGATGGCGCCTCGGCCTCGACGTCGACGTGCGTGGCGCGTTCCACGCCGCCGACATCCCGGCGCTGCTCGCCGGCGTCAGCGTGCAGTACTGCGTCTATTCCGCGCGCCGCGGCAACATCGACCGCGCCATGGCGGTGAAGCTCCTCGAGTCGGTCGCCCACGGCCGGCGCGTGATCGGCAACGCCGGCACGCTGATGGGCGACTGGATCGCCCGCCACGACTGGGGCTGGACGGTCGCCGACGGCGATGCGCACGCGCTCGCGGACGCGATCCGCGCCGCCGCCGCGGCCTGCGCAGCGGACGGTGAGCACCCGCCGGCGCTGCGCCCGCCGCCGCTCTGGCCCGGGCAGGCGCGCCGGCTCGTGCAGGCGTACGACGACCTGCTCGCCACCGGCGCCGGCGTGCCGATGTCGAGCTTCCGCCCGCGCGATCGCACGGGCGCGGCGGCACCGGCGGGCGCGACATGAGCGATGCGACCGCGCCGCGGCGCGACGCGATTCCGATCCTGATGGTCGCGGAAAAGTTCCCGCCGCACGCGCGCAGCGGCACGGCGCGGCCGCTCTACTTCGCCCGCCATCTGTCGGAGCTCGGCTATCGCCCCGTGGTCCTCGCCGCACCGGTGCTCGACGGCGAGCCCGGCGACAGCGGGCTGCTCGCCCACCTGCCGCCCGATATCGAGGTCTGCCGGCCGGCGCCGCTCCTCACCATGCGCGCGGCGGCGCCGGTACATTTGAACGCCGCGCCCGACACGACCGCCCCCGCGACGCGACGGATGCACGCAGCGCGCGACGCACTGTGGCAGACGCTCGCCTGGCTCGCGTACTGGCATCTCGACTGGCTGCCGCCGGCGTTCGTGAGCGGCGTCCGCCTCGGCCGGCGCCGCGGCGTGCGACTCGTCTGGATGACGGCGCCGCACGTGCGCAATCTCGTGCTCGGCTACGCGCTGGCGCGGGCGCTGCGCCGGCCGCTGGTCGTCGACCTGCGCGACCCGTGGACGTACGGCAGCCTGTGGCAGCCGCCGAGCCGCGCCGTCGCCGCCCTCGAGCGCGCCTGGGCGCGAACGGTGCTCGACGCCGCGGCGCTGGTCGTCTTCACCAGTCCGTTCACCGCGCAGCAGATGGCGGCGCGCTTTCCGCGACTGGCCGGCAAGAGCCTGACGATCACCAACGGCTTCTCGGCCGAGGACGACGCGATCGCGCCGGACCGCAGCGGGTTCGAGGGACGCTTGCTGCTGCGCCACTGCGGCGTGCTGCACGACCGCCGCCGGCCGGACGTCCTGCTGCGCGGCCTGGCGCTCGCGCTCGAGCGCGATCCCGCCCTGCGCGCGTCGATTCACCTCGAGCTCGTCGGCGATCTCGGCGGCAACGATGCGGTGCTCGAGCGCTTCGCCGCCGCCGGCTGCGTCTCGGCGCGCGGCCGCGTCTCGCGGCGCGAGAGCCTCGCGCTCATGCGCGGTGCCGACGTCAACATCCTGCTGCAGACGATCAGCACCGGCACCGACGTCATCGCCGGCAAGACGTTCGACTATCTCGCCGCCCGCCGCCCGATCCTCGGCATCGTCGATCCCCACGGCGGTGACGCGTGGCTGCTGCGCGCGACCGGCAACACCGTGGTGTCGTACCGGCACGAGGCCGACATCGCCGACGCGATCACCGCTTTGCACGCGCGCTGGCGGTGCGGCGCGCTCGCCACGCGCGACGGCGGCGACCTCGCCGCCTACGAGCGCCGGCACCTGACCGCGCATCTGGCGCGCGCGTTCGATCGCCTGCTCGGCGCGCGTCCGCTTTCCGCGCCGGTCTCCCAGGTCCCCCTCTCCGCCAGGGGAGAGCGGATCGAGGAGTAGGGAAAGTCCCAATTGTCGGGCCGGCGCGTAGCGCGCTAGCAGCGGACCTCCACGTCGGACGCAGGGGCACGGGCCCGCAGAGGAGGTCGCAGATGGCGTATCACATCAGTCGGTTTGGCTGGCTGCCCGATCCGCTCGATGGGCGCGACTTTTCGGTGCGCGATGCGCGCGTGCGGGCGCGTCTCGCGGTCGCCTTGCCGTGCCTCTCGACGCGCACGGCGGTGCCGGCCGCCGCGGCGGCGCGCAACGGCGCGCAGGCGGCAGTCGGGGCGCTGCGTGTCGACCTGCGGCCGTGGTGCTCGCCGATCGAGGATCAGGGCGACGTCGGGTCGTGCACCGCGCACGCGGTGATCGGCGCGCTCGAGTACTTCGAGCGCAAGACGCACGGCGAGCACGTCAACGCCTCGCGCCTCTTCCTCTACAAGGTCACGCGCCGCTTCCTCGGCTGGGACGGCCGCGGCGACACCGGCGCGTTCATCCGCAGCACGATCAAGGCGCTGCGGCTGTTCGGCGCCGTGCCCGAGAACTACTGGCCGCACGACACGCGCAGCTTCGACCGCGAGCCCGAGGCGTTCCACTACGCGTTCGCGCAGAACTTCCGCGCCGTGGAGTACTTCCGGCTCGACGAGGACGTCGACCACCTGCGCAGCGCGCTCGATGCCGGCCTGCCGTTCGCCTTCGGCTTCACCTGCTTCACGAGCCTCGACTGGCCGTCAGTCACCCGCAGCGGCGTGATTCCCTACCCGCGCGCGACCGACAGCGTCACCGGCGGCCACGCCGTGCTCGCCGTCGGCTACACCGATTCGCACGTGCTGATCCGCAACAGCTGGGGCACGGCGTGGGGCGATCGCGGCTACGGCTACCTGCCGTGGACGTACTTCGACGGCAAACGCCCGCTGGCGACCGACTGCTGGGCGCTGGTCAACGCGGCCTGGGTGCCCGAGGACGACGCCGACGCCGACGTCGAGCGGCGGCCGCGCCGCGCGCGGCGCGCGGCAGCGGCGACCGCCGCCCCTGCGCCCGCCGCGCCGCCGCCGCCGGTTGCCGCCGAAGCGGCGCCGGCGCTGATCACCGTCGTGCGCGGTCACGACCCGCTCGACGCGGCGCCGCTGCGGCTGACGGCGCAGGGCGTGCGCGCCGCGGACGGCGCGGCGGCACCGTTCCTCGTCTCGGCGCAGCCCGCGTCGCTGTACCTGAAGAGCCTCGTGCTGAACGAAGACTTCGATTTCGCGCTCCTCGGCGCAGCGACGAACGAGCTCTATCTCACCGCCGTCGCGTGGGACCTTTCCGGCGCGCCGCCGCGCGTCTTTCCGCCGGCGACGATCGAGCCGGTGCAGGGCGTCTATCGGACTGAGCCCGGCCAGCGCATCGAGTTCGTCGGCGACGGCCTGCAGCTCTGGCCCCACCAGCACATCACCGGCGGCCTCTACGTCCGCCTGCTGGTGATCGAGAACGACGACGACGTGCGGGCGATCGGCACGCGGCTGCAGCAGATCCGCGATGCGGTCGAGACACACGAGCTGACGAAGGTCCTCGCGGCGCTGGCCGTCAGCCCGCAGGCTGCGACGATCGCCGCCGCCGGTGCCGCCGCCACGGCGCTGATCGGCGCGATCGGCGACCTCCTCGCTGCCGACGGCGATGACGTCGTCGCGCTGTTCGACGGCACCTACGGTGCCGAGTACGTCGACGCCTCGCGCTCCGATGCCTACCACCAGGCAGGCGCGTCGATCGAGCTGCGCTTCGAAGTCGGCGGCATGCCGACCAGCGGTCAGGTCCTCACCGTCACCCCGCGCCGGCGCACGAAGCCGGGAACACGCGCCAATCGTCGGAACCCGCGCCGCCGCGTGCGCTGAGCGGAGGCTCGCGGCTGATCGGCGCCTGGCGGGTTGGAGCGCGACGCGCGCCAGCTCGCCAGGCGCCAACGGCGCGCCGACCGTTCCCGGAGGCGCTCACGCTTCATCCCGCAGGTCCCCTCGCCCCGCCAGGGGAGAGGGTCAGGGTGAGGGGAATCTGACATCTCCAGCGCGGAGCAACGGCCGCGCGCGAGCGCGGCGCGCTCGGCAGACGGCGGTGAGGTCGTCCGCTCAGCGCGCGTGCTCCCGCGCCAGCAGCGGCGCGAGCGGCCGGTAGTCGAGCACCTCGACGAGCAGCACGCGGCGGCGGGCGGAGCCGACGGTGCGGCGGTAGCGCACCAGGCGGCCGGTGGTCGGCTCGAAGTGCGCGCGCAGGTCGACGGGCGGGATGTCGCCGATGCGCGGCACGGCGGCGAGGCGCAGGTCGGCGCGCAGCAGCGCGAAGAGCCCGGCGATCGAGTAGTCGTGCTGGCGCGCCGCCGCGGGCGCAAGCGGCCGGCCGGCCTGACGGATCGCGACCGACGTCCCGTCTTCCACCATCACCTCGTACTCGGCGACCGGAAAGCGCGGCGCGCGCACGCGCACCACGAGCCGGTAGGACGCGGCACCGTTTGCCGCCCAGCGCTGCTCGGCGGCGCCGAGCGTCGTCGCGGTGAGCGGCTCCATCGGCGGCGCCGCGCCGCCCGTGCAGCCGGCGAGCAGCAGCACGGCGAGAACGCCGGCGGCGCGGACGGCGACGCGCGCGCTCCGCACGCGTCGCCGCGCTTCCCGCTCCGCCACCACCCCGCCGCTCACTTGAGCGCCTGCACGATCTCCTCCTCGTGGGCGGCCCATTCGCGGTCGTAGACGGTCCATTCGCCTTCCTCGATGTCGAGCTCGCGGACGAGCACGCGCCCGCGCGACAGGACGAACCAGCCGAGCGGCAGCAGGCCGCCGAACAGGAACACCATGCCGCCGATCGCGCGCAGCCAGGTGAGCGTCGCGAACACCGGCCCGGTGACGAACTCGTTCGTGCGCGCGTACCAGAAGCCGTGCGTGAGCACCGCCGCGAGCTGATAGAGCCCGACCGGGAAGAGGTCGAGCGTCATCATCAGGACGAGCCCGATCTGCAGCGACCAGAAGCTCGTCTTGATGAGCTTCTCGTTCCACGCCGCGCGCGGGAACAGGTGCTGGCAGCAGAACAGCAGGCCGGCGAGCGCGATGTTGCCCTTCACGCCGAACATCGCGGCGTGCGCGTGGTTGTTCGTCAGGTAGGTCGAGTGCTCGTAGTAGTTGACGATCGGCAGGTTGATCAGCGAGCCGAACACCCCGGCACCGACGATGTTCCAGAAGTTGCAGCCGAGGATGAACAGCCAGACGCCCTCCATGACGAACGTCTGCCGCCCCTGTTCCCGGTGCACGGCGGCGCGCAGCTGCTCGTTGCGCATGCGCCAGGCATCGAGCGTCATGAGCAGCAGCGGCAGCACCTGCAGCGTCGAGAACACGCTGCCGAGCGCGATGATGCCGGTCGGCTTCGCGATCCAGTAGAAGTTGTGCGAGATGCCGACCACCGCGGTGACGAGGAACATCATCACCGCGAGAAAGATCACCCGCTCGGCCATGGCGCGGTTCATCAGGCCCATCTGCACCAGCAGATAGCCGACGATGCAGGTCGTGAAGACCTCGAACGTCACCTCGACCCACATGTGCACCGTCATCCAGCGCCAGTAGTCGGCGATCGCGAAGTTCCCCTGCGTCGTCGCGCCGAGCCCGAAGAACAGGAACAGCACCATGATGCCGCTGCCGTAGAAGAGCCAGGCGGGCACCGACCACATGTTCTGCTTCGTGATCCACTGGCGCACGCCGCGGAAGATGATCGCGATCCACAGCACGAACGCGGCGAGCATCAGGATGTGCCAGAAGCGGCCGAGCTCCATGAACTCCCACCCCTGGCTGCCGAACCAGTAGGCCGCCGTGTCGCTCAGGTAGCCCATCTGGCCGAAGTAGATGCCGAACAGCGCGCCGGCGCCGACGAGGACGCAGAGCGTGAACAGCAGGTTGATGAGGGCGCGCTGCCCGCGCGGCACGCGCGACAGGCGCGGCAGGAAGAAGATGGTGTAGCCGACCCAGCACATGAAGAACCAGTAGATCTGCAGGATCGTGTGCCACGCCCGCACGACGGTGAACGGCAGCGCGAGGCCGAGGACGTTCACCATCGCCCGGCCGGGGCCGCCGCTGACGAAGTCCTCGGCGCAGAGGATGCCGGCGAGGACCTGCACGAGGAAGAGGATGACGGCGAAGGCGAAGAACTTGTACGTCGCGCGCTGCGTCGGGCGGACGAAGTCGTCGCCGCGCTCGAGCTCGGCGGTGGTCAGCGTGCCGCCCCGGGCGCCGTTGAACGGGTCGCCGGGCAGCTCCTTCATCTGCCCGTAGACGTAGAGCACGAGCATCGCGCCGGCGAAGAGCACGAGGATCGACAGGAAGCTCCACACCACCGCCGGCGTCGTCGGGTAGTTGCCGGCGTCGGGATCGTACGGCCAGTTGTGCGTGTAGCTGTACGTCTCGCCGGGCCGCGTCGCGCCCGACACCCAGCCGCCCCAGAAGAAGTACGCGGCGAGGGCGCGCAGGTCGTCGGGATCGGTGATGTAGCCTTCGAGGGTGAAGCGGTCCGGGTACGCCGGATCGGTGAACATCCGCGCGTAGTGCGCGCGCAGTGCCTCGACGGCGTGGATCTGCGCCGCGTTGATGCGGATGACGCCGGCCGCCTCGTCGTAGCCGTTGTGCTTGATCTCGCGCTGCACGCGGACGGTGATCGCGTCGCGGTCGGCCTGCGTCGGCGGGCGCGTCCGCGCGATCTCCGCCTCGTAGAACGCGCGCATCGCGACTACCGTGCGGTGCAGCGCATCGGCAGTGAAGTCCGGCCCGCGCTCGGCGCCGTCGCCCCAGAACGAGCCCCACGACATCAGGCCGCGCAGGTGGAACACCTCCTGACCGCGGAGGATGTCCTCGACCGGAACGACCGTCTCGCCGCTCGCCGCGGCGACGAACGGCACGCGCGGCGGGGCGCTGACGTAGGTCCAGGTGCCGAGCGCCGTCAGCCCGACGACGCTGATGCCGGCGACGATCGCGAACTGGATCCACCAGTTCGGCTTGGCCAGCAGCCACTTGCCGAGATTGCGCTGCACCATCGAAGGCGGTGCGTGGCGTGTCACGCCGCTGTGCATGGGTCCCCCTCCGTCCGGCCGGCGCTACGCCGCGTAGGCGGTCGGCACGCCGGCCGCGCCGTTGAAGAAGCGCTGCAGGCTCTCGTGGTAGCGATAGAACGTGTCGACCTCGAGCTGATCGGCCCCGCTGACGCGCATCGGGAACTCCGGGAAGGTGAGGTAGTTCAGCGTGTGCGTCAGGTCGGGCCCGCCGTGCGCGCGGATGTTGTCGATCATCTCGCGCCAGGTCTCGAGCGAGGCCTCGAGCACGAAGTGCCCCGGCGCCGCGTCGGCGGGCGACGCGAGCTCGCGGACCGCACGCACGCCGAAATCGGCAAACGCGATCTCGTAGCACGCCGGCCCGGCCGGCCGGTCGACGACGACGACCATCGTGCAGTCGACCGGGCCGAGCGTCCGGTAGGCGGCCTCGTCCTGCTGCATGCAGCGCGCGAGCGCCCGGAACCACTCCGTCGAGGGAAAGATCGTGTCGTTCATGACGGTCCTCCTCCGCCCGCTCATGCGGCGAGCAGCTCGGGCGAAAGCTCCCGCGGAATGGTCAGCCGCGGCTCGCGGTCGAGCCCGGCAACGCGCAGCCGGCTGAGGTACTCGCGCACCTGCTTGCCGTAGATGAACGCCATGCGCGCCATGCCGACCTCGATGTGTTCGATGCCGCCGCCGGCGAGGATGGCACGCGGCTCGACGGTCTGCGGCTCGACGGTGAGCGCGAAGATCGCCTGCTCGCCGAGGTCGAGGATGCGGTGCACCTGCTCGGCGCGCTCCGGGTGGCGCTCGAGGAAGTACTGGAGGTGCTTGACGCCGTATGCGACGTGCCGCGCTTCGTCCTGCATGCACAGGCGGAAGATCGTCTTCTCGACCTCGGTCGGCGCGAGAAACTCGCCCTGGCGGAACAGCGTCAGCACGAAGCCCTCGCCGAAGATGTGCATGAGCGCGCTCGCGGTGGTGTAGTCGGGCGCCTCGAGGATCGCGGCGAGCAGCGCCTCCTGCCCGGGCGAGGCCATCAGCAGCCCGCCGCCGTTGGCGAGCGCACGCTTGCGGAAGACGTCGAGATGGCGCGCCTCGTCCATGATCTGCGTCGCGAGGAAGAGCTTCACCTCGTGGAAGTCGTGGTTGATGCGGCAGAGCCACTTCGCCGGCATGTCGCCGGCGACGAACTCGACCTCGGTCAGATTGGTGCACAGCTGGCAGACGGCGCGCTCGATGTCGTCGGGCAGCGTCTCGAGCTTGTCCCACGGCACGTCGGTGACCGAGTTCCACTGCCGGACGACCGCCTCGTCGTAGAGCAGCGCGGCGTTGTCGGCCCACACTTCGGCGCGCTCGTTCAGCGTGTACATGCCGAGCGAGCGCGTCTCGGGCGGCACGTGGCAGCCGCGCGGCGCCATGCTGCCGTGCGTCGACCCGTGCTCGGGAATCGCGGCATAGTGGCCGGTCTCGACGTCGCGTAGCCGCAGCCCGGTCGGACCGGGCGTGCCCGTATGTCCCCAGCCGGCAGGGTTGGCGTCCATCCACGTCAGGTCGAAGTTGCCGCGCGCCATCTCCCGCATCCGGTCGAGCCCCGTCTCGACCACTGGTGTGTACCTGCTCATCGCGTCGTCCTCCTCGTCGTCGCTGCTGCCCGCCACGTGCGCCGGCGCACCTCGCCCACCACGGTCGAGACATCGTCGCGCATCGAGCGGGTCGACATGCGCGCCTACTACCGTTGGGCCGGCGTGGCGGGTGATGACGTTCGTCAGTGCGCAACTGAGCGAGGGACAGGAAAGGGGTGGGTCGATGTCAGGGCGAACGGGAGGCTGTTCGCTGTCAGGCTGTTGGCTGTCAGGGATTGGAGGCGAGGCAAAGGTTGTCAGGTCATCAGGTTTGCTGACATCCAACGATGCCCTTTCACGACCGCGGGAATACACCCCCTAACAGCCTGCCAGCCT
>CBFGUK010000149.1:0-11459 GCA_965651925.1 uncultured bacterium | reverse complement strand
CCGGCGGCCGCGGAAACCCCACCCGCGGCCCCGCCGCCGCAGCAGGCGGGGGGGTGCGGCGACGACCACCGAGCTTCGTCCGTTTGACCTTTGCCATAGCTACCTCCTAACGCAGGGACAGCAAGCCAACCGGGTGCTCCGCTCGAAGCTGTGAGCACCAGGCATTCTCCGCCCTCTCCTGCGTTACGCATCGCGGAACAATGTTCCCGGCCGGAACAAGGCAATGAACGGACGTTCACGCCCCGCGTTCTCCACTGACCTCGCGTAAGCCATGCGACCACGCAGCGTTCCAGATGGCGGCGCGATTCGCTCTGAAGATCACGCCGCTCGTCTGTCATATTCGTTGACTCTCAGGATTGTCCCCGCCTAGATACCGCCAGGTTCGAAGACACTGCGCGCATGTCGCACCGGGAAGCAGGATGGGCGTCGCGCGTCGGCGAGGATACACTCCCATTCCTCGGGCGCGCCGCCGAGCTGGCTGTCATCGACGCGAGCGTCGAAGCGATCGTCGGTGGTAGAGGAACCCTTACCATCTTCTCCGGCACCGCTGGGATCGGAAAGACCCGACTGTTGCACGAGTCGGCTAGGCGAGCAGCCGCACGCGGTTGTCGCGTCCTGCACGGCGGCGCGTGGGATGGGGAGGGTGCACCTGCGTTCTGGCCATGGATCGAAGTGCTGCGAAGCTATCTCCCGAGCCCAGCACCGCTGTGGCGCGCGAATACCGATTTTCGCGAGCTGCTGGGGGAAGCACAGGACAGACGCGAGCCGGGGGCATCCGCCAGCAGCTCCGACGTTGAACACAACGCCCAACAGGCACGGTTCGCGCTCTTCGATCGCTTTTGCGACTTCCTCACCTCGCTGTCCCGTGATGCACCGCTGCTCGTCACGCTCGACGACATGCATTGGGGAGATCCCGCGACACTCCTGCTCCTGCAGTTCGTTGCGAATCACCTGTCGACACTGCCGGTGTGGATCTGTGTCGGCAGTCGCGTCCCCCTGCCCGAGGCTGTATCCGTCAGCTTGCGTCATCCGTGGGCTCGACACCTGCCGTTGCGCGGGCTGGACCGGACGGACGTGAAGCGCCTGATTGTGGCCTCGGGGTGCGACCCTGGCCCCGAGTTGCTCGATCAGATGATGGACCTGAGCGAAGGGAATCCCTACTTCGCTGCCGAACTTGGCAAGCTGATCAGCCTCTCCCCCGGACTCACCATCGCGACGGCAGGCCGCCTCTCGCTTCCGCCAACGCTGGTGGCCCTCATGCACCAGCAGCTTGCCGGGTTGTCCTCAGAGTGTCGCCGGCTCCTGCACGTCGCCGCGGTCGTCGGCCGGGAGTTCGAGGTAACGGTCGTCGCCGCGGCCATGAACATTTCGGCCCGCAATGCGCTCGATCTCGTTGAAGAAGCCGTTGGGATGCATGTGCTTGTTCTCGTCTCCAGCACGCACGCTCGCTTCGGTCACCCGCTCACACGTGAAGCCATCTATGCCGCACTCCCCGTGAGTGCGCGCACACAGCTGCACCATAGTGTCGGGGCCTCAATCCAAACCGCGGAGGCACCCGACCAGGACAACGCCGTCGTGGCACTTGCGCACCATTCCTTCATGTCCCTTCCCGCCGGCGCACATCGCGAGGCCGCTACTCACGCCTTCCGCGCCGCCATGCATTGTTACGAGCGATGTGCATACGAGGAATCGATCCGCATTCTTCGCCATGCACTAACTCACCTCTCGGGACACTTCTCCAACACCGAGCACTGCGAGATCCTGTTGCTGCTCGGGGCCTCCGAAAGCGGTGCCGGGAACTGGTCGCGGTCACGCGAGACATATGACCGCGCTGCCCGCCTCGCACGCGCTATCCATGCCCCTCGGATCCTCGCCCGAGCGGCACTCGGATTCCGCGGCCTCATCGCGAGCAGACTGCCCGTCGACATGGACGCCGTTCGTCTCCTGCAGGAAGCGGAAGAGGCCGTCCCGGCTGACGACACCGCGCTGCATGTGGAACTTCAGAGCGCCATCAGCCGTGCCTTGTACTTTTCTGATGATCAGAGCCGTGCCATCGAATACAGCCGCACGGCTTTATCCAGCGCCACCTGTATCGCCGATCATCGCCTCATTGCGACTGCGCTGGAGGCATCCATCCTCAGCGCGTGGCGACCCGACCACGTTGATGATGTTCTCGAGCTTGCACACCGCCTGCTCGCGACAGCCGCGGCCCTCAACGATCCGGCCATCGAGTTCCAGGCGCGCCTGTACAGGCATTGGGCTGGAGCCACGTTGGGGCGACTCCACGAAGCGGATGCCGAACTCCGGCTCGCTGAGCGACTCCTGCCGGACATCCGGACCACACCGCAACGCTGGCAGATCCTGCTCATTCGCAGCGCACGGGCAATCACCCGTGGCCAGATGGCGCTTTCGGAGTCCCTCTCTGCGGAGGCAGCAGCCCTGGGCCTGAAGGTTCACGATACCACGACGAATCACTACAGCATCATCCAGTCATTCAGGCGGGCACTTCTGACCGACTCCCTCGGGAACTGGCCGCCACTCGCGACGGCCATGATCGACCGCTTCCCAACCATGGTCGAATTCAGGGCCGCCGCGGCGTTGCTGCACGCTCACTTGGGCGCCGGTCATCAAGCGGCACCACTCGTCGCATTCTTCGCGCGGCACGACTTCGAGAACATCCCTGACAACTGCTCGTCCCTGTTCGCACTGACGTGTCTCGCTGAAGCCGTGCACATTCTCGAAGAACCGTCGGCCGCGGCTGCCTTGTACAATCGACTGCTGCCGCTCGCTGACCACCATGTCGTGACCGCATGGGGAACCCTCATCGATGGGTCCGTTCATCATTTTCTCGGCCTGTTGGCCTCCACATGCCGGAACGATCATCAGGCGACACGCCATTTTTCGGCTGCCCTGGATGCACATCTCCCGTCGGATACGCCTGTCTTGACGGCTCAGACCCAACTTGCCTTCGCAATCTTTCTGATCTCCCGGAGGACCGACCTCGAACATGCGCGCCGGCTCGCGTCCGATGCGCACGATACCTTCCGAGACTGCACCCTCACCTACCTGTCCGGGAGGGCAGCTGCGGCCCTGGCTGAGATCGATTCCCTCACGCCCTCGCGAGGCGGCGAAACGGTCACGCCATCACCGCCCGTCACCAACGCGCTCTTCAAGTCTGGACGCTTCTGGAGCCTTTGCTTCCGTGACCGCTGGACCCTTCTCCCTGATTCAGTCGGATTCTCCTATCTCGCTCAGCTCGTTGGGCGGCCGGGAGAGAGCATACACGTCCTCGATCTCGTGCGGTGCGTCGACCACCACTACGAACGCCCGCACGACGCGAATGCTCCCGATCCACGAGCATGCGCGGAGTACCGGCAGAGGCTGAAGGCGCTTCGCGCCATGCTCGATGAAGCCGAATCGCTCAATGACCTGGGTCCGCGGAACGCAATCCACTCCGAGATCGCGTTTCTTGAACGCGAGCTATCCCGTGCTCTCGATATTCACGGCAAGCCGCGGTCACTGACGCAGGAGAGCGAAAAGGCACGCGTGCGGGTCAGAAACCGCCTGAGCGCAGCGCTGCGCGCGATCGACTCATCACACCCTGACGCGGCGATACATCTACGCAACAGTGTCCGCACCGGAACGTTGTGCCGTTACGTTCCCGAAACTCCAACGACCTGGAGCACGAGCCCGAGCACTACTGAGAGTGATGACGGCTAACTGATCCCTGTGCTCCCGACGCGTCTTCGCGCGTCGGGGAGTTCGGTCGCTGCGTAGGGCGCGATCCGCCACAATGATGATCGGGGGTGTTCTCATTCAGAACACTTCCCCGCTGGCACGGCCGCGCGGATGCGCTGCAGCACGGCGGCGACGAGGCGGTCGCAGTGGGCGGCGCCGAAGGCGAAGACTTCGCGGACCGAGGCGCCGAGGCGGCGGTTGAGGTGGAGCTGCAGCTGGCGGCGGGCGCGGTGGAGGCGCGTCTTCACCGTATCCTCGGGGATGTCGAGGCAGGCGGCGGTCTCGGCGGTACTGAGGCCCTCGACCTCGCGCAGGGCGAAGACCGTGCGGAAGTCGACCGGCAGCTCCTCGATGGCCGCCTCGAGGAAGCGGCGCAGCTCGCCGTCGGTGGCTCCGTGTTCCGGTCCGGACGTCGGCGAGGCGAGCGTGCTCACGAAATCCTCCAGCGTGGTGAAGCGTTCCCGTCGCCGGCGGCGGTGCAGCGCCTCGTTGACGGCGATGCGCGTCAGCCAGGTGGCGAACTGCGCGCGACCGGCGAACTGGTCGAGGTGGGTGAACGCGCGCACGTACGCCTCCTGCAGCACGTCCTCGGTCTCGGCGGGATCGCCGAGGATGGCGCGCACGGCGCGGTAGAGCCGCTGGTTGTGGCGGCGCATGAGCCACTCGAACGCGTCGGGATGGCCGGCGCGGACGCGGGCGACCACCGCCGCGTCGCTCGACTCCGCGCTCACCGGTGAGTCCGTCGTCAGGGACATCGCTTCCTGCATCATGCCTATTGGAGTCGCGGGGCCGAAAAAGGTTCCCGCGCCGCTCCGCGCGCCTCCATCGTGCCTCCGGCGGGAACCTGGCGCCAGCTCGCGACTCGATTCGGGCAGGAGGACACACTTCATGCACACAACGCACGATTCACTCGCCCTGCCGCGCCAGGCCCTGCGGCTCGCCTTCGGGCTCGTCCCGCTGCTCGCCGGCCTCGACAAGTTCACCTACCTGCTGACCGACTGGTCGCAGTACGTCGCCCCGCTCGCCCGCGCGGTACTGCCGGTCACCCCGGAGACCTTCCTCGCCGTCGCCGGCGTGATCGAGATCGCCGTCGGCCTCGCCATCCTCACCCGCTGGACCGAGCTCGGCAGCTACATCGCCGCCGCCTGGCTGACGCTGGTCGCCAGTAACCTCATCCTCGCCGGCTTCTTCGACATCGCCGTGCGCGATCTCGTCATGGCCGTCGCCGCCTTCACCCTCGGACGCCTGACCGCCGTCCACGAGGCCGCCGACCGGCGCGCCGTGCGGCACGCCGACGACCGCCTGGTCGCCTGAAGCCACCACGAACGGGTGCACCGATGACCACGAACCGGAGACGGCTGATGCCGGATGCGACGCGACGGCGCGGCGCGGGGTGGCTGCTTGCCGGCACGCTGCTCGCCGCCAGCGGCGGCGGCGGCGGCAACGGCACCGCCGCCCAGACCGGAGTCGGTGGCCCGCCGGCGGACGACACCGCGCACGCGCATGCCGAGCAGCTCCTCGAGCAGGGACGCGCCGCGTTCCGGCACGACACGTTCGGCAGCGAGGTGTTCTGGGGCGACACGCTGCAGCTCCACGGCGGCTCGCCGCGGTCGTCGATCACTACGACGCGTTCCTCACGCTCGGCCTCGATCCGGGAGAGAAGAGCGATCTCGTCGAGTACCTGCGGTCGCTCTGATCGCGCAGCCGCGCGCTGCGTCCTGCGCATGGCGTATGGCCGGCATGACTGGCCATGCGCCACCTGCGCTCAGCGCCATCAGTTACGCGCGTCGCCAGTTCAACGGGCGCCGAGGGACCGGCGCGCTCCACGCCGGCGGCACGAGATCGCCGGCGCGATCGCAGGCGAGCGGCATGGATCACGCGACGCCACATCGGCGTCATCCGCGGATCCAGCGCGGAGGATGATGGTTGCATCGCCGGCGCGGCGGGGGACGATGCCGGCATGAGCGGCTATCTCGAACACGGGGTGTGGCGACACGGCTGGTACGACACGAAGGCGAGCGGCGGTGAATTCGTCCGCCAGAGCACCACGTTCCATCACCACGTCACCGCCGACGGGTCGACCGGCTTCCCCGCCGCCGCAAACCGCTATCATCTGTACGTCTCGCTCGCCTGCCCGTGGGCGCACCGCACGCTGATCTTCCGCCGCCTCAAGCAGCTCGAGGACGTGATCTCGGTGTCCGTCGTGCACCCGCTGATGGGCGAGCACGGCTGGGAGTTCGCGCCGTATCGCGGCGCGACGCCTGATACCGTGAACGGCTGCCGCTACCTCCACGAGGTCTACACGCGCGCCGAGCCGACGTACTCGGGTCGCGTCACCGTGCCCGTGCTCTGGGACCGCGAACGGCAGACGATCGTCAACAACGAGTCGGCGCAGATCATCCGCATGCTCAACTCGGCGTTCGACGCGTTCACCCCGAGCCGCGCCGACTACTACCCCGCGCCGCTGCGCGAGGGCATCGACGCGCTCAACGAGACGATCTACGCGACGGTGAACAACGGCGTGTACCGCTGCGGCTTCGCGAGCAGTCAGGCGGCATACGACCGCGCGTTCGAAGCGCTGTTCGCGACGCTCGACACGCTCGATGCGACGCTCGCGCGCACGCGCTACCTCACCGGCGAGACGCTCACCGAAGCCGACTGGCGGCTGTTCACCACGCTCGTGCGCTTCGATGCGGTCTACTACGTGCACTTCAAGTGCAATCGCCGCCGCATCGCCGACTACCCGCACCTCTCGCGCCTGCTCGGCGAGCTCTACCGGATCGACGGCGTGGCCGAGACGGTGAACCTCGACCACATCAAGACGCACTACTACGGCAGCCACCGCTTCCTGAACCCGAGCGGCATCATCCCGCGCGGCCCCGAGCTCGCCTTCCTGGGCTAGCGGCGCCCGGCACGGCGGCGGCGGCGCTCAGGCGGACAGTTGCGGCGACTCGTCGCCGCCGCGCGGCACGCGCGCGGCGATGCCGGCGCGGCGGAACGCGGCGACGAGCGTGTCGGCGCAGGCCGGCGGCGGCGGTGCGATGGCGAGCGGGCGGCGCGGGTGCGCGAGGCGCGGCAGCTTCGCCTCCCAGAGATGATTGTAGGGCAGCAGCTCGATCGTCCGCAGGCCGAGCGTATCGAGCAGCCGCGCCATCGCCGCGATCTCGTCCGGGCCGGTGTTGATGCCGGGCACGATCGGCATGCGCACCGCGACCGGCGCGTCGCGCGCGAGCAGCTCGCGCAGCGTCGCGAGCACGAGCCGGTTGCCGTGCCCGGTCCAGCGCGCGTGCTGCGCGGGATCGGCGAGCTTGAGGTCGAACAGGATCAGGTCGAGCGCCGGCAGCAGCGGCGCCAGGCGCGCGAAGGGATAGCTGCCGGCGGTCTCGAGCGCGAGGTGCAGCCCGGCGGCGCGGGCACGCGGCAGAAACGCGCGCAGGAACGCCGCCTGCAGCACCGGCTCGCCGCCCGACAGCGTCACCCCGCCGCCGCTCTGTGCGTAGAACGGCCGGTCACGGATCACCGCGTCGAGCAGCTCGTCGACGCTCATGCCGCGCCCGACGAGCACCAGCGCCTCGCCCGGGCACGCCTCGGCACAGGCGCCGCAGCCGTCGCAGCGCGCGAAATCGACGCGCCCGTCGCGCGCCGGGCGCAGCGCCGCGCGCCCACAGGCCGCGAGGCACTCGTCGCAGCCATCGATGCAGCGCTCGGCGTAGTACGCGAGCTCCGGGTGCGCGCGGATCGCCTCGGGGTTGTGGCACCACGCGCAGTCGAGGCTGCAGCCCTTGAAGAACACGACGGTGCGAATGCCGGGGCCGTCGTGCAGCGAGAAGCGCTGGATGTCGACCACCGGGGCGTGCGCGGCGGTCATCACAGCGAGCCGTCCCTCGCCTGGCACGCCGGCCCCGTCGCGCGGCCGTGCAGCGTGCGGGCGATGAGGTCGTCCTGCATCGCCGGGGTGAGGTCGTTGAAGTAGGCGCTGTAGCCGGAGATGCGCACGACGAGATCGCGATGGCGCTCGGGATGGCGCTGCGCGTCGCGCAGCACCGCGGGGTCGAGGACGTTGTACTGCACCTGCTGGCCGCCGGCGGCGAAGTAGCCGCGCGTCAGCGCGTCGAGGCGCGCGCGGCCCGCCGAGCCGGCGACGAACACGGTGTCGATCGTCTCGTTCAGCGCCAGGCCGTTGGCGACGTGCAGCCCGGCGGCGCGCGCCGCGGCGAGCAGCGAGGCGGTCGGACCGCGGCGGTCGCAGCCGTTGGCCGGCGAGAGACCGTCGGCGAGCGGCTGTCCGGCGTGCCGGCCGCTCGGCAGCGCCCCGAGGCGGCGTCCGAAGCCGACGTGCGTGGTCATGCACCAGAAGCCGGGGGCGTACGGTCCGCCGCGCGGGTTGCAGTGCACGCGTACCAGCGACGCGTACGTGCGCGCGATGCGCGCCGCCCACGCCTCGGCGCGGCCGGCGTCCTCGCCGTACTTCGGCACGCGCGCCAGCAGCCGGCGGCGCAGCGGCTCGGCGTCCGCGAAGTCGGCGGCGAGCGCCGCGACGAGCGCCGGCAGCGTGAGCCGCCGCTCGTCGAACACGACCTGCTCGATGGCGGCGAACGAATCGGCGACGTCGGCGAGGCCGACGCCCTGCAGGCCGCTCGAATCGTAGCGCGCGCCGCCGGCGGTCACGTCGCAGCCGCTCGCCAGGCAGCCGTCGATCACCAGCGACAGCAGCGGCGTCGGCCGCACCTCGGCGTGCGCCCGTTCGATCGCGTCGTTGCCGGCCACCGCGGCGGCGACCACTTCGGCGAGCCGCGCCGCGAACGCGGCGTACAGCGTCTCGACGTCGGCAGACGCCGCGGCGCCGGGGCCGGCGCGGCCGTGCAGCACGTCCACGAGGACCGCCGGCAACGAGACGAAGCCGGCGCCGGCGGCGGGGAAGCTGCGCCGCGGCACGCCCCACTCGACGCAGCCGACGATCGCGTAGTCGCGCGCGTCGGCGGTCGGCACGTCGAGCGCCTCGATCGCCGGCACCACCGCCGCGTCGTTGAACAGCGCCGGCATGCCGCCGCCGCGCGCGAGCACGTCGTACGCCAGCGCGCGCAGCGCCGGCGGGCTGCCAGCATGGAGGCGCAGGTGCAGATTCGGCTGGCGCAGCCGCAGGCGGTCGTACGCGTGCAGGACGAGGTACGTGACGTCGGTGGTCGCGTCGCGCCCGTCGGCGTCGGTGCCGCCGAGCGTCAGGCCGGACGCCGAGGAGAGGCCGCTGAAATACTCGGTGGCCATGGCGTTGAACAGCGGCACCTGCTCGGCCGCCTTGCCGAGGAAGCAGCCGAGCAGCTCGACGGCACGCGCCGGGTCGAGGCGGCCGGCGGCGACGTCGCGCGCATAGTACGGCTGCAGGTACTGGTCGACGCGCCCGAACGACACGCCGTGCTGGAAGCTCTCCTGGTGGAGCATGACGTGCGTCAGGAAGACGCTCTGCAGCGCCTCGTGGAACGTCGTCGCCGGCTGCGCCGGCACGCGCGCGCAGACCGCTGCCAGCGCGCGCAGCTCGGCGGCGCGGACGGGATCGCGCTCGCCGGCGGCGAGCGCCGCGCAGTGCGCGCTCCAGCGCGCCGCGAAGGCGATGGCGGCGCGCGCCGCGATCGCGAAGGCGTCGTACGCGCCGCGCTGTCCCGGCGGCACGCCGCTGGCGCGCGCCGCCTCGGCGGCGGCGAGCAGGCCGGTGAAGCCGTGCGCCAGCACCGCCGGGTAGTCAGGCGTGACGTGCGAGATGCCGGCGAACTGCGTCAGGATGAAGTCGCGCCCGCGCAGCAGCGTGTTCTGCAGCGCCGCATCGCGCGCCAGCAGCGGCGCGCGCGCCAGCACCGAGGCGCTGAACCACCACGGCAGGATGTCGCGCTCGAGGCGCGCGATCTGCGCCGCGGTGACGCGCAGCGGGTTCACCGCCCGCGTCGCCAGCGCGCGCAGCTCGGGCAGCAGCAGCAGGCCGCCGAAATCCGGATGCAGCGCCGCGCCGATGCGGTGCGCGGTGAGGTTGCCGACGATCAGCTCGTGGTCGTAGACGCGCAGCGACTGCCCGGCGAGGACGTACGCGAGGCCACGCGCCGCGGTGACGATGCGCGGCTCCCGCGCGGCGCGGTCGTCGAGGGAGCGGTAGAGATGCTGCAGGCCGTTCGACAGCCGCACCTGCACGGCCGGCTGCGGCGTGCCGGTCGCCAGCGTGCGCTCGAGTGCCCGGCGCGCAAGTGCGAAGTGGCGCGGCGCCAGCGCCCGCGTCAGCCAGTGGCGAGGCACGTGCGCGCGCGCGAACTCCGTCAGCAGCTCGGCCTTGCGCGTACAGAGCGCGTACGGCGCATCGAGCAGCGCGGCGCGCAGCGCCGCGAGCCGCGGCAGCGGCGGCAGCTCGGCGAACGGCCACGGCGCCTCGGGCGGACGCAGGACGGGAGCGGCCATGCGGACAGGATGGAGCAACTCCAATGCCCCCGGCCGTCGAGCTACGGCCGCTTGTGCTTTTTGCCGCGCCGTCGCGGGCGCGGGAACCGGCAACGCCCACCGATCTCGGGCGCACCGCTGGAGCGCTGCCGCCGGGGCGACCCGTTGGGCAGATCCGGGACGCGGACCGTGCAGCCGGCAATCGATGCGTTGCCAATCCGCGGGTGGCCATCCATGATCCGGTCTTCTCCGTCGCGGAAAGGACAGGCGCGCATGACAGGCAGGACACACGGCTCGGCCGACCAGGCGCTCGCGCGCGTTCGACGCGGCGGGCGCGCGCTGCTGCTCGTCACGCTGCTCGCCCTCGCGCCCGCCGGCGCGGCGCACGCGGTGACCTACACGTGGACCGGCGGCGGCGGCGCCGACCCGAGCTGGTCGAACCCGGCGAACTGGGGCGGCGCCGCCCCCGCGGACAACGAAAGCAGCGTCACGCTGATCTTCCCCGCGCTCGCCGGGCCCTACACGAGCAGCAACGATCTCACCGGGCTGGTGGTCACGTTCCTCGAGATCACGACGCAGCCCGACGCCGGCACGTACACGTTCACCGGCAACGCGATCGGCCTCGGCGGACCGGTGTCGATCGCCAACCCCGGCGCCGGCACGCCGAATCTCCTCTGGCAGATCCCGATCGCCCTCACCAACAACGTCGTCTTCGGCGCCTCCGGCCGGCAGACGCAGCTCACCGGGGCGATCGACCTCAGCGACGTCGGGACGCGCATGCTGACCCTCAACACCGGCGGCCCGGTCGCGCTCGACGGCGCGATCAGCGGCGCCGGCATGCTGGTGAAGAGCAACACCGGGGTGCTGCGCCTCGGCGGGGACTCCACCTACGGCGGCGCGACGCGCATCGCCGCCGGCGCGCTGCGGCTCGACGGCATGCTGGCGAGCGCCGTCACGGTGAACGCCGGCGCGCGCCTCACCGGCGACGGCGGCACGAGCGGCGCGATCACGGTCGAGAGCGGCGCCACGCTCGCGCCCGGCGACGGACCCGGCCGGCTCGCCGCCGGCGCGCTGACGCTCGACGCGGGCGCGACGCTGGCGATCGAGCTCGCGGGTCCCGCCGCGGGCACGGGGTACGATCAGGTCGTGGTCGACGGGCCGGTCGCCCTCGACGGCGCGACGCTCGCGGTGACGCTCGGCGTCGCGCCGGCACCGGGCCAGCAGTTCGCGATCATCAGCCGCGACGGCGGCGGCGCGGTGAGCGGCACGTTCGCCGGCCTGCCCGAGGGCGCGACGTTCAGCAT
>CBFGUK010000148.1:0-11597 GCA_965651925.1 uncultured bacterium | reverse complement strand
CGGGCGGCGTCTGCGACGTCGCCGAGCAGTGCGACGGCGTCGGCAACGACTGCCCGGCCGACGCGAAGAGCACGGCCGAGTGCCGCGCCGCGGGCGGCGTCTGCGACGTCGCCGAGCAGTGCGACGGCGTCGGCAACGACTGCCCGGCGGACGCGAAGAGCACCGCGACCTGCCGCGGTGCGGTGGATGTCTGTGACGTCGCCGAGCAGTGTGACGGCGTCGGCAACGACTGTCCGACCGATCTGTTCGTCGATGCCGGCACCGAATGCCGCGCGTCGGGCGGTGTCTGTGACGTCGCCGAGCAGTGCACCGGTTCGAGCGGCACCTGCCCGGCGGACGCGAAGAGCACGGCGGAGTGCCGTGCGTCGGGCGGCATCTGCGACGTCGCCGAGCAGTGCGACGGCGTCGGCAACGACTGCCCGGCAGATGCGAAGAGCACCGCGGAGTGCCGCGCCTCGGCCGGCGCCTGCGACCTGGCCGAGGTGTGTGACGGCAGCGGCAACGACTGCCCGGCGGATGCGAAGAGCACCGCGACCTGCCGCGGTGCGGTGGACGTCTGCGACGTCGCCGAGCAGTGCGACGGCCTCGGCAACGACTGCCCGAGCGACGTCTTCGTCGACGCGGGCACCGAGTGCCGCGCGTCGGCCGGCAGCTGCGACGTCGCCGAACAGTGCACCGGCTCGAGCGGCACGTGTCCGACGGATGCGAAGAGCACCGCGGAGTGCCGCGCCTCGGGCGGCATCTGCGACGTCGCCGAGCAGTGCGACGGCGTGAACGACGAGTGTCCGGCGGACGCGAAGAGCACCGCGGAGTGCCGCGCGTCGGCCGGCGCCTGCGATCTCGCCGAGCAGTGCGACGGCGTGGCGGACGACTGCCCGGCGGACGCCAAGAGCACGGCGGTGTGCCGTGCGGCGGCCGACGCCTGCGACGTCGCCGAGCTGTGCGACGGATCCGGCGACGACTGCCCGGCCGACGAGGTCGAGCCGAGTACCACGGTGTGCCGTGGGGCGGCGGGCAGCTGTGACGTCGCCGAAACCTGCGATGGGACGAACATCGCGTGTCCGGCCGACGTGCTCGTCGACGCGGGCACCGAATGCCGCGCCGCGGCCGGCGTCTGCGACGTCGCCGAGCAGTGCGACGGCGTGGCGGCGGACTGCCCGGCAGATGCCTTCGAGCCCAGCTCGACGGTATGCCGTGCGGCCTCGGTCGGCGATGTCTGCGACCTGACCGAAACCTGCACCGGCTCGGACGCCGACTGCCCGGCGGACGCGGTCGAGCCCGATACGACGGTCTGCCGCTCGGCGGCGGGCGTCTGTGACGTCGCCGAGACCTGCGACGGCACGAACAAGACCTGTCCCGCCGATGCGGTCGAGCCGAGCACGACCGAGTGCCGCGCGGCGGCGGGCGTCTGCGACGTCGCCGAGACGTGTGACGGCAGCGGCGTCGAGTGCCCGGCGGATGCGAAGAGCACGGCGCTCTGCCGTGCGTCGGCGGACGTCTGCGACGTCGCCGAGGTCTGCGATGGCCTGGGCGACGACTGCCCGGCCGACGCCTTCGAGCCGCCGACGACGGTCTGCCGCGCGGGGACGCCCGGCGAGACCTGCGACGTCGCCGAGACCTGCACCGGCAGCGGCCCGAGCTGTCCGCCGGATGCGGTCGAGCCGAACACGACGGTGTGCCGCGGCTCCGCCGGCAGCTGCGACGTCGAGGAAACCTGCGACGGCAGCAGCAAGTACTGCCCGGCGGACGAAGTGCTGCCGGCGAGCACGGTGTGCCGCGCCGCGTCGACCGGCGAGGTCTGCGACATCGCCGAAACCTGCGATGGCGTGAGCGGCGAGTGCCCGGCCGATGCCGTGGAGCCGAACACGACCGTGTGCCGCGCCGCGGCGGGTGCCTGCGACCTCGCCGAGATGTGCGACGGCAGCTCGAAGCTGTGCGGCGCCGACCTGAAGAGCACCGACGTCTGCCGCGCGGCGGCGGGTACCTGCGACATCGCCGAGACCTGCGACGGCATCGGCGACGAATGCCCGAGCGACGCGATCGAGCCGGACGGCACGAGCTGCGAGGACGGCGCGTTCTGCAACGGCGAGCAGACCTGCACGGGCGGTGTCTGTGGCGGCGGCACGGATCCGTGCGGCGGCGGGCTGACCTGCGACGAGGCGAGCGACCTGTGCTTCCTCGGCGACTGCCCGTCCACCGCCGCGGTGTGCCGCACGGCAGCGAAGAACAAGCTGCTGATCAAGAACAACCCCGACGACAACAAGGACAAGCTGGTCTGGAAGTGGACCAAGGGCGCCGAGACGACGCTCGCGGACCTCGCCGATCCGACGGCCACCGCGGATTACGCGCTCTGCTTCTACGCCGGCACGACGGCGGCGTTGATCAACCAGGCCAGCGTGCCGGCGGGCGGCGCCGCGTGGAAGCCGCTCGGCAGCAAGGGCTTCAAGTACAAGGACACCGGCTCGAACGACGGCATCATCAAGCTGATCGTGAAGAGCGGCGCGGCCGGCAAGGCCAAGGCCCTGGTGAAGGGCAAGGGGCTGAACCTGCCCGACTTCTCGCTGCCGATCGACAGTGGCGAGCTGCCGGTGATCGTCCAGCTGCGCAACAACGACACCGGTGTCTGCTGGCAGGGCTCGTTCGCCGCACCGAAGAAGAACGAGCTCAAGCAGTTCAACGCCAAGGCACCGTAGTCGGGAGTGAACCCGAGGCAGCGCTCCGGCACGCCCGCGCGTGTCGGAGCGCCGCCGTTTTCAGAGGCCAGGTCGTTCAGGATCCCGTGCCCGCGCCCGCGTGGCACATCAGGCAAATCGGAACATTGGAGGAGGACGCGTATGCTGTCGCGACGTCTGTTCGTCGGGAAACTGGCCGCCGGTGCCGCCGCGGTCGGAGCCGGAATCGCCACCGTGGGGCGCGCCGGCGCGTTGATGCGGAAGCCGCAGGACGCGGCCAGCCCGGACGCCGCGCGGCTGGAGCCGCCGGTGGCGGCACCGACCGAGGTCAGTGCGCCGCCGCCGTGGGAGCTGCTGGCGCCGCTGCGCGCCGGCGCCACGGTGGGCGAGGGCTGGCAGGTGACCGGGCTGAGCCCGGTGGTGCACGGTGCGGCGGTGCTGACGCTGGCCGATGCCCGCGGGCGCATCGCGCGCGTGCACGTCTGCCGCAACGACGGGACGCCGCAGGGGCTGGTGTACACCGAGGCGCTCGATTTCGTCGTCATGAACGGCGGGGCGGGCGACGTGCCCACCAACGAAGGGCTGGCACAGGCGGTGGCCGCCGTGGCGCACGCCGCGGCCGCCAACGAGCGGCGCGTGGCGGCGGTCGCCGCGCTGCAGCCGCACGCGGAACGCCTGGAGCAGTACGCATCGACGGCGCGACTGCGCTGAGCCTGTCGCCGCGCGCCGGACGCGCGCGGCGACGAGAGCGGGGATCCGGCGCCCTGCCCGCGGGGAGCGCCGGACCGGCCAGTGTGTGAAGGAGAGGACGATGAGCGAGAAGAAGAATGGGCTGCCGTCGCTGCGGAAGTCGCCGTTGGATTTTCTGAGCCCGGAAGAAGCGCGCCAGGCGGTCAAGCCGGTGGCGGCGCTCGACACCGGGGAGGCGGCCCAGGCGCTCCGCAACGAGCCGAACAGCGAAAAGCTGCTCCTCGCCCAACACATGTCGCACGCTTCGCACGGCAGCCACGGCAGTCACGGCAGCCACGGCTCGCACGGCAGTCACGGCAGCCACGGCTCGCACGGGAGTCACGGATCGCACGGCAGTCACGGGTCGCACGGCAGCCACGGCTCACACGGGTCGTGGTGACCGGACGACCATTCAGCGACAAACCGCAGCAGATCGGGGGAAGCGCCATGGGGAATCACCGCCAGGACGCCGGAATCGGTACGTTCCGCTCACATCAGGGACCGGTGGCCACGCACGCCGCGGCCACGGTGGCGACGGGTCGCCGCAGGCTGCCCGGCGCTGCGCTCTGGGCCGCGCTGATGGTGCTCGGTGCCGCCGCCAGTGCCCAGGCGCTGGTGATCACCAACTCGGGCTACGCGTTGCCCGGCGGCGGCAGCTGCACGGTCAGCGGCGTGCACAGCCGCGGCAGCGGCGCGACGGTGACCTGCACGGGCGTCAATCTCGCCGCCCACAGCAACGTCTACTTCGGCATCCGGAACGCGAGTAACGTGAACGGCCTGTCGATGGACAACGGCTCGATCTCGGGCAGCGAGGTCCTCTCGTTCTCGAGTGGCGGCGGTAACACGATCACCTACACGAGCACGACCTCGGTGACCTCGGCGTGCCCGACCTGCGGGTTCGGGACGGACACGGTGAGCAACACGCTGACCATCACCCGCTCGAGCGGCTCGGCGACGATCGTCAGCACCGGTGGCAACCCGGCGAGCAACGGTAACGGCGCCATCGAGCGGCTGTTCAAGCTGAACAGCGGCAGCACGTTCACGTTCGAGGTCGACTTCACCTCGAGTGATCCGCATTTCTCGGGCCAGTCCTGTACGACGGTGTACGACGGCACGCGGGTCGCGTCGCCCGGCGGCAACTGCCGCGGTGCCGTCGACCTGCAGTTCTACTGGTCGGACTGCGGTGACGGCGTCATCGACAGCCCGGAAGTGTGCGACGGCGGCGCCTGCTGCACCTCGTCGTGCACGTTCGCGAACAGCTCGACCGTGTGCCGCGCCGCGGCCGGCGTCTGCGACGCGGCCGAGACCTGCACCGGCTCGAGCACGACCTGCCCGGCCGACGGGAAGCTCTCCGGCAACACCTGCCGCGCCTCGGGCGGCGTGTGTGACATCGCCGAGACCTGCAACGGCGTGAGTAATGCCTGCCCGGCGGATGCGAAGAGCTCGGGCAACATCTGCCGCGCCAGCGGCGGCAGCTGCGACGTCGCCGAGACCTGCGACGGCGTGAACAACGCCTGCCCGGCGGACGCATTCGTCTCCGGCGGCACCTCGTGCCGCGCTCCCGGCGGCGTGTGCGATCTCGAGGAGTTCTGCACCGGCTCGAGCCCGACCTGCCCGGCGGACGCGAAGAGCGTCGCGCCGTGCCGCGCCTCGGCCGGCGTCTGCGACGTCGCCGAGCAGTGCGACGGCGTGAACAACTCGTGTCCGGCGGACGCGAAGAGCACGGCCCTGTGCCGCGCCTCGGCCGGTGCCTGCGACCTCGCCGAGCAGTGCGACGGCGTCAACAATGAGTGCCCCGCCGATACGAAGAGCACGGCCGTGTGCCGCGCGGCGGCCGGCACGTGCGACGTCGCCGAACAGTGCGACGGCGTGAGCGACACCTGCCCGGCCGACGTCGTTCAGTCGGGCGGCACCGAGTGCCGTGCGGTGGCGGACGTCTGCGACATCGCCGAGGAGTGCGATGGCGTGAGCGCGCTCTGCCCGACCGACACCTTCGTCTCTGCCGGCACCGAGTGCCGCGCCTCGGCAGGCGTCTGTGACGTCGCCGAGCAGTGCACGGGATCGAGCGGCCTGTGTCCGCCCGATGCGTTCGAGCCTCCCACCACGGTCTGCCGCGCGACGACCGTCGGCGAGGAGTGTGACGCCGAGGAGACCTGCACCGGGTCGAGCGCCGACTGCCCGGCTGACGGGGTCGAGCCGACGTCCACGGTGTGCCGCGGCGCCGCCGACGTCTGCGACACGGCCGAGACCTGCGACGGGGTGAACAAGACCTGCCCCGCCGATGCGGTCGAGCCGACGTCCACCATCTGCCGCGCCGCGAGCGATGCGTGCGATGCCGCCGAAACCTGCGATGGCGCCTCGATCGTATGCCCGGCCGACGAGGTGCAGCCGGCCGGCACGAGCTGCCGCGCCGCCGCGGGCGTCTGCGACCTGGAGGAAACCTGCGACGGCAGCTCGATCGTCTGCCCGAGCGATGCGAAGAGCACTGACGTCTGCCGCGCGGCGGCCGACGTGTGCGACCTCGCCGAGACCTGTGACGGTGTCGGCGACGACTGCCCGAGCGACGCGTTCCAGCCCGACGGTACCGACTGCGAGGACGGCGCGTTCTGCAACGGCACGCAGACCTGCAGCAGCGGCGTCTGCAGTGGCGGCACCAACCCGTGCCCGGGTGGCACGAGCTGCGATGAGAGCACCGACCTGTGCTTCGTCGGCGATTGCCCGTCGGTTGCGGCGGTCTGCCGCACCGCGCAGAAGAACAAGGTCCTGATCAAGGACAACGCCGACGACAACAAGGACAAGTTCGTCTGGAAGTGGACGAAGGGCGCGGCGACGACGGTCGGCGATCTCGCCAACCCGACCGCCACGGCCGAGTACGCGCTGTGCTTCTACGCCGGCACGACCGCGGCGCTGATCAATCAGGCGGCCGTGCCGCCGAGCGGCAGCACCTGGTCCGCCCTCGGTACCAAGGGCTTCAAGTACAAGGGTACCGGCACGGACGACGGCATCACGAAGATCGTCGTGAAGAGCGGTGATGCCGGCAAGGCCAAGGCACTCGTGAAGGGCAAGGGGACGAACCTCCCCGACTTCTCGCTGCCGATCGCCAACGGCGACCTGCCGCTGATCGTCCAGCTGCGCAACAACGAGACCGGCGTCTGCTGGGAGGGCTCGTTCGCCGTGCCGAAGAAGAACGAGTTCAAGCAGTTCAACGCCAAGACGCCGTAACACGCGTCGTTCGCACCGCCTCGACGCCCCGGTCCGCTCACGCGGCCCGGGGCGTCGTCGTTTTGTGGTCCCGGGCGTTGCCCAACGGTTCCGCCCGGACAGGCGAAGGATCAGCCACCGAGGCGCAGCGGACGCGACGTCGCGTACATCCGCGGCATCGCCGACGCGGGCTTTGCGCGGCAATTCGCTTTCCGCGCGCTCCGGAAACGCAAACCGCCGAGGCGCCAGGGACGCCAGATCCGGAAGGAAACCCGGATACGGGCCCGTTGCGGTGCGGCATCGTCGCGGCGTAGACCAGCGGCATGCAGGACCGACCGACGGCAATCGAGCTGCTCGAGGCGGTGCGCGGGTTTCTCGAGCGCGACGTCATCGCGGCGCTGAGCGGCACGACGCAGTTCCACGCCCGGGTGGCCGCGAACGTGCTCGCCATCGTCGCGCGCGAGCTGGCGCAGGAGGAGGAACACCTCGGCGCCGAGTGGCGGCGGCTCGATGCGCTGCTCGGGGCGGCCGAACCGCCCGCCGACCCGGCCGCGCGTCGCGCGGCGCTCCGCGACCGCACGGCGGCGCTCTGCGCGCGCATCCGCGCCGGCGACGCGGATGCGGGCCCGTTCGCCGCCGCGGTGCGCGCGCACCTGCGCGCCACGACGCGCGAGAAGCTCGCGGTGGCGAACCCCGCGCTGCTCGCGGCGTCGCCGGGCGCGGCAGACTGAGCCGCGCCGGTCAGCGCTCGTCGTAGCGCGGCGAACGCTTCTCGAGAAACGCGCGCACGCCCTCGCCGAAGTCGGCCGTGCGCGTGCAGAGGATCTGGTTGCGATCCTCCATGGCGACCACCTGTTCGAGGCTGCCGGCATCGAGGCTCGCGTTGAGACACTCCTTCGTCAGCCGCAGGCCGAGCGGGGAGTTGCGCAGCATGTCGGCCGCCAGCGCCTCGGCCGCCGCATCGAGTGCATCGTCCGGGACGACGCGCGACACGAGTCCGAGCTGCCCGGCGCGTTCCGCGTCGAGAAAGTTTCCGGTGAGCAGCAGCTCCGCGGCCACCGAGGCGCCGACCATGCGCGGCAGGAAGTAGCTCACGCCGACGTCACATCCCGAGAGGCCGAGGCGGATGAACGCGGCGTTCATGCGCGCCGAGGTGGCGGCGACGCGGACATCGGCGCCGAGCGCGAGCGCCAGACCGCCGCCGCACGCGGCGCCGTGCACCGCGGCGATGATCGGCTGCGGCGCGCGGCGCATCAGCAGCACGAGCTCGCTGATCGTCCGCTGTCCGCGCAGCGCGGCCTGCACCGAGCCGTCCTGCTCGCCGTCCCCGCCCGCGGCCTCCTTGAGGTCCAGTCCGGCGCAGAACGCGCGCCCGGCGCCGCGCAGGAGGACGACGCGCGTGTCGCGATCCGCCGGCAGGCCTGCGAACAGGGCGCGCAGCTCGGCGACGAGCTCGCGGTTCATCGCGTTCAGCGCCGCGGGGCGGTTGAGCGTCACGTGCAGCAGATGGTCGCGGCGCTCGAGCGCCAGCGTCGTTCCGCTCATCACAATCCCTCCCGGATGGCCGGCGCGACATCGAGCTCGGCGATGCCGACGGCATTCTTCGTCGCGCGCTTGACCGCGAACATCGCCTGGTCGGCGGCGCGCAGCAGGCCGACGTCGTCGGCGGCGTGGACGGGGTGCACGGCGACGCCGACCGACACGGTGACGCGCGACAGGTCGACGGCGGCGTGGCCGTCGAGCTGCCGCGTCGCGGCGATCGCGGCGCGCAGCGCCTCGGCGACGTCGAGCGCCGCGGCGAGCTCCGTCGCCGGCAGCACGACGGCGAACTCGTCGCCGCCGAAGCGCGCGACGTGATCGCCCTGGCGCAGGTGCGCCGCCATGACGCGTCCCATGTACGCGAGCGTCTGGCCGCCGATCGGATGCCCGTGGCGGTCGACGACCTCCTTGAAGTTGTCGAAGTCGAGCACCAGCAGCGCCACCGGCTCGCCGCGCCCGACCAGCGCCGCCAGCGTCTGGGTGAGCGCGCGCGCGTTGCCGTGCCCGGTCAGATCGTCGGTGAGTGCGGTGCGATTGAGCTCGCGGAACAGGCGCGCGTTCTGGATCGCGATGCCGGTGTGGTCGGCGAAGATCTGCGCGAGCCGCAGCTGGCGCATGTCGAACCGCCGCCCGCTGCTGCGGTTCATCACCTGGATCACGCCGAGCAGCGTGTCCTTGTTCAGGATCGGGACGCACAGCATGGCGCGCGGGCGGAAGTGGGTCTTCGCGCCGAGCTCGCGATGCCAGCGCGGGTCGGCGCTCGCGTCGTCGAGCAGCACCGGCTCGCGATGGCGCGCCACCCAGCCGGCGATGCCGGCATCGGCCGGCATGCGCAGGCCGTCGACGACGCCGGTTTCGAGGCGCCGCGAGGCGGAGAGCGTCACGCCGCGTCCGCTCGGATCGATGAGCAGCAGCGCCGCGGCCTGGCTCGGCACGGCGGCGGTGACCTCGGCGAGCAGCGCGCGCACGGCGTGCGCGTCGCCGGGCAGGCGCGCGAGATCGCAGCGGGTGGCGATCGCGGTGGCGACGCGCTCGAGTGCCGCCTCGTCCTCGGGACGAAACGGCAGTCCGTGGTACGGGTCGGCGAGCTCGAGGACGCCGACCACCCTGTCGTCGCGCCACACCGGGGCGGCGAGCAGCCGGCGTCCCTCGGCGCTCGCCAGCGCGAAGCCGCTGCAGCGCGGATCCGCGGCGGCGTCGTCGACGCGCGCCGTGCGCCCGGTGCGGGCCACCCAGCTCGCCAGCCCGCTCTGCGCCGGCGCCTCGGCGAACGTCGCCTCGCGCAGCGTTTCGGTGGCGGCGAACACCAGCTCGTCGCGCTCGGCGTCGTAGCGCAGCAGCGAGATCGCCTCGGCAGCGGCGAGCGACTTCAGCTGCGCGAGCACGATGCGCACGATCTCGGCGAGGTCGAGCGTCGAGGTGACCGCCTTGGTCATCTCGCTGATGATCCGCAGGTCCGCGTCGAGCAGGCCGGTGCCGCTGCTCCCCATGGCCGTGCGCTAGCAAGCGGCGCGGGTTGCGAAAAGCGGAATTGGAACGGGCGGCCTGCCGCGCCGCTCAGAACGGCGGCGGGGCGGCGAGCGTCAGCGTGCGGCCGGGCAGCGGAATGGTGAGTCCCGCGGCGTGCAGCAGCAGGCGGCCGTGGCGCGGCCCGCCGTACTGGCGATCGCCGACCACCGGGTGGCCGATCGCGGCGAGGTGGGCGCGCAGCTGGTGCAGCCGCCCGGTGCGCGGCTCGAGCGCGAGACGGGTGCGGTCGCCCAGGCGCTCGAGCACCTGCCACGCCGTCTCGGCCGGACGCCCGCGCGGGTCGACGACCCCGCGCCCGCCGCGCGCCAGCAGCGGCAGCTCGATCCGGCCGGCGTCGGTCGCCGGCTGTCCGGCGACGATCGCGACGTAGCGCTTGGTGACGGTGCGATCGTGGAACGCCCGCGACAGTGCGGCCGCCGCGGCACGCGTGGTCGCGAACACCAGCACGCCCGAGGTCGCGGTGTCGAGGCGGTGCACGACCCAGAGACGCGGCGCGCGGCCCTCCCGGGCGGCGAGCTGCGCCGCCAGCCCATGTTGCGCGGTGCCGGCCGCGCCCTGGCGCGTCGGCGACGACGGCATGCCGGCGGGCTTGTCGATCGCCAGCACCCCGTCGTGCGCGTACAGGATCCGCAGCGCCGCGGTCGGTACGGCGTTCAGCCCGCCATCCCGTGCAGCGCGAGGTCGCTCAGCGACGCCGCGACCTGCTCGATGGGCACGTGCTCCTGCTCGATCCACCACGAGACCACCTGCAGCGACATGCCGATCACCGCCTGCGCCCAGATCGTCGGATCGCCGCGGCGCAGCGCGCCGGCGGCCATGCCGCTGGCGAGGCTCTCGCGCAGGTCGGCGATGAAGACCTCCTGGCAGCGTCGCACGACGTCGTGGAACGAGGCGCCGTGGCCGAAGACGATGCGGAACAGCTCGCGGTTCTCCTGCGCGAAGCGGAAGAACGTTTCCATGCGCGTGCGCGATTGCGCGACCGGATCGGCGACGGTGGCGCGCACCGCGTCGAGCTCGGCCTTGAGCCGCGCGACGGTCTCTTCGACGAGCTCGAGGAAGAGCGCCTCTTTGGTGGGGTAGTAGAGATAGAACGTGCCCACGCCGACCGAGGCGGCGCGCGCGATGTCGGCGATCTTCGTGCCGTGGTACCCCTTCGCCGCGAGCACCGTGCGCGCCGCCTCGAGCAGCGCGCGCGCCGTCTGTTCCCGCCGGCGTTGCGAGCGATCGCCGAGGCCGGCGTTGGCGGCTTTCGTCGTCGACATGGGTACAAACACGAACCAGAATTCGCTAGCGTCCGCAAGAATACCGCCCCATGCTCGCGCACATCCGGAGGCGCCTGTCGGCCTATCGCCCGCACGTCATCGACGAGCCGAAGGTTGCCCGCGCCGCGGTCGCGCTGGTGCTCGCGCCACGCGACACCTCGGTCGAGCTGCTGCTGATCGAGCGCGCGCAGCGCGACAACGATCCGTGGTCGGGCCATATCGCGTTTCCCGGCGGCCGGCGCGATCCCGGCGATGCCGACGCGCTGGCGACCGCGATCCGCGAAACGCACGAGGAAGTCGGCATCGACCTGCGCGCGCACGCCGAGGTGCTCGGCCGGCTCGACGAGCTGCGCGCGGTGGCGCGCCGCCGGCCGCTCGATCTCGTCATCTCGCCGATCGTCTTCGCGCTGCACACGCCGGTCGTGCTGCGGCCGAGTCCGCGCGAGGTCGAGAGCGCGGCGTGGGTGCCGCTTGCGCATCTCGCCTCCGCCGAGGCGCGTGCGACGTACACGCGCACCTACGACGACGGCCCGAGCGAGTTTCCGGCGCTGCGCTTCGAGCGCTACACGATCTGGGGTCTGACGCACCGCATGCTCGAGCACTTCCTCGAGCTCATCCGTCAGGACGCGCCGGTGGCGGGATAGGTAGCGGAAAGCGGAAAGCG
>CBFGUK010000147.1:0-11604 GCA_965651925.1 uncultured bacterium | reverse complement strand
CATATGGCTTATGGCATATGGTCCGGAGCGCTCCGGCCATAAGCTATATGCCATACGCCATTAGCGCCGACGACGGACGCCGGCTTTTTGGTGCAAAGCCGGGTTAGGGGTTAGGGGACCGGAGAGTGCACTCGGTTCACGACCGCTGATGGAGCTCCGCGCTCCGGCCCCCTAACCCCTGCTCCGCACCGGTCACCGGTCACCGGTCACCCCAGCATGATCATCCCGCCATCGACGGGAATCACCTGCCCGGTGACCATCTTCGAATCGTCGGAGGCGAGCCACACCGCGGTGCCGGTGACCTCTTCGGGATCGAGCGGCCGTTTGATCGCCATCATCATGTTGACGATCATCTCGAGCGTCGCCTCGTCGACGCCGGCCCGGGTCGCCTCGGTCAGCGTCGGGCCGGGCGCGATCGCATTCACGCGGATGCCGCAGATGCCGACCGTGCCGGCCATGAAGTGCGTCATCGCGTTGATGGCCGCCTTCGTCACGCTGTAGTGGAACGACGGCAGGCCGCTGGGCATCGGCATGACGGGATGCATCCAGGCGGCGCTCGATGACTGGTTGATCACCGAGCCGCTGCCCTGCTGCTCCATGTACGGGAACACCGCCCGGCACATCATCCAGGTGCCGAAGTAGTTCACGTCGAAGATCTTCCGCAGGTACGCGACGCTCGAGTCGAAGTGGTCGATGCCGGCGAAGATCGCGGCGTTGTTGACCAGCACGTCGATGCGCCCGAAGCGGTCGTGCACCGCCCTGGCGCAGCGCAGGGTATCGGCCTCGTCGGAGACGTCGAGGCGCTCGAAGCAGGCCGCCGCGCCGATCGACGCCGCCACCGCGGCGCCCTTCTCGGCGTTGATGTCGGCGACGACGACGCGCGCCCCCTCGCGCGCGAACCGGCGGGCATACGCCTCACCGATGCCCTGTCCCGCCCCGGTGATGATCGCCACCTTGTCCTGCAGTCGCATGTGCGCGCCTCCCGTCAGCCACCGAGAGGGAGAGACACCGCGTCGACTGGTCCGTGCGATGCGGTGAGCGGATCGACTCGACGCCGTGTCCTCAGCGCCTCGGTGGCTGAATCACCTTCGCTCTGGTGGCCGTGTTCCACAGCCACCGCGCCCGCGCAAACGCGCGCGCTCAGGGCAGGGCGATGTCGACGACCACCGCCCAGTGATCGCCGCCGACGACCTCGACGACCGAGAAGTCGAGCACCTCGACGCGATGCACGAAGGCGTGGTCGATGCGCAGCAGGCGCGGTCCGCCGGGGCGCGGTCCCCAGGTGCGGGGCGCGCGACCGTTGCGCGTCGGGGCGAGCAGCGCGGCATCGCGCAGGTGCGCGCGCATGCGCCGGTAGAACGGCCAGAGCGGGGTCGCGTTGAAGTCGCCGACGACGACGCGCGACCGGTGCGGGTTGGCATTGAGGTGGCGCTGCAGCCCGCGCCACTGGCCGCGGCGGTGCTGCACCGTGGTCCACGCCTGCAGCGAGTGCGGCGCCTGCACGTGGATGTTGACGAGCTCGAGCGCGTCCGGCGTGCCACACGGCGCGGCGAGCGTCAGCTCGGCAATGCGCGCATCGCGGTAGGGCAGGTTCAGGCGGCGCACCGCGATCGGCATGCGGCTCGCGATGCCCATGCCATGGAAGTCCAGCCGCGGTTCGAGTGTGCCGTGCGGCAGCACCGCGGCGAGCGCCTCGGCCTGCCAGGGCGCGAGCTCCTGCACGGCCGCGACATCGACGCCGAGGCGAACGACGAGCGCCGCGAAGGCCTGGGCATCGGCGCGGCCGTTCCACAGGTTCGCGGAGAGGATCCGCAGGCGCCGCGGCGTCCCGTTGCTGCTGCCCATCCCGTCCATTTCGTAGCCTACCGGAATCCGTTTCGTGAGCGGAAAGCGAAGCGTGCTTCATGCCACGCCGGCGGACATGGTGCGAGCGCGCGGCGCGTGGCGCCCGCTGCGCGGCGGCTCGGCGCCCGCAGCGGCCGTTCGGTGCAATGCGCGTTGCCGACGCCGCCTCCGATGTGGCAGGACGGCCAGACGCATCAACGCCGAGGAGGAGTTGCCATGACCGATCAGCCGCAGATGAGCGAGGACGTCACGCCCGCGCAGTTTTTCGAGCAGATGCTGCCGATGGGCTTCCAGGCCCAGGCGGCCGGCGGTGGCGCCACGCCGCAGGAGTTCTCGATCCAGTTCAACGTCACCGGCGACGGCGGCGGTTCCTGGCACGCTGCGATCGCCAACGGCGCCATGCAGGTCACGCCCGGCACGAAGGACGCGACCCTGACGGTGACGCTCGGGATCGACGACTGGCGCGATGCGGTGCTCGGCCGCAACGGCGCGACGCTCGGGCTCATCCTGCCCGCGAACCGTCCCGGCCGGCCGGACAACAGCGGCCGCGCGCGCGCGCTGAAGGGCACGATGGCGCTCGAGCTGGCGCGCGACGGGAAGGATCCGTTCAAGGTCGAGATGATGTTCAACGGCGCGACCGCCCCGCGCACCGTGCTGCGCATGGCGATCGCCGATCACGTCGCGATGCAGGACGGCACGCAGAACGGCCAGATGCTGTTCATGCAGGGCAAGATCAAGGTCGAAGGCGACATGGGCTTCCTGATGCAGGTCGCCGCGTTGAACATGTGAACAGAGCGGTCAGCGATCAGCCATCAGCCATCAGCCGCGCGGCGGAAAACCTCCGGCTGACGGCTGAAAGCTGATGGCTGACCGCTTCACTCGTACCGGATCACATCCACCGGCGGCAGGCGCGCGGCCTTGCGGGCCGGGTAGAGCGTCGCGAGCAGGCAGATCAGCAGCGTCGCCACGGTCACCGCGGCGAAGTACGGCGGGTGCACCGCCACCGGCACGGTGTTGACGAAGAACACGTCCGGCGGCAGCTCGATGAACTGGTAGCGCTGGAGCAGCAGGCAGCCTCCCCAGCCGCCGAGATTGCCGAGCAGCGTGCCGATGACGCCAATCGTCAATCCCTTGTAGATGAAGATGCGGCCGATGCTGCGCCCGGTCGCGCCCATCGACTTGAGGATCGCGATGTCCTTGCGCTTCTCCATCACCACCATGACCAGCGTCGCGAGCACGGTGAAGGCGGCGACGAGCACGATGAGCAGCAGCACGATCGAGTAGACGGTCTTCTGCATCGCCAGCGCCGCGAAGAGATTCTCGTTCGCCTCCATCCAGTCGCGCACGCGGTAGCCCGGGCCGAGCTCGGCGGCGATCCGGTCGGCGATACGGCCTGCGGCGTACAGGTCGTCGACCGTGACCTCGATGCCGGTGACCGCCGTGCCGAGATCGTACAGGCGCTGGGCGTCGGCGAGCGCCACGTACGCGAGCCCGCCGTCGTATTCCGGCATGCCGGAGCTGAACTCGCCGACCACGGCGAAGCGGCGCAGGCGCGGCACGCCGGCGCTGCGCACCGGGGCGGCGGCGACGTCGACCGCATCGCCGACGCCGACGCCGAGCTTCTCGGCAAGCGCCCCGCCGAGCACGATGCCCGGCACCTGCGCGGTCGCGCCGCGCCCGTTGCCGAGCGGCACCGCGACCGGCCGGCCGAGATCGCCGAGCTGGCCGCTGCGCAGGCGCCGCGCGAGCTCCGCCCGCGCCGCCCCGTCCGGCGGGATGCCGCGCACCAGCACGCCGGCGAACTGTTTCGCGGTCGACAGCATCAGCTGGCCATAGACGAACGGCTCGGCGGCGCGCACGCCGGGCAGCGCCCGCACCCGCTCGGCCACGCCGGCCGGGTCGGCGAGCGAGCCGAGCTGGCCCCAGATCGTCACGTGCGGGTTGAAGGCGAGAATGCGCGTGCGCAGGTCCCCCTCGAAGCCGGTCATCACCGCCAGCGTGATCGTCAGCGTCATCACGCCGATCGCAATGCCCGCGGTCGAGATCACCGTGATCAGCGAGATGAACGCCTCGCGTCGCCGGGCGCGCAGATAGCGCAGCGCGATGAAGAGCTCGTAGCGCATCGGTCGACCGGATCTCCTACGCGGTCGTCGGAGCGATCGCCAGCCGAGGTGGAAAGAACAGCAGCAAGCGGAAAGCGAAAAGCGAAAAGAACAAGGCCGGAGCAGCAGGCGGACAGTCAGAAGACGGAATAGGGGGAGTGGAAGGCCGGGCGCGTCGCCCTGCCCATCATTTCCGGCGCTCCGACTTTCCGCTTTCCGCTTCCGCCTTCCGCCTTTCGCTTTCCGCCTTCCGCTATCGCCACGCGCGCGGGCTTGACTTGGACGCACGTTTCAAACAGACGTTCACCACGATGCCTGCCGCCCGCGCCCCGCGCGTCGACACGCGCGAGCAGATTCTCACCGCCGCGGCGGCGCTGTTCGCCGAGCGCGGCTTCCATGGCACCACCGCGCGCGAGATCGCGCAGCGCGCCGGTGTCAATCTCGCCTCGGCGCACTACCACTTCGGGTCGAAGGAGGATCTCTACCTCGAGGTCCTGCGCGTCGAGTTCGACGATATCATGCGCACCTTCGCGCGGCGCGGCGCGCGGCTGGACGACGCCGCGCGCCCGGGACGCGCGGCGCTCGAGCGGCTGCTGCACGCGCGCATTGCCGCCATGCTCGAGGTCCTGCTCGGTCCGCCGCCGGGCCGGCAGGGCACGCTGCTGCTGCGCGAGATGTGCGATCCGAGCGCGGCGCTGCCGCACATCATCGCGCGCTTCGTCGAGCCGATGAAGCGCGAGATGGAGGCGATCATCGCGCGCCTCGCCCCGACGCTGCCGGCGGCGGCGATCGAGCGCTGCGCGTTCAGCGTCGTCGGCCAGGTGTTCTTCTACCGGACGCATCTGCCCGTGCTGCAGCACTTCGGGGAGCCCGCGAGCCTCGCGACGCTCGCCGGGCACATCGCGACGTTCTCGCTCGCCGGGCTGCGGGGGATGGCGCGCCGGGCCGGCGCCCGGCGCGGGAGGACGGCATGACGACGCAACGCCGGGGAGCGCGCCCGTGGCGGCGCGGCGGCGCGCTCGGCGGCGCCGCCGCGCTGCTGGTGCTGCCGGGGTGCAGCGCGGTGCGCGCGGTGTGGCAGCCGGAGGGCGACGGCGGGCCCTCGCGCGCCGCGCGCCGCGCCGCGGTCTCCGCCCTCGCCCCGCAGGCGGGCGTCGTCGATCCGCTCGCGCCGCCGGTGCCGGCGCCGGCGCCCGAGGTCTACGACCTGCGCGCCGCGCTCGCCGCGGCGCGCGACGGCAACCGTCCGGCCCGGGCGGCGGCGCTGCGCGTCGGCATCGCCCGCCAGCGCGCCCTCGAGGCGCGCGGCCGGCTGCTGCCGACGACCCGCGCCGAGGCGGCGTACACGTGGTACACCGACGTGCGCAGCACCACCGTCGATCTGCCGCCGGGGCTCCTGCCGCCGGGCACGCAGCCGTTCGACGTCGCGCTGAGCGATGCCGACCAGGGCACGGTGAACGCGCGCCTCACGCTGCCGCTCGATCTGACCGGCGAGCTGCGCCAGCTGCTCGCCGCGGCGCAGGCCGGCTATCGCGGCGAGGCCGCGCGGCGCTGGGCGACGCAGCTCGAGCAGGACGTGCGCGTCACGCGCGCCTACTTCGACCGCCTCGCCGCCGAACGTCTGCGCGAAGTGACCGACCAGACGATCGCGCTCTACCGCCGCCAGCTCACCGACGCCGAGGAGCGTTTCCGCGCCGGCCGCGTGACCAAGAACGAGGTGCTCGAAGTGGAGGTCGTGCTGCGCAACGCCGAGCAGCGCCGGCGGCGCGAGGATCTCGCCGTCGATGCCGCGCGCTGGGCGTTCAACGAGGCGATCGGCGTCGCCGTCGACGCCCCGACGACGGTCGTCGACCTGCGCACCCGGCCGCAGCTGCCGCCGCTCGACGACACGCTGCGCGCCGCGCAGGAGTCGAACCCCATCCTCACCGCGCTCTTCGAGCGCCAGCGCCAGCTCGAGGCGGAGCTCAGCGCCCTCGAGCGCAGCCGCTGGCCGCGCTTTCACGCCGGCGGCGGCATGGACTACTCGAGCTCGGACCTCTTCACACCCAACGAGATCGGTTCCGGGTTCGTCGGGATGACGTGGGACCTCGGCACCGATACGCAGCGCGAGCACCGCATCGCCGCGGCGCGGCTCGCGGTCGACGAGACCCGCGTCGCCCTCGAGTCCGAGCTGCGCACGCTCGAGCAGGCGCTGCGCGCCACGCAGCGGGCGGTCGAGGAGCGGCTCGCGGCGCTCGACACCGCCACGGCCGCGGTCGGCCAGGCGGAGGAGAACCTGCGCATCCGCCAGCAGCAGTTCGCCGTCGGGCGCGCCCAGACCCGCGACGTGCTCGACGCGCAGCGCCTGCTCGCCGAGCAGCGTGCGGTGCTCGCCACCGCGCTCTACGAGGCGCAGACACGTCGCGCCGAGCTGCAGCAGCTGATCGGCGAGCCGCTCGAGGCGCTCGCCGCCGTGAAGGAGTGAATTCGCATGCCGCGCCGTCTGCTGCTGCCGCTCGTGCTCGTCGTCGCCGCCGCCGTTGCCGCCGTCGTCTGGTGGCAGCGCGGCGAGGGCCCGCTGTACTATACCGGCGTCGTCGAGGGAGAGGAACGCGTCATCCGCAGCGAGGTGGCGGGCCGCGTGCTCGCCGTCGAGTTCGGCGAGGGCGACATGGTGCCGGCCGGCGCGGTGCTGGCGCGTCTCGACGCGCGCGACATCGAGGCGGCGATCGCCGCGCAGGAGCAGTCGATCCGCGTGCTCGAGGCCGACATCCGCCGCCAGGAGCAGCAGATCGTGACGATCGAGGCGACGTGGCGCAGCGACGTGCGCGCGCGCGCCGCCGACCTGCGCCAGGCGGACGCGGCCGCGACGCTCGCCGCGGCGACGTACGCGCGCGAACGCGAGCTGATCGGCACCGGCGCGAGCACCCAGCAGCTGCTCGACGAGGCACGCGCGCAGCGCGATCAGGCGGAGAGCGCGCGCGACCGCGCCCGCGATCTGCTCGCCCGCACCGAGGCCGAGCGCGGCACGATCGAGGTCGCCCGCCACCAGCTCGCGGTGCTCACCGAGCAGCGCGCGCTCGCCGAGCGCCGCCTCGACGAGCTGCGCGTGACGCACGACAAGTACACCGTCACCGCGCCCGCCGTGCCGACGCGCGTGCAGACGCAGTTCATCTGGCCGGGCGAGCTCGCGCAGCCCGGCACGCCGCTGCTCGCGCTGCTCGATCCGAGCGATCAGTACGTGCAGATCTACGTGCCGGTCGGCGACCTGGCGCGCGTGCACGTCGGCCAGCGCGTCGCGATCGTGCTCGACAGCGCCCCCGACATGCGCGTGCCGGGCGAGATCAGCTTCATCGCCGACCGCGCGAACTTCACGCCGGAGAAGATCGAGACGCGTGAGGACCGCGTCGGCCAGGTCTACCGCGCCAAGGTGACGATCCTCGAAGGCATCGAGCACTTCCGGCCCGGCACCGAAGGCAACGTCTACCTCGACGGGGCGCCGCCGCGCGCCAATGGGCACGGATGAACGCCACGGTCCCGGTGCGGCGCCGGCGCGCGGCGGGGCGATGACGCCCACCGTGTGCCTGCGCAACGTGCGCAAGCGCTTCGGCGCGCGCGTCGCGCTCGACGGCCTCGATCTCGCGCTCGCCGGTCCGCAGCTCACCGGCCTCGTCGGGCCCGACGGGGCCGGCAAGACGACGCTGCTGCGCGTGCTCGCCGGGCTCCTCGCCATCGAGGCCGACGAGGCGCGCGTGCTCGGCGTCGACCTCACCGCCGACGTGCGCGCGCTGAAGGCGCAGATCGGCTACGTGCCGCAGGTGTTCAGCCTGCCGCGCGAGCTGTCGGTGGAGGAGAACCTGCGCTTCACCGCGCGCCTGCACCGCCTCGACGCGGCGACGTTCACCGCCCGCGCCCGCGAGGCGCTAACGCGCAGCGGGCTCGCGCCGTTCGCCGATCGGCCCGCCGGCGCGCTGTCGGGCGGCATGAAGCAGAAGCTCGCCATCGCCTGCGCGCTGCTGCCCGAGCCGGCCGTGCTGCTGCTCGACGAACCGACCGCCGGCGTCGACGTGCTGGCGCGCGACGAGATCTGGGCGACGCTGCGCGAGCGCCGCCAGCGCACGCTCATCCTGATCAGCACCAGCTACCTCGAGGAGGTCGAGAGCTGCGAGCGGCTCGTCTACCTCGACGCCGGCCGGGTCGTCGCCAGCGGCACGCCGGCCGAGCTGCGCGCCGGCATTGCCGTCGAGCTCTACCGCGCCTGGGGCGACGCGCCGCGCGTCACCGCCGCGGCGGCGCGCGCGCTGCCGTACGTGAGCGATGCCCGTGCCGGCGGCGGCCATGCGCGCATCGAGGTGCCGCGCGCCGCGTCGCCCGGCCGCGCCCGCGTCTGCGCCGATCTCGCGGCGCTGCCCGGGCCGGTGCACCTGGCCGAGCGCGCGCCGCTCGACATGGAGGCGACGCTGCTCGCGCTGGCGCGGGGCGGGGCATGAACGCGCCGATCATCGCCGCGCAGGGGCTGACCAAGCGCTTCGGCGATTTCACCGCCGTCGACACCCTCGATCTCGCCGTCGCGCCGGGCCAGATCTTCGCGTTCCTCGGCGCGAACGGCTCGGGCAAGAGCACGACGATCCGCATGCTGATCGGCCTGCTCACCCCGACCGCCGGGCAGATCGCGCTCGATGGCATCGACGTCATCCGCCGGCCGCGGCGCGTCCGCGACCGCATCGGCTACATGGGGCAGAAGGTCAGCCTCTACCAGGGGCTGACGCTGCGCGAGAACGTCGAGTTCTACGCCGGGCTGGTCGGCCTGCACGGCGCCGAGCTCGAACGCCGCTGGGGCGCGCTGTGCGAGCGCTTCGCACTCGCCGATGCGGAGCACGAGCGCACCGAGAACCTGTCCGCCGGCGTGCGCCAGCGCGCCGGGCTCGCGGTGGCGACCCTGCATCATCCGCGCGTCGTGTTCCTCGACGAGCCGACCGCGGGAGTCGACGTGCACAACCGCGCGCTCTTCTGGGAGCTCATCCAGGAGGAGGCGGCGGGCGGCGTGACGGTGTTCGTCACCACGCACTTCCTGGAGGAGGTCGACCTCTGCGACCGGGCGTGCGTGATCGACAACGGCCGCCTGGTGGCCGACGCGACACCGGCGGAGCTGCGCCGGCGCTATTCGCCGGGATACCGCATCCACGTCGCCTGCCCGCCGGCGCGGCTGGCGGGCGCCGAGGCCGCCCTGCGCGCCGCCGGCTTCACGTGGCACCCGGGCGGAGACGCCGTCGAGCTGCACATCGCGGTGCTCGCGCCGGCGGCGCTCGCGACGCTCGAGGACGTGCTCGCGGCGCACGGCGCACCCGAGACGCACGTGCGCCAGCCGGCCATGGCCGATGTGTTCCGCCAGCTGCTGCGCACCGAGGGGCGGCCATGAGGTGGCAGCGGCTGGTGACGCTCATGCGGCGCGAGGCGCGCGCGACGCTGCGCGATCCGTTCACGCTCGCGATCCTCGTCACGGTGCCGCTCGCCGCGCTGCTCGTCTTCGGCTTCGTGCTGTCGACCGAGGTGCACGACCTCGCGCTCGGCGTGCAGGACCAGGCGGACAGCCCCGCCAGCCGCCGGCTGCTCGCCGACATCGCCGCCAGCGGCGAGTTCGCGCTGCGGCCGATGCCGACGCGCGCCGCCATCGAGCGCGGCTTCCGCACCGGGGCGATCGCCGCCGCGCTGATCATTCCGCCGACGTTCGACCGCCGGCTCGGTGCCGCCGGCGCGGCGGCGGCGGCGGAGATCCAGGTGCTCTACGACGGCGGCGAGACCGTGCTCGCCGGCAACGTCGAGGCGGCGCTGCGCGGGCTCATCGCCGCGAGCCTCGCGCAGCAGGCGAGCGGGCGCGACGCGCCGCCGCGCGGCGTCAGGGTGCTCGTCGACGCGCTCTACAATCCGCGCCTCGACGGCGTCCCGTACATGGTCGCCGGCACCTTCGGCTTCGTGCTGACGTTCCTGACGACGCTGATCACCGCCGTGTCGATCGTCAACGAACGGCTCGGCGGCACGTTCGAGCAGCTCCAGGTCACGCCCGCCACCTCGCTCGAGATCTTTCTCGGCAAGGTGCTGCCGCTCGGCGGCGTCTTCGCGCTCGACGTCGTGCTGATGGTCGTCGCCGCCGGGCTGCTGCTCGGCGTGTGGCCCGTCGGCAGCATCGTGTTCTTCGTCGTCGTCTCGTCGTTCTACGTCCTTCTGTCGCTGGCGCTCGGGCTGATCCTCTCGGCGAGCTCGGCGACTGCCGCGGAGGCGGTGCAGAAGACCGTGCTGACCAGCATCCCGCTCGTGCAGCTGAGCGGCTTCGCGTTCCCGATCCGCAACATGCCCGCGCCCGTGCAGTGGATGGCCGAAGTGTTCCCGGCGACGCACTACATCCGCATCAGCCGCGCCATCTATCTGCGCGGCGAGGGGGTGCTCGACCTGCTGCCGGAGCTGGCCCTGCTGCTCGTGTTCGGCGGCCTGCTCGCCCGCGCCGCGCTGCGCGGCATCGAGGCGCGCGCATGATGCCGGCCCGCGCCCCGGCCCCCGCGCCGTCCGCACCGCCGCCGCCGGCGCGGCGCGGCCATTTCTGGTCGAACGTCGCGGCGGTCGCGTACAAGGAGGCGAGCAGCCTGCGCCACGACAAGGCGTTCCTCGCCACCGTCATCACGCAGCCGATCATGATGCTGCTGCTGTTCGGGCTGGCGCTGTCGAACGAGCCGGCGAACGTGCCGTGGGCGCTGCTCGACCAGAACCAGAGCGGGCTGTCGCGCCGCTTCGTGCAGTCGGTCCAGTCGACCGGCTACTTCCTCGAACCGACGGTGGTGACGAGCTACGACACCGGGCAGCACCTGCTGCAGACCGGCGCGGCGGTGGCGCTGGTCGTCATCCCGCGCGACTTCCGCCGCGCCGCCGGGCGCGACCAGCCCGAGGTGCAGGTGCTGCTCGACGGCAGCGATCCGATCACCGCGGCGCGCGTCGGCGGCATCCTCGGCGCCGTCGGCACGGCGTTCGAGACCGGCCGCGAGCCGCGGCCGCCGGCGGCGCCGGTCGCCGTCCGCCACCGCTTCCGCTTCAACCCGACGCTCGAGGACCGCTACTTCTTCCTCTCGGCGCTGGCCGGCATGCTGCTGACCAATCTCTGCCTCTCGGTCACCAGCCTCGGCATCGTCGGCGAACGCGAGGCGGGCACGTTCGAGCACATGCTCGCCTCGCCGACCACGCCGCTCGAGCTGGTGATCGGCAAGCTCCTGCCGTACGTCGCGATCAGCTACGCCGTGATGCTCTTCGCCACCGTCGCCGGCGGCATCGGCTTCGGCCTCTGGCCGCGCGGCAGCTGGCTGACCCTGCTGGTCGTCACGCTGCCGTTCACGCTCGCCTCGCTCGCCATCGGCGTGTTCGTCTCGACGCTCGCCGCCACCTCGGCGCAGGCGGTGTTCATCTCGGTGTTCTTCATCCTGCCGTCGTTCGTGCTCTCCGGGGTGATGTTCTCCTTCGAGCTCATGCCGCCCGGCGTCCGCGAAATCGGCTACGTGCTGCCGCTGCGCTGGTACCAGATCGCCGCCCGCCGCATCATCGAGCGCGGCGCCGACTTCTCCGATGTGCTGGTGCCGTTCCTCGCCCTCAGCGCGCTGTTCGCCATCCTGCTCGTCCTCATCCGCTGGCGCATGCC
>CBFGUK010000146.1:0-11614 GCA_965651925.1 uncultured bacterium | reverse complement strand
CGGTGGCCGATCTCGCGCAGGCGCAGGTCGGCGTTGTCCTCGCGCAGCAGCAGCCGGTGTTCGGCGCGCGAGGTGAACATGCGGTACGGCTCGCCGCCGACGCCGCGGGTGACGAGATCGTCGATCAGCACGCCGATGTAGGCCTGTTCGCGGCGCAGCACGAGCGGCGGTTCGCCGCGCAGGCTGAGCGCGGCGTTGATGCCCGCCATCAGACCCTGCGCCGCCGCCTCCTCGTAGCCGGTCGTGCCGTTGATCTGCCCGGCGTGATAGAGGCCGCCGACCAGCTTCGTCTCCAGCGACGGCCAGAGCTGCGTCGGATCGACGTAGTCGTACTCGATCGCATAGCCCGGCCGCATGATCGCCGCGTCCTCGAGACCGGGAATCGAGCGCACCATGGCGAGCTGGACGTCGAGCGGCAGGCTGGTCGACAGGCCGTTCGGGTAGATCTCGACCGTGTCGAGCCCTTCCGGCTCGAGGAAGATCTGATGACGCTCGCGCTCGGCGAAGCGCACGACCTTGTCCTCGATCGACGGGCAGTAGCGCGGGCCGCGGCTCTGGATGCGGCCGCTGAACAGTGGTGAGCGGTCGAGGCCGCCGCGGATGATCTCGTGCGTGCGCGGCGTCGTGTAGGTGATGTGGCAGGGGACCTGCGGCTGCGTGATGCGCGCCGTGTCGAACGAGAACGGCAGCGGCGGCTCGTCGCCGGGCTGCGCCTCGAGGCGGGCGAAATCGATCGTGCGCGCATCGAGCCGCGGGCAGGTGCCGGTCTTGAGGCGCCCGACGTGAAAGCCGAGCGCGGCGAGCTGCTCGCTGAGCCCGTGCGCGGCGAAGTCGCCGGCGCGCCCCGCCGGCGTGTGACGCAGGCCGACGTGGATCAGCCCGTTGAGGAACGTGCCGGTGGTGAGGATGACGCGCCGCGTCACAATCGTCTCGCCGAGCTCGGTGACGACGCCGGCGACATGCCCGTCCTCCAGCAGCAGGGCGGTGACGCTCGCCTGGTACACCGTGACGCGCGGGGCGCGCTCGAGGCGCGCCTTCATGCGATCGCGGTACTGGCGCTTGTCGGCCTGCGCGCGCGAGGCGCGGACCGCCGGCCCCTTGCGCGTGTTGAGCTGGCGGAACTGGATCCCGGTCTCGTCGATCGCGCGCGCCATCTCGCCGCCGAGCGCGTCGATCTCCCTGACCAGATGGCCCTTGCCGATGCCGCCGATCGCCGGATTGCACGACATCTGGCCGATGTGGTCGAGGTTGAGCGTCAGCAGCGCCGTCGTGCAGCCCATGCGCGAGGCGGCGAGCGCGGCTTCGATGCCGGCGTGGCCGGCACCGACGACGAGCACGTCGAAGGTCGTGGAGAACGGCGTCATGACGGACGGACCGGCGCGGCGCTCACTTGCCGATGCAGAAGTCGCGGAAGACGGCATCGAGCACGTCTTCGCTCGTCACCGCGCCGGTCACACTCCCGATGTGCTCCAGGGCGGCCTGCACGTCAATCGCCACCAGCTCCGGTGGCAGGCCCTCGGCGAGCGCGCCGCGCGCCGCGGCGAGGCTCGCGGCCGCCCGCGCGAGCGCGTCGCGCTGCCGGCTGCCGAGCGGCGCGGGCAGGTTGTCGCTCCACTGCGCGCCGGCCTGTGCGAGGATCGCCTGACGCAGCGCGTCAAGGCCGGCACCGGTGATCGCGGAGACGGCGACGCACGGCCACGCGGCGGCGAGCGCCGCGGTGTCGGCGGGTGTCCAGACGCCGGGGAGGTCGCTCTTGTTGCACGCGACGACGCGGGCGCCGCCGCCGTCGACCAGCGCGCGCTGCGCGGCGAGCGGCACGGTGGTGTCGAGCACGACGAGGACGAGGTCGGCGCTCGCCGCGGCGGCGCTGGCGCGCGCGATGCCGAGACGCTCGATGGTGCCGGCGTCGTCGCGCAGCCCGGCGGTGTCGATCAGGGTGACCGGGATGCCGGCGAGGTCGCAGGCGGCCTCGATCACGTCGCGCGTCGTCCCCGGCTCGGGGGCGACGATGGCGCGGTCGACCCCGAGCAGCGCGTTCAGCAGGCTCGACTTGCCGGCGTTCGGCCGGCCGGCGAGCGCGACGCGCAGGCCGCGCTGCAGGAGCTCGCCGCGCGCCGCACCGGCGAGCAGTGCGTCGAGCCGTGCCGCGGCCGGCGCGAGCTCGGCGGCGAGGCGCGCATCGTCGAGATCGAGCGCCTCGTCGCCGAAGTCGAGCCGCGCCTCGAGCCGCGCGCGCGCCGCGACGAGCGCGCCGCGGATCGGCGCCAGCTCGGCGGAGAGGCGGCCGAAGAGGTGCGCCGCGGCGGTGTCGGCGGCATCGGCGGTGCGCGCCTGGACGAGCGCCATCACCGCCTCGGCCTGGGTGAGGTCGAGCTTGCCGTTCAGGAACGCGCGGCGCGTGAACTCGCCGGCGCGTGCCGGACGGGCGCCGGCGGCAAGGCAGTCCTGCAGCACGCGCGCGAGCAGCACCGGGCTGCCGTGGCAGTGCAGCTCGAGCACGTCCTCGCCGGTGTAGCTGCGCGGCGCGCGCATCAGCACGGCGAGCGCGTCGTCGCGCACCGTGCCGTCCGGCGCGCGCACCTGACCGTGGTAGAGGTGGTGCGACACCCACGCGCCGCGTGCGCGGCGCGCAAACAGCTGGCCGGCGATGCGCGCCGCGTCCGGTCCGCTGACGCGGATGATGCCGATGCCGCCCGGGCCCGGCGGGGTGGCGATCGCGGCGATGGTGTCGAGCTCGTAGGCGGTCATCGCGTGATCGATCGACGCACGCGGCGATGCGGAGCGCGCCCCGCGTGCGATCCGCCGGTCTCAGCGGCGGGCCGCGGCCGGCTGACGCATCATCGCGTACTGCTGCGCGATGGTGAGGATGTTGTTCACCAGCCAGTAGAGCACGAGGCCGGCGGGGAAGTTGATGAACATGAACGTGAACAGCACCGGCATGATCAGCATGATCCGCTGCTGCGCGGGATCGGCGGGCGAGGGCGTCATCCACTGCTGGACGAGCATGCTGACGCCCATGATGACGGTCAGCACCGGGATGCCGGGGTGCTGCACGAAGGGCAGCTGCAGCGCGCCGAGGCGATCGGGCGCCGACAGGTCGGTGATCCAGCCGACGAACGGCGCGTGGCGCAGCTCGACGGCATTGAGCAGCGCGTTGTAGAGGCCGACGAACACCGGGAGCTGGAGCAGCATCGGCAGGCACCCGCCGAGCGGGTTCACCTTGTGCTGCCGGTAGAGCTCCATGATGGCGCGGTTCATCTCCTCCGGCTTGTCCTTGTAGCGCTCGCGCAGGCGCTGCATCTCGGGCTGCAGCTTCTGCATGTCGCGCATCGACTCGAAGCTCTTCTTGGTCAGCGGATAGAAGAGCACCTTGATGACGATCGTCAGCAGGATGATCGCGACGCCGTAGTTGCCGGTGAACGAGTGCAGGAAGCGCAGCGCCTGCAGCAGCGGCAGCGCCACGACGGTGAACCAGCCGAGGTCGACCGCCTTGCGCAGCCCATGTCCGACCGCCTCGAGCCGGTCGATGTTCTTCGGTCCGACGAAGAGGTCCGTGTGCGCCGTGAACACGCCCCCCGGAAACAGCAGCCGGCCCTGGACCTGCTGCTGCTGGCGCCGCGCCCACACGCGCAGGCCATTGGTCGGTTCGGTCTGCGGGATCAGCGCGGCGAGGAAGTAGCGGCCGCTGAAGGCCATCCAGTCGATGTCACCGGTGACCTCGACCGGCACGGTGTCCTCGAAGTTGGTGAACGGAAAGCTCTGCGTCTTGTTGGCCTGCAGCACCAGCACCTGATCGAAGACGATCTCGGCGGCGTCGGCGCCGGCGGGGTCGATCCCCTCGTTCCACGCGATCGACATCTGCGTGTAGCCGGCCGGCACGTTGCCGACCGCGACGTCGAGGCCCCACAGATACTCCCGCGTGGGCAGGGTGATGCGCTTGGTGATCGTCGCGCCGTCGAGCTGGCCGGTGAAGGTCAGAATCCGGCCGCCATCGTCGCCGGCGGCTTCCTCGACCTGATAGAGCACGCCGCCGTCGTCGAGCGCCGGCCGGCTGTCGCCGACCAGGCCGACGCCGAGCGGCAGCCCGCCCTCGCCCGGAAACTGCACCATCTGCAGCGGCGGGCTCTCCGGCGCCACGGTGGTGCGGTAGTGCTTGAGCTCGAAGCTGCGCAGGCGGGCGCCGAGCGTCGTGAACGTGGCGCGGACGTTGTCGGTCTCGAGCACCACGTCGCGCGCCTCGGCGGCAAGTGCCGGCGCCACCGCGGGGGCGGCCGGCGCGCTCTCCGGCGCCGGGGCGGCGACCGGCGCCTCGGCGGCGGCCGGCGACGGCGCGACGGCGACGGGCGACGGAACGGTCTCCGGCGGCGGGTAGAACTGCAGCACGATCACATCCTGGTAGAGGACGATGATCAGGAGCGAGATGGTGAGGGCGAGGAGAAGCCTGCGCTGATCCATGGACGCTCGCTAGTCGACGGGGTCGTACCCGCCGGGGTGCCACGGGTGGCAGCGCGCCAGCCGGCGGAGCGCCCGCCAGCCGCCGCGGCCGACGCCGTGCCGCTCGATCGCCGTGACCGCGTACGCCGAGCACGACGGGGCGAAGCGGCAGTGCGGGCCGAGCAGCGGCGAGACGCCGAGCTGATAGGCGCGGATCAGCGCCACCACCGCGCCGCGCGCCAGCTCACGCACCGGCTGGAAGGCGGAGCGCACGCGAGAGCTCGCGGGCGACATCGGCGTAGCCGATCGCGGCAGCGCCCGGGCGGGCGATGATGAGAACATCGTGCGGGGAATCGAGCTGGGTGCGATGGCGGCGAAAGAACTCGCGCACCAGACGGCGGATGCGGTTGCGTTGCGGCGCGTTGCCGACCTTGCGGCTGGTGGTGATGCCGAGCCGCGTCACCGCCGCCGCCGGCCGCGTGATCACCACGAAGTGCGGGGCCGCGTGTCGCCGCCCCTCGCGCTGCACCGCCAGGAACTCGTGGCGCTTGCGCAGGCGATGGTCGGGCGGAAACCGCTCGCGGCCGGCCGCGGCCGCGCTCACTTCGGCTGTTTCGGCGGCACCGAGACGGTGAGACGCTTGCGGCCCTTGGCGCGCCGACGCTTCAGCACGTCGCGCCCACCGGGCGTCGCCATGCGTGCGCGGAACCCGTGCGTCCGCTTCCGGCGCCGGTTGCTCGGTTGATACGTCCGTTTCATGCTCGTCCTTCGCGCCCGTCAGCCGGCGCGGCGCGCCACGCTGACGGTCTGGTGAGGGTCACTCGTCCGCCGCTCCGGCCCAACCTCGGCCAGACACCACATCAGCGGCGGCAAGTCAATTTCGCCGGCTTACGACGCCGGCGCCTCGGCCGCCGCGCTCTTGCCGTAGTGCTTGCCGAAGTGCTCCGGGCACAGGCCGCGCCGCTCCGGCGCCTTGCCGCACCCCGCCTCGTTGCACGAGCGGTGCCGCGGCTTGCCCATCTTGCCCTTGCGCCACAGGCGATAGTGGCGATCGCAGTAGCCCTTCGCCCGCACCGCCTTGTCGCAGTCGGCGGCCTTGCAGGTGGCCTGCTCACTCATCGTCGGTCTCCTCGTGTGCTCGCGCCGCCTTGCCCATCCACACGCACGTCCGCTTCCGGCGCAAGCCGTCGTCTATCGCACGCGCCGCGCGCGGAATCCACACCCGGGGGGACCAACGGCGTGACCGGTGACCAGTGACCGGTACGTTGTCCAACAATCCCGCCCTCGCCCAGTGACAATCAGCCACAGAGGCGCAGAGGACACGAAGTGGAATGGTACCCCAGTCAGATCGAGTCCGAATGACATCAACTCGGTGTCCTCTCCACCCTCGGTGGCCCATTCAGTCAGGGCAACAAGATGACCGAAATCGTCCCCGTCACCGGGCACCGGTCACGCAACTTCTCCTTGCCTATGCAACAGCGGCTTTGTCATGGTAGCGGTCGGCTGATTCGAGCCATTTCCGCGAGACGAATTGGGGGGAACGTTCAATGCTGCGACGAGTTGCGTTGCTGCTGGCGGCTGCCAGCGTCTTCGGCCTGGTGGTGCCGGCGGCGGACGCCGCGCTCACCAAGGACCAGCTGAAGTGCCAGAGCGCGGTAGCGAAGAAGGGCCGCGTCTTCTTCAAGAAGCGACTCAAGGCACTGACCAGCTGCCACGACGCGATCGCGCAGGGCAAGCTGCCGACGACGACCGACTGCACGCTCGAGCCGGGCACGCAGGCGAAGATCGACAAGGCCGAGCAGAAGCTGCGTGACAAGATCGAGGGCAGCTGCCCCGATGCGACGGTCGCGGGCCTGTCGTTCGGCGGCGAGTGCTTCGGCGTCGTCGCCGGCACCGCGCTCGCCGAGTGCGCCGTCGCCGAGCACGAGGCGGCGACCGATCTGATGATCGATCTCGCCTACAACGTCGTCACCGGCTCGTGTGTCGGCGGGGCGAACACCGGCCTCGCCTGCAACGAGGCCGCCGACTGCCCGGGCGGTGCGTGCTTCGACGTCAACACGGTCGGCACGTGCGACGGCGGCGCCAATGACGGACTGGCCTGCAACGAGACCAGCGACTGCCCGTCGGGGGCGTGCGTGTGGTCGAAGGAGCAGAGCTTCTGCGCCCGCCAGCTGAGCAACGCGCTCGGCAAGCTGTCGAACAAGCGGCAGGGCATCCTGCAGAAGTGCAAGAAGAGCGTCGCGGCCGGCAAGCTGCCGGAGAGCACCGACTGCATCGCCGAGGCGACCGCGAAGCTCGACGCGGCGACGAGCAAGGCGATCACCGCGATCCGCAAGGCGTGCCCCTCGACGGCCACCGGCGCCCTCGCGTTCGGCGGCACCTGCGAGAAGCAGTCCGACCCCGACGCGGTGGCCGCCTGCGGCACCTGCTCGGCCGGGCGCGCGACCGACGACCTGATCCTCGTCCAGCACGGCAGCAGCGCGCGCGGCGCCTCGGCCACCGTGCAGCAGATCACCGACGCCAACGACTGCGTCGGCGGGCCGCTCAGCCGCTGCCGCGTGAACGACTACCTGCTCGCCAACGACCGCATCCGCGTCGTCGTCCAGGACGTGCAGCGCAACCTCTTCAGCATCGGCCAGTTCGGCGGCCAGATCATCGATGCCGACGTGGTGCGCACCAGCGGACCCGATCGCGACAACTTCGAGGAATGGGCGCTGTCGCTGAACATCGAGAGCACCGCGCACTACACCTCGCTGACGATTCTCAACGACGGCAGCAACGGCGGCCCGGCCATTCTGCGCGCCACCGGCGTCGATGACCTGCTCGACTTCATCAACCCGAGCTCGACCGTCGCCGGCTTCGGCTTCCCGCTGCCCGCGTCGGCCGACGACAAGGACCTGCCGGTCGCCGTCACCACCGACTACATCCTCGAGCCGGGCACGAACTACGTGCGCGTCGAGACCACCGTGCACAACCTCGGCGCGCTGCCGCTCAGCATCTTCTTCGGCGAGTACATCGGCGGCTCCGGCCAGATCGAGATGTTCCAGCCCGGCTACGGCTTCGGCGAGCCGCTGGTCTCGACGCCCTGCTCGCGCGACCTGCCCAACCTGTGCAACTTCACCGCGTTCAGCGGCGAGGACGGCGCCGACGGCGTCTCCTACGGCTATGTCCACGAGATCCCCGGCTCGACGACGTTCACCACCTCGGGCGTGCACGTGCCGCAGCTGAACGTCGAGATCATCCTCGCGCTGATCGGCGCCGCGGCGCCGCCGTTCACCATAGAGGCGGCGGGCAATCCCGACGACGCGATCACGCTGACGCGCTGGTTCGTCGTCGGCGAGGGCTCGGTGTCCGACATCGCCGATGCGCGCAACGAGATCCACTGCGTGCCGACGGCGCGCGTGCAGGGCACCGTCACCGCCGGCGGCAACCCGGCGGCGCGCGCCGACGTCGCCGTCCTCGGCGCGCTGGCCAATGGCCCGACACTCCTCAGCCGCAACGTCGTCGTGCACACCCGCACCGATGACAACGGCAACTATTCGTTCACCCTGCCGCCGGGGACGTACGACGTCGTCGCCAACCTCGACGGCTATCCGTACGAGGGCGGTGGCAGCACGCCGACGCTGCACCCGATTACCGTCGCGGCGTTCGAGACGGCGACCGAGAACTTCGCGCTCCCCGCGACCGGCGCCCTCGAGGTGGCGGTGGTCGACGAGAACGCCGCGCCGGTGCCGGCGAAGGTGTCGGTGGTCGGCTTCGATCCGAGCCCGGATCTCGCCGTCACGCAGAGCATCTTCGGTCTGATCAACAACCGCACGAACACCTTCGGCGACCGCGCCGAGGACGGCCTGCCGTTCGGCCTGACGAAGGTTGCGTTCCTCGATCAGAGCGGTGCGCTGCCGGCAACGCCGCTCGAGCCGGGCAACTACCAGGTGTACGTGTCGCGCGGCCCCGAGTACTCGCTCGACAGCGCGCCGGTGACGATCACCGCCGGCGCGACGACGCCGGTGTCGGCGACGGTCGAGCGCGTGGTCGATTCGACCGGCTTCATCTCCGGCGACTTCCACGTCCACTCGATCGACAGCCCGGATTCCGAAGTGACGCGCGTCGAGCGCGTGATCTCGATGCTGGCCGAAGGCGTCGACTTCTTCGCCAGCACCGACCACGACTACCGCGCCGAGTTCCAGCCGACGATCGATGCGCTCGGCGCCACCGCGCTGATCGGCACCGCGGTCGGTCAGGAGACGACCACGTTCGACTACGGGCACTTCAACGTCTGGCCGGTCGTCGTCGATCCGTCGCAGGTGAACTTCGGTGGCATCGACCACGGCGGCGTGGCGCCGGACGGCCTCGATTACCCGTCGTCGGGCTTCTACAACGAGCCGCCGGTGAACATCATCGCCGCCGGGCACGCCGATGCGCCGGGCGCCAGCAACACCGTGCAGGTCAACCACATCCACAGCGCCTTCGGCGCCGACGGCGGATCCGGCCTGGCGATCGACACCGGCCTCCAGCCGCCGGCCTCGACCGTGCCCGCCGCGGCGCGCCGTCTCGATCCCGGCATCACGAACTTCTTCACCGACACGATGGACGCGCTCGAGATCTGGATCGGCGACGACCGCTCCCAGATCAACGCGAACTTCCTCGGCCAGAATGCCGGCGACTGGTTCAACCTGATCAACCAGGGCATCGTGCGCACCGCGGTCGCGAACTCCGACACGCACAGCCGCATCACCGGCGTGTCCGGATTCCCGCGCACGATGATCGCGATGCCGACCGACGATCCGGGCGACCTCAGCGCGCTCGCCGACACGATGTCGGCGAACCTCAACGAGGGCCGCGTGTTCGGCACCAACGCGCCGGTCGTTCGCGTCGCCGCCTCGGCCGCCTCGACGGGGCAGACCGCGTCGCTCGAGCTCGGCATGCCGCTGACCATCAGCACGGTCGACGGCGCCGTCGAGATCACCGTCGACGTGCAGAGCCCCGAGTGGGCGGAATTCGACACGATCGAGTTCTACGTGAACCCGGTCACCACGCGTGTCGTGCTGCCGAACGTGCAGACCGGCGCCGGCCTGATCAACGTGAACCGCTACACGATCACGCCGACGCACGTGCACACCGCCGGCGTCGACTTCGCCGTCGCCTCGGTGCCGGCGCCCGGCACGTCCTCGAACCGCCTCGAGGCGAGCACGACGCTGTCGCTCGCCGGGCTGACCGAGGACATCTGGGTGGTGGTGATGGTGAAGGGCACCGACGGCGTGTCGCGGCCGCTCTTCCCGGTGCTCCCCAACAGCCTCGCCACCGCCGGCAACAACACGCTCGCCGGCCTGACCGACGGCAACCTCGGCGAGAACGGCGTCACCGCGCTCGCCTTCACCAACCCGCTGTTCATCGACGTCGACGGCGGCGGCTGGACGCCGCCGGGCGTGCAGGTCAATCCGTGATCCTGCAACGCTGATCTTCGCTCCAGTGCAACGCCGCGGAGGCGGCGGGCCACGGCCCGTCCGCCTCCGTGCCGTTTTGGGACCCCTGTGATCGCGCTACGAACGCTCGTTCTCACCACGCTGCTCGCCGGCGCCGCCCTGCCGGCCGCCGCCGATCCCGCCCCGCGCCTGCGCGCCCTGCTCAAGACCGCACGCGTCGCCGTGGCCGGCGACGTCACCGCGATCACCGGCTACGACGAGGAACGCGTCGCGGTCGCCGATCTGACCGCCACCACGGTCTTCAAGGGCTCGCTACCCGCCGTCCCGACGCCCCTCGCCGTCGTGCAGATCCGCGAAGGCAGCACCCAGCCGCCCCTCGTCGCCCCGAGCCGCGGCATCGCGTTCCTGCGGCCGGCACCGCGCACGACGTACCTGCAGCGCGTCCTGCCCGCCGGCAGCTACCTCGAGCTCGTGCCGGAGCACGGCGCCTTCCTCGCCGCGCGCGACGCCGCCGACGCCGACCGGCAGGTGGCGATCATGCGCCGGCTCGCCGACGCGGCGCGCGGCAAGGCGCTCACCGGCGCGCCGGCGCGCACGCTGACGTTCGACCTCCTCGCCAGCGGCCACCCGGTCTTCGTCGAAGACGGCATCCCGGGCCTGCGCGCCCTCGGCGCGACGCCGTCCCTCAGCACCGCCGAGCTCGACACCGTGCGCACCGCGCTGGCGCGCACCGACCTGCCCGACCGCGTGCGCATCGCCCTCATCGAGGCCGTCGCCGCGACGCAGCTCACCGCCCTCGTCCCGACCCTGCAGGCGATCACCTCGCCGCTGCCGGTGAAGGAGGCGGCGTGGCGGGCGCTCGATGCGCTCAATGCCGGTCCGAGCGTCACGGCGCTGATCGACGAGCTGGGCGCGCCGGATGCCGACGCGCGCATCGCCGCGGCGCGGGCGCTGCTGCGCCGCCAGGGGGCGCAGGCGGTCGGCAACGTCGGCGCGCTGGCGACCCGCGATCCCGATCCGGCTGTGCGCCTCGCCGTCGTCGAGGCACTCGGCGCCCTGAAGGATCCCGCGACCCTGCCGCCGCTCGAGGGCGCGTTCGCCGGCGACTCGATCGAGCTGCGCCAGGCGTCCGGCCGCGCCATCCTCGGTGTTGGCGGCGAGCCGACCGTGGCGGCCCTCGAGCGGCTCGCCACCAGCGGATCGATCGACAGCCAGCGCTACGCGGTGCTGCTGCTGATGGTCAGCGGCGAGCCGTCGCGGCAGCCGGTTCTCGACCGCATCGCCGAATCCCATCCCGACCCGCAAACCCGTGAGCTGATCGAGCATGGCATCGATGTCGGTCACAAACACTGAGCGGCGCCGGCGCAACGCGGTGCTCGCCGCGTGCGCCGCGGCACTGATGGCGCTTCTTCCCCACACGGCGGCCGCGCATCCGGTGACGCCGAAGGCACTGCGCGAGCTGGTGCGCATCCAGGGCCACCGCCTCGACGGCAGCACGCCCGCACCCGCCGGCGCACGCGACGTGACGTTCACCGCCCTCGGCCAGCAGGTGCGCTTCCGCGCCACCGAGTGGCGCATCTTCCACGTCGCCGAGCCGCCCGCGACGCCGCTGCCGGAACGCAGCGAGCTCACCCTGCAGGGCGACCGCAGCGCACTCCTCGCCATCACCCGCGCCCGCCCCGATCAACGCGTGACGATCCTAGCCGAACGCCGCCCCGGCGCCGGCGATCTCTTCCTCCTTGCCGTCGATCGCTGCC
>CBFGUK010000145.1:0-11830 GCA_965651925.1 uncultured bacterium | reverse complement strand
CGCAGCTCGTGCGACATCGAGGCGACGAAATCCGACTTCAGCTGATTGGCCGCCTCGAGCTCGTGCACGAGCTGCGCGTTGGCGAGCGCCATCGAGGCGAGCGAGGCGATGCCGGCCGCGATGCGGCGGCGCGGGACGTCGAGTGGCGGCACGGCTTCCGCCCAGGTGGCCACCTGCAGCCCGATCAGTGCCTGTCCGCGCCGCAGCGCGATCACCATCCAGCTCGCGCCGCTGCCCGCCGGCTGCCCGGGGATCGGCGCATCGCCGGGCGCGCTGGTGATCAGGTCGGCCTCGGCGAGGCGGGCGAGCAGCGGCAGCAGGCGCGCCTCGGGCAGCTCGACGAGCACGACCAGCTCGCGCGCCTCGATGCCGAGCCCGTGCGCCGCGACGCCGCCCCAGACGTCCTCGTCCGCGCGGCGCAGCAGCGTGTAGCTCGCCCGCGCGCCGAGCTCCTCGGTGACCAGCTGGCAGACGCGCTCGAGCAGCACCGGCCGGTCGAGCGAGGAGATCAGCTCGCGGCCGACGCGCGCCAGCGCGGCGGTCACCGCCGCCTCGTCGCGCAGCTCGGCCGAGCGCCGGCTGAGCTCGCCCTCGATGCGCTGGCGCTCGCCCTCCTCGAGCTCGGCGCGCCGGCGTTCGCGGCGCGTGCGCTCGACGAGGTAGCCGTAGAACGCCGCGGCGGTGAACAGGAACGGGATGCGGATCAGCGACGGCGAGCTCCACAGCGACCACGAGCCGCCGGTCGCCGCGAGCCCATAGACGTACGCCGCGCAGATCGTCACCGCGCCGATCGCGATCAGCCGCAGGTTCTCGCCGACGGCGGCGAGCAGCAGGACGAAGAAGTAGAGATAGAAGAACTCGGCGTTGAAGCGGCCGCTGTGCACGAGCAGCGCCGTGATCCAGGCGGTGTCGCCGAGCACCAGCGCGATGCCGAACACGGTCGAACCCGCGAGCCGCGCCGGCACCAGGGCGAAGGCGACGTTGCTCGCCAGCGCCACGGCGATGACCACTCCCGGGCCGGCGCCGGGCAGTGCGAAGTTCGCCTCGACGACCAGCAGGTAGGCGGTGGCGACGATCAGCGTATAGCGCAGCAGCAGGAATGCCCGCTGACTCGTCGGATGCTCCATGCGGCGCGATGGCGGACAGCATTGTTTGTGCCATGCGCGCGGCCGCTCGCGCTCCACCCGCCGCGCGCCGGCGGCCGTCGTGCGGCGGATCATATTTTGCCACTCGGCGGCAGCGCAATGCGTGACGCCTACCGCCGCGGTGGCTGCCGAGCTAGATGCCGAACAGCAGGCGCACCGACCAGATCGCGTAGATGATCATCTGCGCGAAGAAGAGCGCGGCGCGGAGCTGGACGGCGAGCACCGAGGTCGACAGGACGTGCGTCACCGACTGGGCGATGCGTGCGGCAAGGACCCACAGCGCGAGGCTGTCGGTCACCGCGAGGCGGCCGGAGAGCAGCGCGCCGACTGCCAGCGCGGTGAACAGCGGCAGCGTCTCGTAGCAGTTGTCGCGGGCGCGGGTCAGACGCTGGCCGAGCGGCGCGAGATCCGAGCCGTCGGGCGCGAAGGTATTCGCGGCCTTCTCGCCGCGCTGGACGAGCGCGACGCGGTACACGGCCATGGCGAAGCTCAGCAGCACGTACCAGGCGGCAAAGCCGATCAACGCGGTAACGGTGGCTGGCATGGGTCCTCCCCCTTCGCGGTGCGGTTCGCGCCCGCTTAGGCCGAAGCGCCGCCGGAGGCAACCGGACGCCACCGGGCCGCGGCGCCCCGGACGCCCGGCGTGCTCAGCGGCGCGGCCGGATCAGCACTTCCTGCGAGACGGAGGCGACGTGGCGGCCGGTGCGGTCGAAGATGGCGCCGAACGCGAGGCCGCGGCCGCCGAAGAGCCCGCGGCAGGTGAAATCGTGCAGATGCCAGTCGTCGGCGCGCAGCGGATGGTGAAACCAGATCGCGTGGTCGAGGCTCGCGTTCCAGAACGGCCGCTCGTCGCTGTCGCGTGGCGGCCGCAGGGGGTGGCGGGCGACGACGGCGTCGGTGGGCAGGTCGTCGGAGAGGAACGCGAGCCCGCAGGCATTGAGCAACGGATCGTCACCGAGCGATTCGGTCAGCCGCATCCAGGCCCCCACCCGCCCCGGGGCGATGTCCTCGCGCAGCATGCGGCGCTCGATCAGCGGGCTCCAGCTGTCGGGCTGCAGCGCCTCGGGCACCGCGACGGCGGGCATCACCTCGCACGGCACCTCGGCGGCGGGCTCGGGCAGCTGGAACGACGCCGCCATGTTGAGGATCGCGCCGCCCGACTGGCGGGCGACGACGCGCCGGGTGAGGAACGTGCGGCCGTTGCGGATGCGGTCGACCTCGAGGCGGATCGGCTCGGCGGCATCGCCGAGGCGGATGAAGTACGCGTGCAGCGAGTGCAGCGCGAACGCGGGATCGACGGTGAGCGAGGCGGCGCGCAGCGCCTGGGCGATGATCTGCCCGCCGTAGAGCCCGCCCCACGGATACTGCGGGCCGCTGCCGACGAACGTGTCGGGCCCGTGCGGCTCGAGCGCCATCATCGTGCGGAAGTCCACGGCCGCCGGCGTCGGGGCGTTCATCGGCGCGCCGCCTCGAGCGCGCCGCGCACCACGGCGGCGGAGTCGGCGTAGGTGAGCCCGGTGATCGTCAGGGCGTCGAGCGTCAGCACCGTGACCTTGCCCTCCTCGGACGGCAGCATCGCGGTGGCCTTGCCGTCGCGGTCGAGCAGCATGCGGTACGGCCGCTTGCGCATCGCCGGCAGCGCGAACAGCGTCGTGATCACGCCGGGCATGCGCTCGATGTCGGCGACCACCAGCGCATCGGCCTCGGCGAGCCGCGCGGCGCCGTCCTCGGCGAGGGCCTCCTTCACGAGGTCGCCGGCGTCCATGTCGCGCGTGAACAGGATGACGCGCGTCTCCGGCCCGATCGTCAGCGCGACGTCATGCTGATCGACGAGCGTCAGCGCCGGCAGCGGCGCGCCGACGCCGAGCGTCTGCGCCGCGGCGACGGCGGCGAACACCAGGGCGATGGCCACCTGTCTGCACGTCCCCATGCCCCGGCGCTATCACACGCGGTTTTCAACGCGAAGGCGCCGGGCCGCGGCGCGGCGCGCCGTCGCGCCGCCGCATCATCCCGACGAGCAGGATTGCGGCGGCCAGCCAGCCGGGCCAGTCGCCGGCACGCGTGTACCACGTCGTCTCATCCATCCAGGCGATGCGGCCGCGCAGGTTCTCGCGCGTCAGCAGGCCGGTGCGCGCCACCTCGCGGCCGGTCGGATCGATGATCGCGCTGACGCCGCTGTTCGTCGCGCGGACGAGATAGCGGCGATGCTCGACGGCGCGCAGCGCCGCCATGCGCAGGTGCAGCCACGGCCCCTGCGAGTCGCCGAACCACGCGTCGTTGGCGAGCGTGACGAGCACCTGCGGGTGCGCCGCACGCATCATGCGGCGGACGAACGCCGGGCGGACGGCCTCGTAGCAGATCGGCGTCGCCAGCCGCCATGCGCCGAGCGCCAGCGGCGGCGTGTCGGCAGCGGCGGCGAAGTGCGAGGCCGCCGGACTGGCGGGCAGCCAGTCGGGGAACGGCACGAACTCGGTGAACGGGATGAGCAGGTTCTTGCGATAGGCGCTGCGCACCATGCCGTCGCCGTCGATCAGCAGGGCGGCGTTGTAGGCGCGCCGCTGCCCGTCGCTGCCGTCGACGTACGCCGCACCGAGCAGCAGCGGCGTGGCGAGGTCGCGGCGGATCAGGTCGCCGGCGACCGGCAGCGGGCCGCGCACGCCGCGCGTGTACACCGTCTCCGGCCAGACGAGCAGGTCGACGGCGCCGCCGGCGAGCAGCTCGCGGCTCTGCGCGAGATAGCGTGCGTGGTCGCGGGCCGCGCGCACGCCCTTCTCCTGCACGCCGAGGTTGCCCTGCACGATGCCGATCTCGAGAAACGGCCCGCGCGCCATCGCGCGCTCGATGGCGGCGATCCGCACGACGCCGTAGGCGAGCACGGCCACCAGCGCCGCCGCCGCGGCGGCCCACGTCGCGCGCGCCGGCGGGGCGCCGCGATACCAGCGCCACAGCTCGTAGAGTGCCGCGTTGCCGAGCGCGACGAACGCGGTGAGCAGCAGCGGCCCGCCGACGTCGCTCGCCTGGATGAGCAGCGGGCGCGCCGCGAGGGCGTGCCCGACGTGCACCGGGAACAGCATCGGGTAGCACCACTCGACGACGACGAGCGCCGGCACGCCGGCGAGCGCCATCGGCCAGCCGCGCTGCGTCACGAGGTGGGTGAGCGCCGCGTAGAGCGCGAAGCGCAGCGCGAACCACAGCGAGTCGGCGAGCCACAGCGCGGCGATGAGCCAGCGTGCGCCGGCGACGAACACCGCCAGCGCCTCGGCGAGCCAGAGAAAGCCGCCGGCATACGACACCCAGCCGAACACCGCGCCGAGCGCCAGCGCGCGGCGCAGCGTCGTCCCCGGCGCCGCGAGCGCCAGCCACAGCGGCACGAGCGCGACGAACGCCAGCGGCCAGTAGCCGAAGCCGACGAAGCCGAGGAAATGCAGCACGCCGCCCAATGCGGCGAGGACGATGCTCACGCGGAGAGGCGCCGGTGCGGAACGGGACCGGACATGGATCAGCGGCAGGGCGCGGCGTCGGGCGCGGCGCGCTCGCGGGCGGTGCGACCTTCCTGGTCCGTGAGGCTGGCGTCGGCGCCGCGCTCGAGCAGCAGCTGCGCGGCGGCAGCGCTGCCCTTGGCGCAGGCGACGATCAGCGGCGTGTCGCCGAACTGGTCGCGCGCGTCGATCGGGGCGCCACGCTCCAGAAGAAACGCGATCACCTCGGGATGATCGCCGAGCGCGGCGTGGTGCAGCGGCGTGCGCTGCTGCATGTCGCCGCGGCGCACGTCGGCGCCCTCCGCGACGAGAAAGCGGACGATGTCGAGGCGCCCGGCGGTGGCGGCAAAACTCAGCGCCGTGCGGCCGCCGCTGTCGGGATCGTCGACCGTCGCGCCCTGTGCGTGCAGCCAGCGGGCGAGCTCGAGGTCGCCGGCATCGAGCACGGCGAGCAGCACGACGCCGCGGCGGATGTCGTCGGTGGCGGTGATCGGCGCGCCGCGCTCGAGCGCGCGCTCGATCGTCGCGCGATCGCCGCGGCGCACGGCATCGAGCAGCCGCTGCTCGATGGTGAACGGCTCGGGGATGCGCGGCTCGCCGATGCCCATGGCGAGATTGCGCTCGGCGCGCGGCGTCAGCGGCGCCGCGGCGGGCGGCGCGGTGGAGACCACGGTCGGCGGTGGCGCAACGGTCGGCGTGGCCGCCGCCGGCGCGATGCGATCACACGACGCGGCGACCAGCAGGAGCAGCAGGACGGCAGGCGCCGGCAGGCGGGCGGAGCGGCGGCGCATCGCGGCGGACACGACGCGGGAGCCGGCGCGCGCGCCGGCTCCCGCGGGCAGCGGAGAACGGATCAGGCCCCCGACAGCGCGTCGTTGATCAGCGGCGCGACGATCTGCATGCCCGGATCCTCGTTGTTGTAGTAGTTCTCGGGCTCGACGGTGCGCGTCTGCTGGTTGTTGGTGATGAAGCGCGTCAGGAACGTGTCCATCGGCATCATGCCGCTCGGGCACTTCCAGCTCTGCGTCCACGGCCACTCGAGCGCCTCGTACCACTTCTTCTTGCGCACGGTCGGGCAGGCGTGGCTGCCGATGAACGTGATGATCGCCGAGCAGTGGCTGTCGTTGATCGGCCGGTGCCACGGCACGTGGTAGCTGTAGTTCGAGTAGTTCTTGATCTGGTTGATCAGGTTGGTCTGATCCTGCCGCCACTTCTGCAGGATGCCGGCCTGGGTGATGCCGGGGAAGAAGCGCTCGTACGAGAAGCGCGAGAAGTTGAAGTCGCTCGAATACGCCGTGTACGCGAGGCGGTCGTTCGGGAACTGCGTCGCAACCATCGCGTTCATGCTGCCGAAGTCGTTCGGGTTGAAGCTGGCCGGCAGCTGGCTGTAGAGCGACTGCAGGTTCCACGCGACCTTGATCGTGTCGTGCAGCTGGCGCGAGTTGTAGCTCGCGCTCGGCGCCGGGAAGATCGGGCCGGAGTCGTTGAGCAGATAGGCGCGCGTCGGCACGAGCGTGCGGCGCGCCTGGTAGAAGATCGCGCTGCTCGCCACGCCGCCGGCGCTGAAGCCGGTGATGACCAGCTTGTTGATGCTCGGGAAGCGGCCGTGCAGGAAGTTCAGCGCCGCGAGCGAGTTGTTGTAGCCGTTGTGGCGGAACGTGATCGGCGGGTTCTGGCCGCTCGGATCGGTGTAGGTCACGACCCGGTTGCCGACGTGCACGTCACCCGTGCAGTACGGCATGTAGACCATGTCGAAGCCGTTGGTCGCGAGGTTCGTCTTCGAGCGGAACGGCGGAATGCCGGGATCGTTGCCGTTGACCAGCGGCGAGACGAACTTCGCCTTCATCTGCGTGATGTAGTCGGTCGGGATGCCGTTCGGATTCGCGGCACCGAGGATGCCGGTCTGCCCGCTGCAGCTCGGATAGTCCCAGCACGCGCCGCCGCCCTCGAACGAGATCAGCAGATTCGTCGAGTTCGGGTTGTCGTAGTACCAGAAGCGGTACTGCGATCCGTTGCTGCACACCGTGCCGGGCAGCTCGACGCGCACCCACGGATAGTTGTTGCCGCCGTCGACGATGTCCTCGATGCCGATCGCGGATGCCGACGGCGGTGTCGCGCCGAGCAGCGCGACGAGGCTCAGTGCCCCGAGCCATGACCTGGTGACCCTCATGCGCAATCCCCCCTCTATTGGTTGCGGAACCCGCGCCGTGCGGTCCCACACCGCACGCCGCGCAATGAGATCAACCCAAGTTGCGTGGCGCGACTACCATGCGCCTTTCGTCAGGGTCAACGTGAATCTCTCACCGCGCGCCCGCGTTCGCGTCGCCCGGCGCGCCCGCGCCCTCGCGTTCCGCATTGAACGCCGCCTCGTCGGCGAGCCAGCGCGCGCGCGCCTCGTCCTGCTGGCGCTTGCGGTCGAGCGCCTCGGCCATGCGGCGCGGAATCTCCTCGAGGCGCGCGAGGTGCAGCGTGCGGGCGAGCTGCAGGAGGCCGACGTCGCGCTCGGGCAGCTGCTCGCCGTAGGTGTCGAGCAGATGCGTGGTGAACTCGACGTAGTCGCCCGAGATGCGCGCGCGCTCGTCGAAGTAGGCGCGGATCTCCTCCTCCGTGCCGGTGCCCGACAGCACCTTGCCGTAGGCGACGTTCCACTCGTCGCGGATGCGCGCCCGGCGCTCGATCTCCGCCTCGTCGGTGGTCGGCGCGCCGAGATCCCAGAACGCGTTGTCCGGCAGCGCGGCGCGCACCGTCTCGAGGTCGACGTGCGCCCACGCGGCGGCGATCGCGTCGCCGCCGAGCTGATCGGGCTCGTCGTCGTCGCCCGGCGGACCCGGCCGCCCGCCCGCGCCCGGCACGGCCGGCGCGGGGCGCGCCGCCGCGTCCGGCGGCGCCGGGGCGCCGTCGTCCGGCCGGTCGGCCGCCGGAGCCGGCGCCGCCGCATGGCGCGCGGCGTTCTCGGGCGCCGGGCGCGTCAGCCACCAGGCCGCGAGCACGAGCAGCAGGACGAGCCCGACGCCAACCGCAGCGCTCTGACGTGACATGGCGGCGCGATAGCCGAAGCGCGCCGGCATTGTCCATGATCACGACCGCGTCGATTCGGCGTCCCCGCACGCGCGGTGGCCGGTGATCGACGCTGCCCGCCCTCGCCTCACGGTGCGTCCTGCAGCTCGACGTAGACGCCCGGCCGTCCGGTCGCCTCGGCACCATGCTTCGGGGTCCAGTCGGCGAGCAGGATGCGCGACGCGGCAAGCGCCGGGCCGGCGGTGCCGCGCACGAACGCATCGCGCACCGCGGCGTTGCGCGCCCGGGCGAGCGCGGCGGCGCCGCCGGCGCCGACGGCGGCGATGTCCTCGTCGGTGATCTGCGGCAGCAGCACGAGCAGCAGGCCCTGCTGCGCCTCGAGGATGCGCGCGATCTCGCCGACGCGCGCGCGGCCGGCTTCGTCGAGCGTGTCGCGACCGGTGGCGAACGGGACGGGGTCGACGGCGAACGCATGCGGTGCGCCGTTGAGACCGAACAGGCTGCCGAGCACGCGCAGCGGGCTGCTGAGTGCCGAGACGATCGCCTTGCGCACCGCCTGCCACACCACCGAGCCGACCGCGACGTCGCCCGAGCTGGTGTCGACCGAGAACGGCAGCGTGAGGTCGATGCTGCCGCCGACACCGGTGAGCAGGCCGAGCGCGACCGGCAGCGGCACGCCGCTCTGCTCGAGGATGATGTCGCGGCCGGTCTGCTCGACGTCGACGCCGCGCAGCACGACATCGGCGGTCGCCTGCAGCAGGCCCTCCGCCGGCCGCGTGCGGATGGTCGACGTCAGGCGGCCGCTGGTGAGTTGATAGCCGAGCACCGGCGCGACGTAGGGATTGAGCGAGTCGAGCAGCAGCTCGCGCACCTCGGCCTCGCCGGCGAGCCCGGCGCCGCTCAGCGTGCCGCGCAGCGTCACCGGGCTGAGCTCGTCGCGCAGGCCGCGGATGGTGAACTGCGCGATGGTCAGCGGGTCGACCGTGAGGTCCTCGGCCTCGGCGCTGATGGACGTGAGGCTGGTCCAGAACGTCGGCGAGACCGTCTCGTCGAGAAACTCGACCTTGCCGCCCTCGACGGTGAGCCGCGCGATGCGCAGCGCCGGGCGCTGCGGCGCGCCACCCGCGGCCGCGGCGGCGGGCGCCGGCGCCGCCCCGGCGGTGAACACCGACAGCGGGAAGATGCCGTCCGGGCGGCGCAGGGCGAGCACGTACGGATAGGAGAGCGCCAGGGTCTCGATCGTCACCGCGGGCGCGGGCGTGGTGGTGACCGCGAAGCGCGCGTCGGCGGTCGCCACCGCCATGACCTCCTTCGGCCGCGCCGGGTCGGGCGGCGCGGTGTGCACGTCGTGCGCGCGCAGCGTGCCGTCGATCGCGCGCCAGCCGCCGTCGTAGCGCACGCGCGCGAGCCCCTCGACCGTGCCGCGGCGCAGCGGCAGCGGCGGCGCGAGCAGGGTCGACCACGGCGCCACCGGCAGCGCCTCGGCACGCACCTCGAGATCGAGCAGCAGCGGCTCGGCGCGCACCGTGCCGTCGGCGGCGAGCGTGCCACCGCCTTCGGCCGCCTGCAGGCGCACGGCGAGCGCCGCCGGCGCCTCGCGCAACCCGTCCCAGCGCACCGAGGCGAGCCGCAGCACGAGCGCCTCGCCGCCGCGGCGCAGGCGCACGCGGCCGCCGCGCACGGTGACCGCATCGGAGCGCAGGTGCCAGCCCGGCGCGTCGGCGTCGCGCGCGGCGGCCGCGGCGGACGGCAGCCGGTCGAGATCGGCGGTGAGCTCCGGCTCCTCGATCGACACCGGCCCGAGATCGAGGCGGCGCGCGGCGAGATCGATGCGCACCGCGCGCGCCGCCACGGCGCGGGCCGCGAGCGCGGCGCCGCCGGCCACGACGCGCGCCCGCGCCACGCGCGCGTCGACGGTGAGCACGCGCTCGTCCGGCGCCGGGCCGACGTGCAGCGTCGCCTCGGCGGTCACCGTGCCGCTCGCGCCGGTGAGCGGCGCGGGCAGCGGCAGCAGGCCGTCGGGGACGGGGTAGTCGCGCACGCGCACCTGCGCCACCAGGACGCGCTCGCCCTCGGCGACGCGCACCTCGGCGCTGGCGTGCAGCGGGACGCCGTCGATCGCGCCGGCGAGCGTGGCGGTGAGCGCGACGTCGCGGCCGCTGCCGCCGCCGAGCGCGATGTCGGTGGCGACGAGCTCGTCGGCGACGAGCTGCGCCGTCGTGCCGCCCGGGCCGTGCAGGACGAGGCGGCCGTCGTCGGCGCGCAGCTCGCGGATCGCCACCGGCACGTACAGCCGCGGCCCGGCGTCGTCGTCCTCCGCGTCGGCGGCGATGGTCTCGAGGCGCAGCGTGCCGGTCGGCGCCTCGAGGTGCACGCGGTCGAGCACGACCTCGCGGCGCGCGAGGCGGGTGAGGTCGACGCCGACGGTCAGACGCGCGACGGCGAGCTGCTCGGGCGGCGCGCCGACGACGAGGTCCCCGGCCACCACCGTGCCGGTGCTGAGATCCCACTGCAGCGCGCCGATCGTCACCGGCCGGCCGAGCCGCACCGTCAGCATGCCGGCGAGGAGCGGCCGGGCGACCCACGGCAGCGCGACCACGAGCGCGCCGGCGAGCACCGCCAGCACGCCGAGCACGAGGAGGAGCCGCCGCATGCGAGAGGTGTGTACCATGCGCGCGCGGTGCGCGCGCGGTGCACGCCGAGGGCCTAGCGCGCCGCGGGCACGGCCGGGACGGGCGGCGGGGACGGCGCGGGCAGCGCGCCGCCGAGCTGGCCGCAGGCGCCGAGCAGGTCGCGGCCCCGGGTGCGGCGGCGGGTGACGTAGGTGCCGTGTGCGCGCAGCGTGGCGATGAAGGCGGCGATCGTCGCCTCGTCGGGCGGCGCGTAGCGCGCCGCGCGCTGCGGGTTGTACGGGATGACGTTCACCGCGCAGCGCAGGCCGCGGCACCAGGCGGCGACGGCGCGGGCGTGCGCCGGCGTGTCGTTGACCCCGGCGAGCAGCACGACCTCGATCATCAGCACCGCCTTGCGCGCGAACGGGTACGCGGCGAGCGCGCGGCGCAGTGCGGCGAGCGGCATGGCGCGGTTGACCGGCATCAGCGCACTGCGCAGGGCGTCGGTTGCGGCGGTGAGCGAGATCGCGAGCCGCAGGGTCGGCCAGTCGAGCGCCGCGAGGCGGCGCAGGCCGTCGATGCGGCCGACGGTCGACACGGTGATCTGCGCCGCCGGGAAGTTGAGCCCGTTCGGCTCGCCGAGCACGCGGATCGCCTGCACGACGGCGTCGAAGTTGTCGAACGGCTCGCCCATGCCCATGAAGACGATGTTGCGGATGCCGCTGTGCCGGTAGCGCCACTGCCCGGCGGGCGGCGGCGCGCCGGCGGCGAGGCGATCGCGCGCGACGAGGAACTGCTGCACGATCTCGGCGGCGCTCAGGTTGCGCAGCAGCCCCATGCGCCCGGTCTCGCAGAACGTGCAGCCCATGCGGCAGCCGACCTGCGAGGAGACGCACAGCGTGTAGCCGGTGCCGCCGTGCCGGTCGCGCATCGGGATCAGCACCGACTCGCTCGCCAGCGGCGCACCGTCGCCGGCGCCGGGCACGGCGAGGCAGAACTTGCGCGTGCCGTCCGACTCCGTGTCGCGCGTCACCGGCGGCAGGGCCAGCGCGCCGGGCGTGCGCAGCGCCGCGCGGTACGCGTCGCGCACCGCCTGGGCACTCGTGCCGCGCGACGCCGCATACTCGCGCAGGGTCAGGCCGGCGATGGACATGCGGCGCACCCTGCCACGTTTGCCCCGCGGAGGCACGGTGCCTCTCGCCGGGCCGCGACACGCGCTGGAGGGCCGCGCGTCCGCGCGGCCGCCACCGCGAGACCGCGGGTGGCGTGCAACCGATGGAGGGCCCCGGGCGTGTGAAGGAATCCCCGCTGCCGGCATTCGACACACGCATCGCTTTCCTGGGTCCCCTCTCCCCGCCAGGGGAGAGGGTCAGGGTGAGGGGCATCCGACATCTCCAGCGCGAGCAACGGGCCGGGCGCGCAGCGCCCGGCCGGAGCGTTCAGGCCATTGGTCGATGCCGTCGCCCAGCCCGGTTGCCGGCGGTCTGCGGAGGCGCGGATTCCTTTTACACGCCCGCCGCCCCCGCCGGGCCGCGGACGGACGTTGCCTTTCACATGAGGCGACGCGCGTCCGCGG
>CBFGUK010000144.1:0-11844 GCA_965651925.1 uncultured bacterium | reverse complement strand
TCAACCGGCGCCGACGGAGCGGCGCCCTCCAGCGTGTTGCTTCCGGAGGAATCATGTCCGAGCTCGTCCAGTACGCACTCCGCGATCGTGTTGCGCTGATCACCCTCGATGACGGCAAGGCGAACGCGGTGTCGCCGGCGCTGATCACGGCGCTCGACGCCGCGCTCGATCGCGCCGAGCACGAGGCCGGTGCGGTCGTGCTCGCCGGGCGCCCGGGACGGTTCTCGGCCGGCTTCGACCTCGCGATCATGACCGGCGGCTTCGACGCGATGCGCGCGCTGGTCACCGCCGGCGCGGAGGTCGCGCTGCGCATGTTCCTCTTCCCGCGGCCGCTGGTTGCCGCGTGCACCGGCCACGCGCTCGCCGCCGGGGCGGTGTTCCTGAACGCCGCCGACCTGCGCCTCGGCGCCAGCGGCGCGTTCAAGATCGGCCTGAACGAGGTGGCGATCCAGCTGCCGCTGCCGGTGTTCGCGCTCGAGCTGGCGCGCGCCCGTCTCGCGCCGCGCTGGTTCACGCAGTCGGTCACCCAGGCGCGCCTGTTCGATCCCGCCGGTGCCTGCGAGGCCGGCTTCCTCGACGAGGTGGTCGCGCCCGAGGCACTGCTCGACACGGCGCTGGCGCGCGCCGCGGCCCTCGCGGCGCTGCCCGACCCGGCCTTCCGGCTCACCAAGCAGCGCGAGCGCCGGGCGCTGGTCGCGCACATCCGCGCGACGCTCGCCGACGACCTCGCCCAGCTCACCGCGCCGGTGCCGGCCTGATTCGCGTGGACAAGCCCGGACGGGCGGAGTAGCTTCCGCGCCCGTTACAGCAGGAGTTCGCCATGAGCCGTATCGTCCGCCTTCTCACCACCCTGGTGGTGATCCTCACGTTCACCGTCGCCGTCAGCGTCGTGCAGCCGCGCCCGGTCTACGCCGATACCGATACCGAGACGATCCTGATCGTCCTCGGCAGCGTCATCGGCGGCCTGGCCCTCCTCGCGCTGGTGCTGACGCTCATCGTCCGCAACAACCCGGCGTGGATGCCGCTCGGTCCGTCACCCGACACGGTGCGCACCGACCGCTTCGGCCGCCCGCCCGACGACGGCATACGGTTCGGCCTCGGCTGCGGCGTGCGCAACGGCACGCTGCCGCTGGTGTGCTGGTGAGCTGAACGCGGTCAGCTGTCAGCCTTCAGCTGTCAGCTGACCGCCGTCACCGGCTCCCATCGACACGCCCCCTGGAGGGCGCCGGTCCCTCGGCGCCTGTTGGATCAGGCGACGCGCGCCCCATCGAACAGACCCCGAATTGGTGGGCGTTTTGCGAAACGCGCCTGCAGTCGTGGCCGCGGCCAGGCGATCATCCGGGCCATGCCAGCCGCCCGACGGGCTGGTTGTGATGCGCCGTTCGTTGCTCGATCCAACGGGCGCCGAGGGACCGGCGCCCTCCAGGGGCGTTGTGAATGTGGGGGTGTACCAAGAGCTGACAGCTGATGGCTGACAGCTGACAGCTTTCCGCCCTCACGCGCCTACTGACGCGAGCACGTCGTCGGGGACGTCGATCTCCATCGTCAGCAGGCCCTGGGCGAGGGTCTTGCCCTGGTGATCGACGCGCAGCGAGAGCGTGCCGCCGCCGCCGAGGGCGTGGCGCAGGAAGAAGTTGAAGGCGCGCAGGTTCGGCAGCTCGAAGCGCTCGACCGGTCCGGCGACGCGCTCGCGGTAGAACGCGTGCACGCGCTTGGCGCTCAGCACCTCGCGCAGGAAGTCGTACGCCTCCGCGGAACGCGCCGCGACGCCGATGTTGGCGTGATCGCCCTTGTCGCCCGAGCGCGCGTAGGCGATCGTGCCGAGCCGCACGCGGCGCGTGCGCGCGCTGCGCACGCGTTCCTGCGCCGGCGGCGCCGGCGGCGCGTCGGCCGGCCGCGCCGGGCGGCTGCTCGTCACGGTCAGCGGCACTTCGAACGGCTCGACGTCGCGCCCGCCGCCGCGCACCGCGACCGTCGCGGCGACGAGCTCGCGCGGCACCAGCGCCGGCCAGAAGCCGAACGCCTCCTGCACCTCGGGGCGGCCGCCGAAGATGCCGAGCCCCGGCGGCCCCTGCAGCGCGAAGCCGAGGAGATGGTTGGCGAAGCGCTTGAGCTTCGCGCGGTCGTCGTCGCGCACGCCGAGGCGCAGCACGATCTCGTTCGGCTCCGGGCCCGCCGCGGCGCCGCCCCAGCAGGCGTTGTAGCCGATGAAGTCGACGCGCCGGTCGGCGAACGCGGTGCCGACGCGGTGCCAGATCATCTCCGCGAGCTGCTCGCCCTTGGCGATCACGTTCGGCCCCGAGAGCAGGACCGTGCCGACGGCGCGCCAGCCGCTGCGATAGACCATCGACACCTTGAGCGTCGGCGGCGGCGGCAGCCCGCGCGCGCCGCGGACGAGCACGCGGTCGGGGCCTTCCTGCGACAGACGCAGGCTGGTGAAGTCGGCGGTGACGTCGGGCGTATGGTAGGCGGCGGGATCGCCGATCTCGTAGAGCAGCTGCTCGGTGACCGTGCGCTCGCTGACCATGCCGCCGGTGTGCGGGTGTTTGGTGACGATGAACGTGCCGTCGGCGTGCACCTCGGCGAGCGGGTAGCCGACGTCGAGCATCGACGGGATGCGCTGCCAGTCGGTGAAGTTGCCACCGGTCGCCTGCGCGCCGCACTCGAGGATGTGGCCGGCGGCGATGCCGGCGGCGAGGCGGTCCCAGTCGTCCCACGCCCAGCCGAGCTCGTGCACGAGCGGCGCGAGGATGAGCGCGGCGTCGGTGGTGCGCCCGGTGACGATGATGCGCGCGCCGGCGCGCAGCGCTTCGACCACCGGCCGGGCCGACAGGTACGCGTTGGCGGCGACCACGCGGCCGCGGATCTCGTCGTAGCGGCGGTCGCCGTCCATGTGATCGAGCTGCGCGCCGGTCGTCTCGAGCGCGTCGAGCCGCGGCAGCAGATCGTCGCCGGCGACGATGCCGATCGGCAGATCGACGCCCGCCTCGCGGCACACGGTCGCGACCGCCTCGGCGCAGCCGGCGGGATGGATGCCGCCGGCGTTGACCACCACCGTCACGCCGCGCTCGGCGATCGCCGGCAGCGCCAGGCGCAGGTGCTCGATGAAATCGTAGGCGAAGCCCGCCTTCGGGTCGCGCGCCCGCTGGCGCTGCAGGATGACCATGGTGATCTCGGCGAGGAAATCCATGGTCACGTAGTCGAGCGGACCGGCGGTGACCTGGCGCAGCAGCGCCTCGGGGTCGTCGCCCCAGTACCCGCTGGCATTCGCGATCCGCACCACGTCCGTCATTCGTCTCCTCGTGTTTCTCGCGCCGGCAGGCGATCCGGCGCATGTCCGGTGCGCGCGCGGACGAGCGTCTCGAGCGCCGCCGCGTAGCGCGCCGCCTCGTCCGCCGTGTCGCACGGCGCCGCGACGAGCTCGCGCCGCTCGTCGAGCGTCAGCTGCGCCCACTCGCGCAGATGCAGCTTGATGCCGACGCGATCGAGCTTGTCGCGCACGACCCGCGGCATCAGTTCGAGATCGTCGTCACGCATCGGCGGGACCGGGTGAACCAGCAGAACCGCCAGGGCGCCAGCACCGGAAGCCAGCCTGGCGTCCCCGGTTCAGCCGGAACGTTGCAGCTGCCATATCCCACCGGTCACCGGTCACTGGTCACCGGTCACGTTGCTCTGGAACCGCGTCACCGCGTGGCGGACGACCCCCTGCGCATCGCGCACTGCCTCGACGATGTTGCGGCCGCCGCAGTGCGGGCAGGGGAAGTACCGTACCTCGCCGTCGCTGCGCGCCGTCCAGTGCAGGTCGGGCGTGAGCACGTTCCCGGGTCCGACCTCGTAGGCGAGCATCCAGCGACACGCCGGGTCGAGGCAGCGCAGCACGTCGATCTCGGCTGCATTTTTCTTCGCCGGCTGGGGCGCGGTCATGCAGGCGACCCTTATCGACGCGCCGTCGCGCGAACAAGCCAGCGCGTTCCGCCGCCGCATCCGCGGCTGTTCGCGCCCGTCGCACGAATCAGTCGTCCTTATCCGCAAGGAAAAAATCTCTTGCAGCAGTCGTGACGCCCGTGCCAAGAGCCGTGCTCCGGGAGGGTGTCGCATGGATCAGTTCAGCATCTCCGAAGAAGAGAGCATCGCCGAAGAGCGCGCCATCGACACCGCGTGGTTCGGGGCGGCGATCGCTGACCGGCCGATCCGCGCGCTGCCGCTGCGCACGCCGGTGTGCGTGGCCCCCGGCGCGTCGATCCGCCGCGCCGTGGAGGTGATGAGTGAGCGCAACGTCGGCTGCGTGCTCGTCGTCGAGGACGGCCGCCTGCGCGGCATCTTCACCGAGCGCGACGTGCTGCGCCGCGTCGTCAATCAGGGCTGCGCGCTCGACACGACGCCGGTCGGCGCGGTGATGACGCCGGAGCCCACCTGTCTGACGCTCGACGACGGCATCGCTTACGCGCTCAACATGATGAGCGACGGCGGCTTCCGGCGCATCCCGCTCGTCGACGGCGACGGCCGGCCCACCGGCGTGGTGACGATGCGCAACATCGTCGACTACATCGTCGACCTCGTGCCGCACGAGGTGCGCAACCTGCCGCCGCATCCGACGCTGGCGGTGGCGCGGGCGCGGGAAGGCGCGTAGCGGCAGGCTGTTACGCTGTTAGGCTGCCAGGCTGTTAGGGGGTCCGGAGGCGCTGCCCGACTCTGGAGGGCGCCGCTCCGTCGGCGCCTGTTCATCAGGTGCGTGTCGCTCGCGCCGCGCAGCGCGCCGGCGCCGGTGACGGGAACCGGCATGATGTGAGGCGGTTCCCGCTGCGGCGCTACGCCATTCCGGCCCCTAACAGCCAACAGCCTCTCAGCCTAACAGCCTGACCTCACATCGCTTCCAGCCGCCCGTCCGCGAGCCGCAGCCGCTGCAGGACCCGCGCCTGCGGGATCGCCGGCTCGGTCGCGCTGGCGGTGACGACGGCGAGCGTCTCGTCGTCGAGCCAGGTGACGTCGCGGAACGTCGTGGCGGCGTCGCTGATGCGGCGCACGTCGCGTGAGCGCGCGTCGAGGAGGATGATCTCGGTGCGTCCGGCGGGCTCGTCGAGCTCCGCCTGGGCGACGAGCGCGACGCGCTGGCTGTCGGGCGCGGGCGCGAGCGCGACGATGCGGGCCGCGTCGTGCACGAGACGCCGCGGCGCGCTGCCGTCCGCCGGGACGGCCCAGAGCTGCCAGTCCCAGTCGCCGGGCAGGGCGGCGAAGAGCCGCGCGCCGTCCGGTGCCCACTCCCAGCGCAGCGGCATCGCCGGCCAGGTGAAGAGCACGCGACTGTCGCTGCCGCCCGGTGCCAGCAGGCGCAGCTCGAGCGTCTGATCGCGCACCAGCGCGTAGGCGATCGCGCCGCCGGCCGGTGCCGGGCGGATCGAGACGATGCGCGCGCCGTCGTGGCGGATGAGCACCGTGCCGCCGCCCGGGCCGCCGAGGCGCAGCAGCAGGCCGTCGCGCGCGACGAGCGTGCCGTCGGCATCGGCGGCGGCGATGCGATCGTGGCCGAGGGTGCGCCGGCTGCCGTCGCCGCTGTTCAGCGCCAGCAGCGTCGGCCGGCCGTCGCGCGCGCTCTCGAGCGCCAGCACGCGCGTGCCGTCGGCGCTCCAGCGCGCCGGCGCGGCGAGGCCGCGCTCGAACAGCCAGGTGTGCAGCGTGGCGCCGCCGGGCGCGACGATGCGTACCGTGGCCGGCTCCCAGGCGGGCGGCTCGCCGTCGACGACGAGCAGCTCGCCGCGCGCCGAGCGCGCCACCTGCCGCGGGTGATCGGCGCGCGGCAGGACGTTGTTGCTGCGGTACATGTCGGCGGTCGCCGCGAGCGGATCGAGCAGCAGGCGCTGCGCGCCGGCGAGCGGCACCACCTCGCCGATCGTCACCGGCGCCGGCGCCTCCGCATCGCCGTCGCGCCGCAGCGCGAACGGCGCCGGCGCCGGCGCGTCGCGCAGCGCGCGCACCGCCGCATGGCCGTCCTGCGGTTCGAGCGCGAGGTCGAGCACCGCCGTGCCGTGCACCCACGCGGCGAAGAACGGCGCGAGGTCCTGGCCGCTGACGGCGGTGAACACGCGCTCGACGTCACCATCGGTGGCCGGCCGGTAGCGGAGCTCCTCGAGCAGGGCGCGCGCGGCGGCGTCGAACGTCTCGGCCCCGAGCTGGGTGGCGAGCATCGCCGTCACCCAGCCGCCCTTCTGGTAGATCGTCGCGCGCGCCTCCGGGTCGAGCGCGTTGTCGAGCACCGACATGTCGGCGAGCACGCCGGTCGCGGCCGGATCGAAGAAGTTGCGCGCCAGCGTCTCGACCCGCGCGGCCTCGCCGAAGCGTTCGGCGACCGCGCGCCAGCCGGCGTACTGCGCGAAGCCCTCGACAACCCACTCGCCGCCGGTGCCGGGCGCCAGCCAGCGCTCGGCGACCGTCGCACCCCACCAGTTGTGCGCCAGCTCGTGGGCGACGATCTCGTAGCCGTAGCGGCCGTCGTGGAAATAGCGCGGCGGAATGCCCAGCAGGCCGCTGCCGTCGTTGAACGCGCGCGTCAGGCGGCGCGAGATGAACAGCGTCGAGCCGGAGAAGCCCGACGGGCCGAAATGGCCCGCCAGGCCGCGCTCGGCGCCAGCGAGCTCGCCGAGCAGCCGGGCGGGATCGAACGACGCCTCGGGCGGCAGCAGGACGCGGAACGTCTGCCCGTCGACGGTGCGCTCGTGCGCGGTGTAGCGCCCGGCGACGAGCGCCAGGCCGGTGACCGGGCGTTCGCTCGCAAACCGCACCCGCGCCTGCGTGCCGGCGACGATGCGCTGCTCCTCGCGGCCGTTGTGCACCAGCGTCAGGTCGGCGGGCAGGGCGATCTCGACGTCGGCGGCGAACGCGCCCTGCACGTCGGCGGGGTACCAGAAATCGGCCGCCGTGAGGACGACGTCGTCGGGTTCGAGCACCGCGCCGCTGTTCGCAACCCCGGCGCCGAGCGTGCCGTCGTAGGCGATCGTGACGCGCGTCTCGGCGCCGTCGGCGAGCGCCTCGGGCAGGTCGACGATCGTCAGCAGCCACAGCCGCAGCAGCGGGAGCGCGGTGCGCGTGCCGGCCTCGTCCTCGTGCCAGGCGCCGCGCACGCGCAGGCCCTCGTTGAGCAGGAAGTACAGGCGTTCGCGTGGACCGCCCGCGGCCTGCACGGTGAGCGTCGTCTCGCCGCCGAGCGCGCGCTCGCCGGGACGCAGCTCGAGCCGCGCCGCGAGCGCGGTGGTGCGCTGCCCGTCGACGGCGCGGCCGATCAGGCTGACGACACCGCGCAGCATCGGCAGGTTGCGGCCGGTGGCGGCGAGGTAGAGCGCGAAGGCGAGCACCAGCGTGCTGAGCGTCGCGAGCGCGAAGCCGAACGTGAGCAGGCTGCGCAGCAGCCGCCAGACCGAGCGGCGGCGCGCCGGCACTGCCGGTGCGGCCGCGGCCGCACGTGCCGGCGGCACGGGAGGCGGCGGTGTCGCGGCGTCGCGCGGTGCCGCGGGCGGCGGTGCCGGCGGCGGCGCTGCCGGAGGGCTCGCCGGTGACGCCGGCGACGCGGGCGATGGCGGGGTGGCAGGCGTCGCCGGTGGAACGGGACGCGCGACCGGCGCCGGCGGTTCGAGCGGTGCCGGCGGTCTGGGCGGCTCCGGTTTCGGCGGTTCAATTGGCCGCGGCGGCTCGGCCTTCGGGGGCTCGGCTTTCGGCGGTTCGACCTTCGGCGGCTCGGCCTTCGGTGGTTCAGCTTTCGGTGGCTCGGCCTTCGGCGGTTCGGTCTTCGGCGGTTGGGCCTTCGGCGGTTCGGCCTTCGGCGGCTCGGGCCTCGGCGGCTCGGGCCTGGGCGATTCGGCCGGTGGGGCGGGCTCGGGCGGCGTGGCGGGGCCGGTGCCGCCCGGCGCGCCGTCCGGGGCGGGGGCGGTCGGATCCATGTCGGGCTCCTTCGTCACGAGGCGCGCCGGCTGAAGCGTTCGATCGCGTCGGAGGTACCGAGCACGATCAGCACGTGCGAATCGGTGATCCGCAGGCTCGGGTCGGGGTTGACCATCGTCTCGTTGCGCAGCTCGTCGCGCACGGCGACGACGTTGATGCCGAAGCGCTGGCGGAGATTGAGGTCGGCGAGGCTGTGGCCGACGAGGTCGCGCTCCGGCGCCGCCTCGACCACGGCGATGTCGGGACCGAGCTGCACGGTGTCGAGCAGGCCCGGCGTGCCGAGGGTGTGCGCGACGCGGCGCGCCATGTCGGCCTCGGGGAAGATCGCCTCCTCGACGCCGAGGTGCAGCAGCAGGCGACGATGCTCCTCGCTCGTCGCCTTGGCGATCATCGGGTGGATGCGCAGGTCGCGCAGGTGCAGCACCGCGAGCAGGCTGGCGTCGAGCGTCGAGCCGAGCGACAGCACGACGGCGTCGTAATCGTTGAGTCGCAGCGCCTCGAGCGCCCGCTTGTCCGTCGCGTCGGCGATCACCGCCTCGTCGGCGACCTCGCGCAGCGCGTCGACGCGCAGCGGATCGCGGTCGACCGCGAGCACGCGCACGCGCCGCCGGACGAGCTCGTGCACGAGCGTCTCGCCGAAGGCCGACAGGCCGATGACCGCCACCCGGCGCTGCGCCATCAGCCCACCATCAGCTCTTCCGGCGCGTGCCGCACCGGCGGCGGCGGCGGCAGGTGCTGGAAGAAGTCCATCAGCCACAGCGGGCCGAGGCGGCCGGCGAACATGAGCACCATGACGACCAGCTTCGCGCCGTCGGTCAGGACCGGCGTGAAGTTCATCGACAGGCCGACCGTGCCGAACGCCGAGACGATCTCGAACATCACCGGCAGAAAGATGCTGCGCGCCTCGAGGGCGGCACCGCGGCCGATGTCGAGAATCTCGATCACCACCGCGGCCGCGAGGATGACGAACACCGCCAGCGTGGTGAGCACGACGGCGCGCTGCAGCGTCGCGTCGCCGACGGCACGGCCGAACAGCCGCGGCTCGCGGCTGCCCCGCAGGCGGTGGCGGACGAGCGCCAGCAGGCTCGCCGCGGTGGTGATCTTGATGCCGCCGCCCATCGATCCGGGGCCGGCGCCGACAAACATGAGCAGCATGAGGATCACCAGGGTCGCGTTGGTCAGGGAGGCGATGTCGATCGTGTTGAGACCGGCGGAGCGAGCGCTGACAGATTGAAAAGTCGCGATCAAGAGCCGCTCGCCGAGTGTCCGGCCGGCGAGCGCGTTGCCGGCCTCGAGCACGAACACGGCAAGGGCGCCGCCGGCAACCGCGACCAGCGTCCCGACCAGGACGACGCGCGTGTGCAGCGACGGGCGCAGCGGCAGATCGTTGTGGTCGCGCCGCCGCAGGACCCAGTTGCGCACCTCGACGAGGACGACGAAGCCGATGCCGCCGGCGATGATCAGCAGCATCATCGTCACGTTGACCAGCGGGTGGTCGGCGTAGCGCACGAGGCTGTCCGGCCACAGCGCGAAGCCGGCGTTGCAGAAGCCGGACACGGCGTGGAAGACCGCCATCCACAGCGCCCGCGGCAGCGGCATCTCGGCCTGGAACGCGACCAGGAGCAGCAGCGCGCCGACCGCCTCGATGGCGAAGGTCACCAGCACGATGGTGCGGAACAGGTCGCCGGCGCGCAGCGTCCGATGGCTGGCGTAGCCGCGCAGCAGCTCGCGCATCACGGTGCCCGGCCGCTGGCCGAGCGCGGCGAGCACGACGGTGCTGATCGTCATGATGCCGAGCCCGCCGATCTGGATGAGCACCAGGATCACCACCTGCCCGAAGGTGGTGAAGCGATGGCTGATGTCGACGACCGCGAGACCGTTGATGCAGACCGCCGACGTGGCGGTGAAGAACGCGTCGAGCCAGCCGAGTGGCGCGCCCGCGTGCGCGATCGGCAGGCGCAGCAGCAGCCCGCCGATCGCGATCGCGCTGGCGAGCGCGATGGCGAGAATGGCCGGGGGCGGAATCTGCCGCCGCGAACGCCGCACGCTCAGCGCAGCTCGGCCTTGCGGCGCGTCAGCGTGATCGCCGCGCCGAGTGACACGCCGACGGCGACGACGGCATAGACGACACCGAACAGCAGGTAGGCCGGCGTCTTCGGCGTCGGATCGTTCATGCTCCAGAGCAGCAGGTTGACGATCACCCAGGTCGCATACGCGTGCCCGAGCGGCAGCGCGAGGCGGCGCATGTGCCAGATGCTCCACGCGTAGACGGCGAGGAAGAGCCCGAACAGCGGCCCGGCGATGAGATTGGCGGTGCCGCTCAGCCGCGTGCCGAAGAAGACGAATCCGGTCTGCGCGCCGCCGACCTGCAGCGGCTTGAGCAGGTTGGAGACGGCGAGCGCCGCGAAGCACAGCGCGCAGATCGTCAGCCAGGTGCCGCGGGTCGACTGCGCCATGCCCGTCTCCTCCATGTCCGCGCCGCATACGCGGCGCGCCGCCCGAGTGCAATCGGACGTTCCGGTGCGCGCACGGCCGCGTGTGAAGCGGGGTACTTCGCAACATTGCGAGACGCGCTGGAGGGCCGCGCTTCCGCGCGGCCGCGGACGCGCGTCACCTCATGCGGCCGCCACGAGGCGGTGCGACCGCTGGAGGGCGCGGCTCCCGCCGCGCCGCGGACGACCGTTGCCTTTCGGGTCCCCTCTCCCGTCAGGGGAGAGGGTCAGGGTGAGGGCGGCCAACATTTCCAGCGCGAGCAACGCGCCGCGGCGCAGGCTGGACGTGTCGGCGCCGCCCGGGCCCCGCGAATCAGTCGAGCCCGGGGATGCCGGCCGCCTGGATGCGGCGTGCGTTGTCGCGCTCCTCGTAGCGCGGCAGGCGCTGTTCCTGGCGCCACAGGCGGTGGGCGAGGGCGGCGGAGAGGACGCGGATCGGGTAATCGCGCGGCAGCGCCTGGAGATAGGGCTGGATGGTGACGAAGTCGCGCGCTCCGTAGTGCTGCATGATGGCGCGCAGGCCGCCGTTGGCGGGACCGATGTTGTAGGCGAGCAGGCCGAGGAAGAGATCGCCGCGCATCTCGTCGAGGTAGCGCCGCAGTGTCGCGGCGCCGAGGAAGGCGTTGTCGCGATCGGCGGCGGGATCGACGAACGCCCGGCCGAGCGCCGCGCGCGTGGCGTCGAGCGCGGCGCGCGGCGGCGCCGTGATCTGGAACAGGCCCTGACCGCCATCGCGGCTGCGTCGCGGGCGGAACGAGGATTCGGTCGCCGCGAGGCCGATCAGCAGATCGGGGTCGAGGTCGAACGCGTCGGCCGCCTCGCCGATCACCGGACGGAACGGCGCGGCGCGCGTGAACATGCGCTCCAGCGCGGCGCGGTCGGCGCGCCGGTAGGCGGCGAACACCTGATGGGCGATCGCCGCGCGTTCCGCCGCGGCCTGGCCGCCGACGAGCGCCTGGAGGTGCTGCAGATCGCGCGCGAAGGCCGGCTGCAGCGCGACCCCGGCCGCCGCGCCGACGGTGGCGAGCGCCAGTGCCGGCGCCGCCCACGGCACGCGGGCGACGAGCGCCGCGCGCCAGCGCAGCCAGAGCCACAGGAGACCGCCGAGCGTGAGCGCCAGCGCCAGCACGGCGCCGGCAAACGGCAGCAGGTGGCGCCACAACCCGGCGCCGACGAACCAGTCGGCGAAGCGGCCGAGCGCGGCGATTACCGCGACCAGCGCCGCGCCGCCGAGCGCCAGCGCCTCGACACCGGCCAGCGCCCAGTCGCGCCAGCCGGGCGGCGCCGGTGTCGGCCGCACCACCCGGCGCCGGCCCTCGCCGCGCAGCCGCGCCCGCGCCAGCCGCGCCGCCGTCCCCGTTCGCGCCGTCCCCGTCCGCCCCGCCATCGCCGCGCGGCAGGGTAGCGCGGTTGGAACGGGATG
>CBFGUK010000143.1:0-11856 GCA_965651925.1 uncultured bacterium | reverse complement strand
CGGCCGCGGCGATGACGCGCGCGGCGGCGCGTGACCGCGCCGCGGCGCGCGCGACGAGCACGCCGGCGAGCAGGCAGCCGCCGGCCGACGGCAGGTACAGATAGCGCTCGGCGAGCGGCGCGTCGGGGATCTTCCACAAGATCGCCAGCGACGGCCCGAGCGTGAGCGCGATCCACAGCAGCGCAAAGAGCGGCAGGCCGTCGCGCGTCCGCCGCCAGCGCCAGGCCGATGCAGCGAGCGCAACGAGGAACACCGCCGCGGCGACGAGCGGCAGCGGCGTCACCGGCAGCACGTCGATGTAGGCGTTGAGCGGCCACGGCCAGAGCAGCAGGCGCACATAGGTGCCGAGCGCCGCGACCACCTCGAGCAGCGTGCGCTGCACGGGCTCGATGCCCGATGCGGTGCCGATCGTCTCGCCGAGCGTGGCGCGGCGCAGCGCGACGTAGACGAGGCCGGCGACGGCGACGCCGGTGTAGCCGCGCAGCCACTCCGCCACCGTCCGCCGGCGCGGGCGCACGAGCACGTCCCACAGCAGCAGCAGTGGCACGAGCGCGACGCCGATCTCCTTTGCGCCGAGCGCCAGCGCGGCGGCGCCGCCGACGAGCGCGCTGCGCGCCCACGTCCACGGCGCGCGCGCGTGTGCGACCAGCGCGGCGAGGAGGAAGAGCGTCGCCAGCACGTCGGAGCGCCCGGCCGCCCAGGCAACCGACTCGGTGTGGATCGGATGCACGGCGAAGAGCAGCCCGGCGACGAGCGCGCCGCCGGCGGCGCCCGGCGCGGGCGCGAGCAGCTGCGCGGCGAGCGCCCAGACGAGCAGCGCCGCGGCGGCGTGCGCCAGCACGACCGACAGATGGAAGGGGAACGGCGACCCGCCGCCGGCGGCGCGGTCGAGCAGGTACGTCGCGATGGTCAGCGGGCGGTAGTAGTCGGGGCTGAACTGCGGGATGTCGCGCGGCGGCAGCAGCACGTCGCCGACATCGCGGAAGACGACGAGCTGGCGTTCGAGGATGATCGGATCGTCCCAGACGAAGCCGTTCGCGAGGCTGTTGGCGTACACCGCGAACGCCGTCAGCACGACGGCGAGCGGCGCGAGCCAGCGGTACGCCCCGGGCTCGGAGCGGTTGCGCGCTGCCGGAGGCCGTGTCGGCTGTGCGCCGGGGCGGCGAGTGCGCCCGGCGGATGGCTGCGCGGCGGTCGGCGCGCGGGGCGCGCTGCGTCGCGCGGCCGACCGGGAGGTGCAGGCAGGCGCGAGACGAGCGGGCGTCGCACCTCCCTCACCCTGACCCGCTCCCGCAGGGAGAGGGGACCTGGACATTGGGAGAGGGGAGTCGATGCGAGGCGGTTCGAAATCCCGCAGGGCGGTGCGTGGCGGCCACCTCCGCACCTCCGCACTTCCGCACCTCAGCACGCCTGCTGCGCCCCCAGGTGCGCAACCGCCCTCGGTCGCCATGACGGCGCGAGCACGCTTCAGTGCCGCGGCGGCGGCGCGGGCGGCGGGACCGGGGCGCCGTTGTCGCCGGCTTCGCCGTCGGTGACGACCACCTCGATGAAGCGCTCGGGGTGCAGATACTGGCGGGCGACGCGCTGCACGTCCGCGCGGGTGACCGCGTTGACGCGGCGGATGTACACGTCGGCGTAGTCGGTGCCGAGGCCGTAGAACCAGGTCTGCGCGATGAAGTCGGCGATCTTCGCGTTGCTGTCGAGGCGCAGCGGGAAGCTGCCGGTCAGGTAGCGCTGCGCCTCCTCGAGCTCGTCCGTGCTGATCTCCGTGTCGCGCAGGCGGACGACCTGCTCGCGTGCCTTGGCGATCGCATCGGCGACCGAGGCGTTCTTCGTCTGCATGACGATCTCGAACGGCCCGGGCGACTTGCTCGCGGCGAAGAAGCTGGCGACCGAGTACGCCAGGCCGGCCTGCGTGCGGATCGTGTCCATCAGCCGCGACGAGAAGCCGCCGCCGCCGAGCAGGTAGTTCATCACCGACAGCGCCTCGTAGTCCGGGTTCTCGCGCGCGATGCCGAGATGGCCGAGCACGATGCCGGCCTGCGTCACCGGCCGCTCGAGGCGCAGGCGCTCGCCGTCGGGCGGCGTGAACGGCGGATAGACGAACGGCGGCGGCGGCTCGCCATGCCAGCCGGCGAACGCGCGCGCCACCGCCGCCCGCGCTTCGGCGAGCGACAGGTCGCCGACGACGACCACCGCCGCGCCGCCGGGGCCGTAGTGGCGCTGGTAGAAGCGGCGCACGTCGTCGCGCGTCAGGCCGCGCACGGTCTCGAGCGTACCCGAGACCGGATGGCCATACGGGGTGTCGCCGTACAGCGCGCGCTGGAACGCCTTCTGCGCCACGGTGGTGGGATTGTCCTCGTCGCTGCGGATCGCGGCGAGCACCGCCTCGCGCCGACGCGCGAGCTCGTCGCCGTGAAACGCGGGGCGCAGCAGCACGTCGGCGAGCAGGTCGAGGCCGGCGTCGAGATCCTTGCGCAGCACACGCAGCGAAAGCATCGCGTAATCCTGGTCGGCGCCGGCACCGAGATCGGCGCCAATGAAATCAATCGCCTCCTTCACCGTCTCGGCGCTGCGCGTCGCCGTGCCCTCGGTGAGGAGGTCGGCGGTGAGGTTCGCGAGGCCCCCCTGCCCCGCCGGATCGCGCCGCGAGCCGGCGTCGACGAGCACGCGGATGAGCACGAGCGGCACGGCACGCTGTTCGGAGACGAGCAGCGTCGCGCCGTTGGGCAGCACTTCCTGGGCGACCTCGGGCCCGAGTGCGGCGGCGGGTCGCGACACGACGAGCAGCGCCGCGGCGAGCGCGACGGCGAGACGGGCGACGGCACGCATCAGTTCATCGGCCCCATCGGCACCGCGTCGCCGGGGCCGCCCGCGACCGGCGGGTCGGGAATCAGCACCGCGGTGGTGCGGTTCTCGGACGAGAGATAGGCGCGCGCCACGCGCCGCACGTCGGCCGGCGTCACCGCGCGCACCGCCGGCAGGTACTCGTCGATGCGCCGCCAGTCGCCGCTCAGCTCGTACTCGCCGAGCAGCATGCCCTGATAGAAGAGCGAGTCCTGCGCGAACACGAAGCCCGACTCCATGCCGTTCTTCGCCCGCTCGAGCTCGGCCGCGGACGGCGCCGCCTCGCGCACGCGCTCGATCTCGTCGGCGAGCGCCCGCTCGGCGGCCGCCGCCGACTGTCCCGGCAGCGGCTGGACGTAGAGCGTGAACAGACTCGGATCGATTGCCGTGTAGTCGTAGCTCGCACCGGCGGCACGCGCGAGGCGGCGGCGGTAGACGAGCTCGCGGTGCAGGCGGGCGCTGTCGCCGCCCGACAGCACGCCGGCGAGCACCTCGAGCGCCGCGGCATCGGGGCTGTGCAGGTTCGGCACGTGATGGCTCATGGCGACGAACGGCAGCTGCGCGGGGCGCTTCAGCTCGACGCGCCGGGCGCCGCTCTGCGGCGGCTCGACGGCGCGCACCGCGGGCGGCAGCGGGCCGCGCGGGATGTCGCCGAACGCCTCGGCCACGGTGTCGATCAGGGCGGCGCTGTCGAAGTCGCCGACCACCACCGCGAACGCATTGTTCGGCACGTAGTACGTGCGGTGATAGCCGAGCACGTCGGCGAGCTGCGTCTGCGCGATGTCCGACATCCAGCCGATGATCGGAAACTGGTACGGATGGGCGGCGTACGCCGTCGCCGCGAGCTGCTCGAAGAGCGCCGAGACGGGGTTGTTGTCGACGCGCAGCCGGCGCTCCTCCATGATCACGTCGCGCTCGGGGAGAAACTGCTCGCCGGTGACGGCGAGGTTCGCGAGGCGATCGGCTTCGAGCTCGATGACGACGTGGATCCGGTCGCTCGCCATGGTCGCGAAGTACGTCGTGCAGTCCTGCGAGGTGAACGCGTTCGTGCGCCCGCCGTTGCGCTGGATGATGCGGCTGTACTCCTCGGGCCCGACGGTCTTCGTGCCCTTGAACATCATGTGCTCGAGGATGTGCGACAGGCCCGTGTGGCCGAGCGATTCGTTGCGCGAACCGACGCGGTAGTAGAGCTGGAAGACGACTACCGGCGCCTTGTGGTCCTCGAGCAGGATGAGCTTGAGGCCGTTCGGCAGGATCGTCTCGCGGACACGCTCGGCGTACGGACGCGCCGCGGCCGGTGGCGCCAGCGCGAGCAGCAGGACGAGCAGCGCGAGCGCCGCGAGGCCGCGCGCGCGCGCGGTGTGGCTCGACATACGGCGACCGGGCCTAACAGCGGTCCCGGAGGGGGTCAAGTTGGCGTTGCGCCGGCCGGGGACATTGCGTACACCGCGGGCGCCCCCGGGTGGTCACTGGAAAAGTGGATCACCGTCCGGCGGTCGTCGATCGGCCGGCGGACGGCGCGGCGAGCATCAACAGATCGCAACGGGCATGTGTGGAAAGAGGAGGGCGGCGGAATGGCGATCGCGAGCCGGGGACGGAATGGCTGCAGACAGGCGGGCGCGGCGCAGGGCGGCGCGGGGTTGTGTGCGCTGGTGCTGCTCGCCATCCTGCTCGCCGGCTGCAGCGATGACGACGACTCCCGCCCGCGGCCGTCGCCGACCGCGACGCGCGCGACCGTGACGCCGTCGCGCACGCCCGCCCCGCCGGCCTCGCCGGCGACGCCGAGCGCAACGCCAACCGCGACGCCGCGGCCGCGGCCCACCGACTTCCGCTCGTTCCGCCGCGTCGACGCGTTCCCGGTCACGACGAGCACCGGCGGCATGCCCGCCTGGTTCTATCTGGTCAGCGGCTTGAGCCAGAACGGCCAGCAGCCGCTGGCGCTGACGGTGACGAACAACGCCGTCGCGCCCGGCACGACAGTCGGGCTCGCGCAGCTCGTATCGCCGGCGCAGTCGTCGTCCGGTGGCACGCTGACGCTCGCCAGCGGACAGCTCTGGCAGGTGCAGACGCCGGGCAGCGGCGGGCCGCTCTACAGCGGCATCGGCAACGAGCTCGTGCTCAGCTATCTGCCCGGCCCGGGCACGGTGACGACCGCGCTCCTCGATCCGCAACCGGACGCGATCCAGCAGTGGCGCTGGGATCCCGACACCGCACAGCTGCGCAACGGCTTCGATCCCGGCACCCTCTACGTCGTCGGCGACACGCCCGCGGCGACCGCGGTCGCGTTCGGCCCCAACGACGCGAGCGAGGGCGCGCAGTGGCATCCCTGGCCGAGCTATCCGATGCGCGGCATCCTCGCGCTGCTGGCAGAGGGCTTCCCGCAGTTCGCGGGCGAGGAGGCGACGGCCTACGCGTGCGTGAACGACGCGCAGCATCTCGACCTCGGCATCACGTGCGAGCTCGGCGGCGGCCAGGTCAATGCCGGCGTGCGCTGCGAGTACAGGAACCTCACCGCGCCGTTGAGCGCGTATCAGCTCGACCTCAGCCGCTACGAGGCGGCGAGCTGCGGCGTGTCGCCGGCGGCGTTCGACGCCGTCATCGATCAGCTGAACGCCGAGCTCACCGCCGCGCAGACCGTGCAGAAGCTGTACGTCGAGTACAACGCGTTCTTCAGCGAGGTGTTCCTCGAGAACACCGAGCAGTTGCAGCAGCTCATTCTCGATGCGGCGATGGACGACGGCGACCAGGTGAAGGCGATCGCCGGCGCGGTGGTGAACGGGGTCGTCTACACCGTGCTGTCCGCCCTCGGCCCGGCGAGCTCGGTGGTCGCGAACCTGATGGAAACCGCGGTGAACGCCGCCGAGGCCGCCCAGCCGGGCGTGCTCAGCTCGCCGTTCACCGCCAGCGTCGACGAGCTCTACACCGAGCTGGCGAGCCGCTTCGGCGTCGTCGTCGAGGCCCTCGCCACGCAGGAAGGCGTGATCCTCACCGACTGGCCGAAGATGCAGCGCGTCGCGTCGCTGGCCGCCGAGGTCAATACACCGGATGCGCTCGGCTTCGATCCGGCGCAGGAAGCGGCGCTGTTCGACGCCGCCGCCGCCGGGTACGCGGTCGCGACGATGCAGACACTGCTGCCGGCGAAGTACAGCCTTTATCGGCAGCTGGCGCAGGCGGATGCCCAGGGGCTGTCCGGCTATGACACGTGGGCGCAGTGGGTGGAGACACTGGTCGCCGCCACGCAGGACGCGGCGGGGCTGTTCAACAAGTACGGCATCGACGGCCACCCGACGCAGGCGGCGATCACGAGCGACGTGTTCGCCAACGGCGCCACGCCGCACGATTTCTTCAACGCGACCAACGGCTGGGCCGGCTTCAATGCCGGCGCGAGCTCGAACATCGACTGCCGCGGCCTGGTGCTGACGTTCACGAACTACACTCCCAATCCGCTCAGCATCACCGTGCAGCCGGCCGATGCGGAATCCGGTCTGCTGGGCGGCAACGGCTTCGATCTCGACGAGAATGGCGGGACCGACCTGCCCGTCAGCCAGGACCTGCCGCCGTACGGCTTCGTGCAGTTCGCCGGCACCGGCGCCGGATCCGAGGCGGACTTCCAGGTGCAGGTCGTCGATCCGAGCCTGCCCAACCAGTTTCCGGAGAGCTCGAACATCGTCGCGACGTGGAGCGCGCAACAGGTGCTGACCAGCGACTGCATCGCGACGGTGTCGATGACGACGCCGTCGACGACGAACGGCTACTCGGTGACACAGATCACCGACAAGACGCTCGACAACACCGGCACGCACCCCGCGCTGCTGCCGGTCGGCATCTACCTGGCGCTGACGCCGCAGCCGACGTTCACGCCGACGCCGGGGCCGTCGCACACGGCGGTGCCGTCGGTGTCGCCGACCGCCTCGGCGACCCTGACGCCGACGCTGCGCGCGACACCGACGCCGGCCGGCCCGATGAACTGCTGTCAGTGCGCCACGCCGGTGGCCGGCTGCTTCGCCGCGGTCGAGTCGTGCGGCACGTGCACGCTGGTCGCCGATGCGACCTGCGACCTCGCCACCGGGCAGTGCGTGCCGTTCACGCCGACACCGACGCATGTCGCCGCCGACGTGATCTACGTCTCGGCAACGCTGGGCAGCGACAGTTATCCCGGCACCAAGGATGAGCCGATGCAGACCATCCAGGCCGCCATCTACACGGCGGTCGGCACGGGCGCGACGGCGGTGTGCATCGACGGCGGCACCTACGCAGAGGCGCTGGAGCTCGCCAGCGGCATCACGGTCGACGGCGGCTACAACAGCGCGGCGGGCTGGATCAAGGACGGCTCGGTAACGGTCATCGACGCCAGCGGCGTGAGCGATGGCTGGACGGCCATCGAGGGCGACACCGTCAGCGACGTCCGCCTCGTCGATCTGCAGATCGTCGCCGCCGACGGTCCCGAGGCCGACAGCGGCGTGTTCGGCAGCCCCGGCGGCTCGTCGTACGGCATCCGGCTGATCAACGCGACGAACGTGACGATCAGCGGGTGTACGGTGAGCGCCGGACGCGGCGGCGGCGGCGGTGTCGGGCAGCCGGGCACGCAGGGCGCCGGTGGCGGAGGCGGCGGTGAGGGCGGCAACGGCTGCGAGTACCCGGGCGGCGCGTTCTGTGACAGTTGCAGTGGCGCGAGCGGCGGCAGCGGCGCCGGATCCCTCACGTGCCCGAGTGGCAGCTCCGGATCGGGCGGCAACGGAGGTACCGGCGGCTCCTGCGACACGAATTCCGGCAGCGGCGGCGGCGGCAACTCCGGCAGCGGCGGCGCGACGGGCGGTAGCGGCGGCACCGGCGGCCAGGGATGCTCGAACGCGTCCGCGGCGACCGGCGGCGGCGGCGGCGGAACCGGCGCCCAGGGCACGAACGGTGCGGGCGGCGGCAACTTCGGTGCCGCCGCGGCGGCGTACACGCCGGCGGCGGGCGTGAACGGCACGGCCGGCGCGCCCGGCGGCGGCGGCGGCGGCGGCGCGGGCGGCGGCGGCGGCAACAACGACTGCGACAGCTACGGCGGTGGCGGCGGTGGCGGCGGGGCCGGCGGCTGTGGCGGCAGCGGCGCCGGTGGCGGCGGTGGGGCCGGCGGCTCCTTCGCCATCTGGGTGAGCGGCGGCAGCACGCAATCGGTCTCGATCGTGAACACCCACCTGACGACGTCGACCGGCGGCACCGGCGGCACGGCCGGCGCCGGCGGCGCGGGCGGTGCCGGCGGTGCCGGCGGCGCCGGCGGCAGCCACGAGGACGATTCAGTCGACGGCGCGCGCGGCGGTGCCGGCGGCGCCGGCGGTCAAGGCGGCCACGGAGGGGGCGGCGGCGGCGGGCCGAGCATCGCCATCGTCTGCAGCGGCGGGGTGGTCGTGACGTGCAGTGACTCGACGTTCGCGGCGGGGGCCGGCGGCACCGGCGGCACGTCGACGGGCAACCGGGGAGATGCGGGCCGGGTCGCGAATGCGCTCGGCTGCGACGGCAGTTGTGCGCAGTCGGCGCCCTCGACGGCGACGCCGACCGTCACCGCGAGCCCGACGCCGACGGCAACGCCGGCGCTGTTCTGGCGGCTCAACGGCGAAATGCGCTCGCAGATCACGGTTCCGGCCGGAGGCATGGACTTCAATCAGCCCTGTCCCGGTTGCGCGCAGGATCTCGTGCTCGTCGACACCGGTGGCCGTCTGTGTTCGAGCACCAACAAGGCGACCCTGCAGGTCGACTTCCCTCAGCCGCTGTCGATCGAGCAGGACTTCGATGCGCTGACCACCGAGGCGCTGATCCGGCGCATCCCGGGCGCGCAGCAGAGCGGGACGTACGACCTCAGGATTCAGACCTACGACTGCGCGACCGGCCAGGAGCTCGCGCGCCTGACGATGCACGACGCCATCGTGTACCCCGAGCCGCAGCTCACCTGGCTGCTCGACGGCACACCGGTGCCGACGCCGCTGATCGTCGCGCAGGGCGGACGCACGTTCGCCGAGTCGTGTCCCGGCTGTCCCGGCACCCTCGTGCTGCAGGACACCGGCGCGCGGCTGTGCACGGGCGGGAACACGAAAGCCGAGCTGCAGGTCAAACTCGGCGCGCTGCGCCCGGTGCTGACGCAGTACGCCGATGCCGACCCGGCCACGGCGCTGGTGCAGACGATTCCCGCCGCACCGACCCCCGGCACGTACTCGCTGCTCGTCCAGACCTTCCAGTGCGACACCGGCGACCTGCTCGCCGAGGTCGAGTTGGAGAACGCAATCCAGTACGTGGCGCCGACCGCGACGCCGACGCTGGCGTCGCCGGCGGCCGGGCGCTTCTAGCCGCGAAGGCGCGGGGGATGCGAAGCCGGGGCGACTCCACTTCGCAGCCTTCGCGCCTTCGCGCGGCTGGCGATTCCGGATGACCCCGCAGCGGCTTCCGCCGGGTGGCGGCTGGCATGCGGCGATGGCCCATGGTATCGAACGGCCTTCCGAATCACCGGAACGTCCAGTTGTTCTCGGTACGGAGCGGTGGCCGAGTGGTCTAAGGCGCACGCCTGCTAAGCGTGTGTACCCCAAAAGGGTACCGCGGGTTCAAATCCCGCCCGCTCCGCTGTTCTCTCACAGCGTTCGGCGGCGCCGGGACGCACGGGACAGCGCCGCGGCGCGGCGCGGGAGGACAGCAATGAGCGAGATCCGCCGCGGCGAGGTGCGCGCCAACGGGCTGCGCTTTGCGACGCTTGAGGCCGGCGAGGGCCCGCTGGTGCTCTGCCTGCACGGCTTCCCCGACACGGCCCGCTCGTTCCGCCACCAGCTGCCGGCGCTCGCCGCCGCCGGCTTCCGCGCCGTCGCGCCATACATGCGCGGCTACGCGCCGAGCGAGGTCCCCGCCGACGGCCCCTACCAGAGCGCCGCGCTCGCGCAGGATGCGGTGGCGCTGATCGAGGCACTCGGCAGCGAGCAGGCGGTGGTATTCGGGCACGACTGGGGCGCGGTCGCCGCCCATGGCGCCGCGATCCTCGCCCCGACGCGCGTCCGCCGGCTGATCACCGCCGCCGTGCCGCACGGGCCGGCGCTGCCGCAGGCGTTCCTCACCAGCTACGACCAGCAGCGGCGCTCCTGGTACATGTTCTTCTTCCAGACGCCGCTCGCCGAGATGGCGCTGGCGCACGACGACTTCCGGTTCCTCGAGCGGCTGTGGCGGGACTGGTCACCGGGGTGGGAGTGGCCGGCGGAGGAGATGGCGGCGCTGAAGGCGACGTTCCGCGAGCCCGGCGTCGTCGCCGCGGCGCTCGGGTACTACCGGCAGACGCTGAACCCGGCCCTGCAACGTCCCGAGCTCGCCGAGCAGCAGGGCCGCACGCAGCTCGAACCGATATCGGTGCCGACGCTGTACGTGCACGGCGCCCGCGACGGCTGCATCGGCCTCGAGCTGCTCGACGGACTCGAAGCGATGTTCCCCGCCGGGCTCGAGACGCTCGTCGTCCCCGACGCCGGCCACTTCGTGCATCAGGAGCGGCCCGACGTGGTGAACGCGCGCCTGCTGGCGTTTCTGAGGGCGTAGCGGTCGGCTCGCGGCCGACCGCTGACAGCTCAATCCCGCGATCGCTCGCCGTGGCCATCCGTGGCCATCTGTGTTCATCTGTGGCCTTTCGGAACCGGGGGGTGACCGATGAGCGCTGAACGCGAGGCGGTACTGGTCGGCTATGTGCGGACGCCGTTCGGCAAGGCCGATCCGCAACGCGGGTGGTTCCGTGCCGTGCGCTCGGACGACCTCGCGACGATCGTGCTGCACGAGGTGCTGCGGCGCAGCGGCGTCGACGCCGGTGACGTCGACGGCGTGATCCTCGGCGCGGTCGAGATGATGGGCGAGCAGGCGCATCCGGGCACGGCGATTCCGTTTCTCGCCGGCTTCCCGCCGCACGTCACCGGCCTGAGCGTCGAGCGCGCGTGCACGACGGCGATGATGTCGGTGCACATCGCGACGATGAGCGTGCAGTGCGGCCTCGGCCGCATCTATCTCGCCGGCGGGCTCGACAGCATGACGCACTTCCGCATCCCGGTGATCAAGGACGGGATGGACATGGACGCCATCATCCGGGAGGGCGGCCACATGCTGGCGGCGATGAATCCGAACCCGAAGATGATGGAGCGCATCAATCCGATCGAGCTGAACGGCGGCCAGGGCGCGGAGCGGCTGTGCGACCGATACGCGATCACGCGCGCCGAGCTCGACGCGTGGGCGCTGCGCAGCCACCGCCTGGCGATCGCCGCGCAGGAGGCGGGGCGCTTCGCCGAGGAGATCGTGCCGGTCGAGGGCGTGACGCCCGAGGGCGAGCGCCGGCTGTTCGATCGCGACCAGGGGCCACGCGCCGACACCTCACTGGAACGGATTGCCGCGCTGCAGCCGCTCTACCGGCCCGACGGCCGCATCACGGCGGCCGCGGCCTCGGGACAGGCCGACGGCGCCGCGGTCTGCCTGGTCATGTCGCGCGCCGAGGCCGAGCGACGCGACCTCGAGCCGCTGGCGGCGATCCACACCATCGCCACCGGCGCGTGCGACCCGCGCGATCTGATCTACTCCGCGATTCCGGCGACGCACCGGGCGCTCGAGCGCTCAGGGTTGGCGATGACGGACCTCGAGGTGATCGAGGCCAACGAGGCGTTCGCGTGCGCGCCGATCGCGCTGATGCGCGAGTTCGACCTGCCGGCCGAGGCCGCGGAACGCATCAACGTCAACGGCGGGGCGTGCGCGCTCGGCCATCCGGTCGGCGCCTCGGGCGCGCGCCTGGTCGGCACGCTCGCCCTCGAGATGCGCCGCCGCGGCAGTCGCTACGGCCTGGCGACGATCTGCGGCGGCATGGGGCAGGGCGCGGCGACGGTTCTCGAGCGCGCGTAGGACAGGCAGTTAGGCTGCTAGGCTGTTGGCTGTTAGGGGTCGGAGGGTTGTGCTCGCGCACCCACCTCCGAACCCTAACAGCCTAACAGCCTAACAGCCTCGATTTCACGCCGGCGGCAGCGCCGCCTT
>CBFGUK010000142.1:0-11869 GCA_965651925.1 uncultured bacterium | reverse complement strand
TTTTTTTGGGGTTTTGGGGGTTTGGGGGGGGGGGGTTTTGGGGCGGGGGGCTCCTAGCGGGCCGACGCCGCACTCTTCGTATGCAGGTGGATTCCCCTAACCCCGTAACCCCCAACCCCCTAACCCCCTCGCGGCCCCCCGCCCCTCACTTCCCGTAGCTGCCGCCGAAATGATCATACGGATCGGCGCCGGCGGCGAGCGTCTGATCGTAGCGGGCGCGTTCGATGTGGCGCTCGAGTCCTTCGACGAGATGCGCGAGGAAATCGCGCGTCGACAGGATGCCGCCGACGCGGCCGCCGCACATCACCGGCAGGTGGCGGACACGCCGGGCGCGAAACGTCTCCAGCACGAGGCGCAGCGGCGCGTCGGCGTCGACGGTGATCACGTCGCGCGTCGCCACCTCGCCGACCGCCGTCGCCTGCGGATCGCGCCCGGCGGCGACGACGCGCGCGACCACGTCGCGCTCCGACAGCAGGCCGCGCAGCTGCCCGTCCTCGACGATCACCACCGCGCCGATGCGGTTGGCGGCCATGCGGCGCGCCGCCTCGGCGACCGAATCGCCGGCACCGATGGTGATCAGGTCGGTGTGCATCAATGCCTCGATCGCGGTCGGCATGGCATGCTCCTTCCTCGCCCGCCGCGCGCGGGCGTCACGGTCGCAGAGAGATCAGGATCGCGCGCACCTCGTCCGCGCTCAAGGTGCCACGGAAGTGCGGCATCGCCGGCTGGCGCTCGGCGAGCATGTGCCACACGCGGGCCCGCAGCACCTCCGGGTCCTGGCGCGCGAAGTACGCGGCATCGAACAGCACCGTCGGCTGCGCGCGCTCCTCGGCGAAGCTGCCCTGCGGAATCCCGTGATCGCCGTGGCAGGCGGCGCAGTACTGCGTGTACGTCTGGAACCCCGGCGAGAACAGGCGGACGAAGACCGCCACATCCCCCGCCTCGTCAGCGGTGAGCCGCGGCACAAGGGCCGGCATGCCGCGCCGCCCGTGCCGCACCGCCTCGATCAGCGCCGCGTCCGGCCGCGCCTGCAGGGCCGGATCGGACAATGACCGCGGCGTGCGCACGCCGGCCGGCAGGTCGGAGGATGGCGGCGTGCCGTAGAGGCCATGGCAGGCCGCGCAGCGATCGAGGTACACCGCGCGGCCGTGATCGGCGCGCGGCCAGTCGACGGTCGGCAGGCGATGCAGCCAGGCGATCAGCGCCTCGACGTCGGTCGCACGGCGGTGCATCGCGGCCGGATCGAGCAGCAGCTGCAGCTCGCGGCCATCGAGCACGCGGACGGTGAGCGCATCGAGCGGATAGCGGGTGAGCACGCCGTCGCGCAGGTCGCGTGGCGGCTGGACGAAGAGCGCCGCGTCCGGCCCGTCGCCGCGTCCGTCCGGACCGTGACAGGACGCACAGTGCTCGCGGTACAGACGCGCGCCGTCGGCCGCCGCCGCGGCGCCCGCACCCAGCAGCAGGGCGAGCGCCGCAACGCACGCGGCGACGCGGCGGGCACAGGCGAGCGCCCCGGGGGCGCCGGCGCGGTGCTGCGGCAGGTGATGTCGAGTCGCACCGGGCATGCCGATGCGATTCTGCCGCAGGTTGCGGGCGACATCCAGCGCAGCGGACGCCGAATGCCAAACCGCCAGGGACGTCAGGTCCGGAAGAAGTCCGGAGACGTGCACCGATCCGGTTCAACCGTCTCGATCCTGATCTGTATCAGCTGCGTCGCTGCGATGGCGCATGTTCCGCCCCGGCTCACCTGCCACAAAGCAAGTGACACGTTCCCGTTCGAAGGTGGCAATGGCATCCCGTGGCCGATCGTCTATGAAGGAGCCGTGATGCACGCGCAGTGCGGAGACACCGCAAACGAGCTGACGCACACCTCGCGGCGCGTCTGGTGCCCGCGCCATGCGAGGACCGCGGTAATCAACCTCGTCGAGCGCCGCGCCGCCCATCGCACGCTGCACAGCATCGTCTGGTGCTCGCTGCGCGACGCCGACCAGTGCTGCGCCGAGGACTGCGTGGACTGACGGCGCGGCGCGCACACTCGGACGCCGACGCGCCCTGGTGCGGAGACACCGATCGACGCGGCGTGCAGCGTCGTTTCTGTTGCCGCGCCGCCTCCTCCGCTAGGATGTCGGCGAGCGAGGAGGACTGATGAATCATCGCGACTTCTATCGTGCCGTCGCCGAGCGCCTGCGCTGCGACGAACGGCGTGCCGAATCGATCACGTTCGTCGTGTTTCAGGAGCTGCGGGCGCGACTGACGCCGAACGAAGCGGCAAACGTCGCCGCGCAGATGCCCACCGAGCTCAAGAAGCTGTGGCTCGAGAACGAGCGTCCCGACCGCACCGTCGAGCGCACGCACCTCGCCGAGTTCATCGGCCGCGTCCGCCAGCATGCCGCCCTGCCCGACGACGGCGAGGCCGAGCGCGGCATCCGCGCGGTGTTCGGCGCGCTGCAGCACCTGCTCGGCAGCCCGACCGGTGCCGAGGGCGAGGCGTGGGACATCTTCAGCCAGCTGCCGAAGGACATGAAGCGGATCTGGCTCGACGCGTCGAAACCGGCCGAGTAGCGGCCGGCCGGACGCGCGCCCGGCCGCTCCGTGTCGCCGTCTGCTGGCGGCACGCGCACCGCCCCGCCGCGCGACATCGGCCCCGGCGCGCAAGGTGCCGGGGCCGATGTGTGCGCCGCCCGCACTCAGGCGGGCGGGCTGGTGCGGCGCATCACCGTGTGGTGCTTCACCTCGCCGCGACGGCGGCGGGCGTAGTCCTCCAGCGAGCGGGTCGCCGTGTCGAACGCGTCGCGGATCGCGACGTACACGTCCTCGTGCTGCGGGCTCGCGGCACGCGCCGAATCGGCGACGATCTCGTCCTCGGGCACCGTCAGGTCGACGCGGACGCGGAACTGCCGGCCCTGGTGGCTGCGCTTGTGCGGCGACTCGACCACCACCCGGCACGACGTGATGCGGCCGAAGTAGCGCTCGAGGCGCGCCGCACGCTCGCGGACGCGGTCCTCGACGGCAGCGGAAGGCTCCATGTCACGAAACGAGATCTGCAACTGCATGTCCCCTCCTCGTTCGTCTCGCCCCCATCGGAGCGGACGCACCGGGGAGGCGCAAGTTCCCTGCCACGATTTCGCCTCCCGTCGGTCCGGCCGTCGCACGCGCCCGCATCCCAGGTTCGGGAATGTTCCTTCCTGCCGGTGCGCGAGCAGCGTCCGGAGGTGACAGCATCGGCCAGTCATGAGGCGGTGACGCTGTCAGGCGGTTCGCTGACGGGGGGTGGGAAGAGCCCGCATCGGTGGTGCTGCGGAACCGGCACGTCGCCGCTGCAGCATCCGTTTGCGCAGGCGCGCGTGACCGTCGATGCTGGGCGCCATGTCCGCTGCTCCCATCCTGCGTTTCCTCGGCGGCACCGGATCGGTGACCGGCAGCCGCTTCCTGCTCGAGCTGCCGCGGGCGCGCGTGCTCGTCGACTGCGGCCTGTTCCAGGGCCTCAAGGAGCTGCGCCTGCGCAACTGGCACGAGTTCCCGGTGCCGCCGGCGAGCATCGATGCGGTCGTCCTGACGCATGCCCACGTCGATCACAGCGGCTACCTGCCCGGCCTGGCGCGCAACGGCTTCACCGGCCCGGTCTACGCGACCGAGGACACCGTGGCGCTGAGCCGCATCATGCTGCCCGACAGCGGCCGCCTGCAGGAAGAGGACGCCGAGTACGCGGCGCGCAAGGGCTACTCGAAGCATCACCCGCCGTTGCCGCTCTACACCGAGGGCGACGCCGAGCGCGTGCTGCGCCAGATGCAGGGCGTCCCGTTCGACCGCTCGATCACCGTCGCCCCCGGCGCCGAGCTGGTGTTGCGGCCGGCCGGCCACATCCTCGGCTCGGCGATCGCGACGCTGGCGCTCGATGGCGCGGCGCCGCGCACGATCACGTTCAGCGGCGACCTCGGCCGCCCGCAGCATCCGATCCTGCGCCCGCCGGCGCCGCCGCCCGACAGCGACGTGATCGTCGTCGAGTCGACCTACGGCGACCGCCGCCATGACGACGAGACGGCGCTGCGCGCGTTCGAGGACGCGCTGGAACGCACGATCGCGCGCGGCGGCATGGTGGTGATTCCGTCGTTTGCCGTCGATCGCACCGAGGTCATCCTCTACCACCTGCGCCGCCTGATCGCCGCCGGCCGGCTGCCGCGCGTGCCGGTGTACGTCGACAGCCCGATGGCGCTCGCCGCGCTGGCGCTCTACCGCAACGCGATCCGCGCTGGGCGCGCCGACGTCGACCCGGTGCCCGACGGCGAGGATCCGTTCGATCCCGGCGACCTCCGCGAGGCGCGCACGCGCGTGCAGTCGAAGGCGATCCACCACGACCGCGGTCCGGGCATCATCATCTCCGCCTCGGGCATGGCCTCGGGCGGACGCGTGCTGCATCACCTCGCACGTCGTCTCCCGAACCCGCGCGACACCGTCCTCCTCCCCGGGTACCAGGCCGAAGGGACGCGCGGGCGCGCGCTCGCCAGTGGCGCAAAGACGATCAAGCTGCTCGGCCGCTACGTCGCGGTGCGCGCCGAAGTCGTCAGCGTGCCGGCGTTCTCGGTGCATGCCGATCAGGGCGAGCTGATCGACTGGCTGCGCCGCGCGCCGCGCCCGCCGGAGACGGTGTTCATCGTCCACGGCGAGCCGGCCGCCGCCCGGGCACTGGAGGCGGCGATCGAGGAGCAGCTCGACTGGACGGCGGTTGTGCCGCGCTATCTCGAGCAGGTCCGGCTCGACTGACCGCGGTGCCAGACCGGTCGACGGCCGGTGCCCTTCGCCGGCAGCGCGTTGTCGATGGCCTTGGCCGCACGGCAGTAGCACCGTCGTGCGGGGTGGCGCGGCACGGCACGATGGGCGGCGGCGCGCCGCTGCCACACCCCGCCCTCCTGGCGACGCTGCGCGTCGCCGTGCGGCCGCAAGGGCCGCGGCTACATTGGCCCGTCTTCGGAAGCACCGGACGTATCGTTCACACGTCCGACCCTCCTCCGCTTTTCCCATGTCCGGAAATCGCGCCCGGCTGCCGGCTCGCCGGCGGGAGTCATCGGCGCGGGTCCGCCGCTTGCTCCGATGTGTACACGGAGTAGTAGGGAGAGCCATGCAGGTAGCGGTCTGGATGAGCGAACATCCGTACTGCGTGACGGCGGACGACCGGCTCGACGCCGTCGCCGCCGTGATGCGTGACCGCCGCTTCCGGCATGCGCCGGTGGTCGATGCCGACGGGCGGCTGATCGGCATGCTGAGCGAGCGCGACCTGCGCGAGCACATCGGCGCGCTGGACGTCACGCGCGTCAGCGCCGCGATGACCGAGCCGGCGCTCGCGGTCGCGCCCGACGATCCCCTCGAGCGCGTCGCGCGCCTGCTGCTCGCGCAGCAGATCGGCGCCGCGCCGGTGGTCGACCCGGATCAGCGCGTGATCGGCATCATCACCACCACCGATCTTCTGCGCGGCTTCCTCGACGGCACCGTCGGGGAGCACACGGCGCGCATCGACTTCCACTTCAGTGCACCGCAGCAGAGCTTCGCCGACGCGGTGCAGGCGGTCGAACGCGCCGGCGGCACCGTGCTCGGGCTCGGCACGTTCCAGGCGACCGCCGACACGAGCGGCGGGCGCTGCTTCTTCGTCCGCATTACCGCGCCGCGTCTCGATGCCGTCGTCGCCGCGCTCGAGCAGCGGCAGATCGTCGTCACCGCCGTCCACCCCCTGCCGGCGACGCCGGCCCCAGTCCCGAGGAGCTGACATGCCGAAGATCAAACGCGTCCTGGTCCCCATCGACTTCTCCCCGCACTCGCGGAAAGCCCTCGACTACGCGGCCGATTTCGCCAAGCCACTCGGTGCGGAGCTCTGCGTCCTGTTCGTCATCGAGCCGATCTACTACGCCGTGCCCGATCTCGCCGGCGCCGCCGCCGGCGCGGTCGGCGGGCTCATCGAGGAGCAGCGCCGCAGCGGCAAGGCGCAGCTCGAACGCCTGCAGGCGCGCTACGCGAAGAAGAACGTCAAGCTGCGCACGCTCATGCAGACCGGCACGCCGTACCAGGCGATCGTCGATTCAGCGAAGACGCTCAAGGCCGATCTGATCGTCATGTCGACGCACGGCCGCACCGGCCTGACGCACCTGCTGATGGGCAGCGTCGCGGAGCGCGTCGTGCGCTCCGCGGAGTGTCCGGTCCTGACGATCCGTCCGAAGGTGAAGTGAGCCCGACCGCGGGGCACGGATCGTCGCGATCCGCGCCCCGCGGCACCGTTCACTCCGGAAGCGTGACCGGCTCGATGCCGGCGCGCACGATCAGCACGCTCCGGTCGACGGCGCGGGCGACGCCCTCGGCGACGCTGCCGAGCAGCGCGTGGCTCAGGCCGGTGCGCCCGTGCGTGCCGATCACCACCAGATCGGCCGGCAGGTCGGCGGCGAGCGCCGCGACGGTGCTCGCGACGTCGCCCTTGATCGTGCGCACGTCGGGCGTCACGCCGTCGAGCGGCAGCCCGGCGAGCAGCGCGTCCCACTCCGGCTGCAGCTCCTCGGGCTCGACGACGTAGATCTCGCCGCCGGCGAGGTCGCTCGCCCAGGCGTACGCCTGCACGACCGGCTCGATGACGTGCAGCAGCACGAGGCGCGCCTGCCAGCGGCGCGCCAGCGCCACGGCCTCGACGAGCGCCGGCCGCGCGGCGGTGGAGAAGTCGGTCGCGGCGAGCACGCAGCGCGGCGGATCGGCGAGCGCGGACTTCGCGACCAGCACCGGTGTCGCCGCCTTGCGCAGCACGCGCTCCGTCGTGCTGCCGAGGAGCAGATCGCCGAGCCCGTGCCGCCGGCGCGCGCCGAGCACCAGAAGATCGTGCTGCTGGTCGCGGGTGAGGGCGATCAGCTCCGCAAACGGCGCGCCGACGCGCGTGTGATGGCTGACGCGCAGGCCGGCGAACGCCGGCGTCGCGGTGCGCGCCTGCAGCTGCGCGAGCGCCTGCTGCTCGAGCTGCGCGAGCAGCGCGCCCTCGGCGTGCAGCATGCGCTCGTAGAGCGGCGGGCGCTGGACGACGTGCACGACGTCGACCTCCGTCCGGCCGGCCCGCGCCAGCATCGCCGCCGCCGACAGCGCGAGATCCGCCTCCGGCGAGAAGTTCGTTCCGACCCCGATCCGTTGCAGCCTGCGCATGCCGCGGTGAGTAGCGGAACCAGCCGCAAACCGGAAACGGCACCGCCGCGGGCGCCGGCCCGCCTCACGCTGGAGGGCGCCGCCCCATCGGCGCCTGTTGAACGGGAACGTCGTCCGGATCGTGTACGAGTACGTGTACGGATGCCGCACCCGGGCACGTACCTGACCCGGCGATGTCGCTCAGTGCGCGACCTGCTCGCGGAGCGGCGTCACGGCAGCGGCGACGGACGGCAGCTCCGGCTGGCGGGCGTGGAAGAACCAGTCGTCGAGCACCACGCGGCGCGCAAACCAGCTGGTGCCGAACAGGCGGCCGGCGAGCGCGGCGAGCAGGTTCGGCGGCAGGCGATCGAGCAGCGTCGGCGCCGTCGTGCGCGGGCCGAAGCGTGCGACGATCGCGTCCTCGTACGCGGCGCGCGCGCGCTCGTCGACACGCCCGCCGGCCGCGGCGATCACCTCCGCGGCGAGCAGGCCGGACTCGACCGCCGGGCGGATGCCTTCGCCGCTCTTCGGATACGCGAGCCCGGCCGCGTCGCCGACCAGCAGCGCCCCCTCCCCGCCGAGCGGCCGTGGCGCCTGCCCGTAGAGCAGGTACGGATGCCCGCGCAGCCGTGCGCCGAGCGTCGCCGGAATGCGGCCGCCGGCCACGAGCCAGTCGACGAACGCCGCGGCATGCTCGGCGAGCCGCGCGTTGCCCTGCCGGCCGAGCCCGACGTTGAGCCAGTCGCCCTTGCGGAACAGCCAGCCGTAGCCCTTGAGGTCGCGGGTGAAGAGGATCTGCGGCACCTCGGGATCGATGCGACACGCCGCCGCCGTCGCCGGATCGAGGCGCAGCTCCGCCTCCTGCGCGGCGATGATCGGCTCGCCCTGCCCGAGGCGCGCGCCGAGCCCCTGCGCGACCGGACAGAAGTGCCCGCCGGCGCCGATCAGCACCGGCGCGCGCACGGCGTCGTTCACCACCCAGATGCCGTCGCGCCGCTCGAGCGTGCGCAGCGGCTCGCCGAGGCGCAGCACCGCCCCCGCGCGGCGCAGCAGGTAGTCGTCGAACTCGCAGCGCCGGATGCCGTAGCTGACGACGTCGGGATAGCGCACGGCGGTCTCGCGATCGCCCTGGCGGCCGACCGAGAAGCCGCGCAGCGGCTGGCAGGTGCGCCCCTCGGCGACGTACCCCGCGAGATCGAGGCCGAGCGCGCGTACCACCGGCGGCGTCACCCACCCGGCGCAGATCTTGTCGCGCGGGAACGTCCGCTTGTCCCAGACGACCACCGCCGCGCCGCGCCGCCGCAGCGCCCACGCCGCCGTCGACCCCGCCGGCCCGCCGCCGATGATCAGGACGTCAGTGGTCTGCATGGGAGTTCGAAAGGCGTGCGGAGGTGATGGTCACGTGCTGACGTGTTGACGTGCTGACGTGCTGACGTGGGTCCTCCCTCTACCGAGCCAGCGCGTGCTCGGCATAGCTGATGATCGAACATCATGAGTGGGTGGCCAGGCTCCTTCAACGTCAGCACGTCAGCACTGCATTCACCCCACCACCCCTGCGGGCGGGCCGCCCGCGCTCCCGGATGCGCCTCGCTGCGTGACGGACTGCATGAAGCACCTCCGCACCTCCGCACGTCCGCACCTCCGCACGCCTCTCACTCCGCATACACCCCCGCCCGCGTCCACGGGATGCCGTTGTGGCGCTCGCGGGCGAAGACGACCTGGAAGAGCTGCAGAAGGCCGACGCGGAAGGCGACGGTGGTACCGGCGAGATAGAGCCGCCAGGCGCGGACGAAGCGCTCGTCGAACATGCGCCGCACGGTATCGGCGTGGCGCTCGAAGCGCTCGAGCCATGCGGCGGCGGTGCGCTCGTAATGCAGGCGCAGGTTCTCGACGTCGAGCACCGAGAAGCCGAACGGCTCGAAGAGCGCCATCATCTCGGCGAGGCTCGGCGGATGGCCGCCGGGGAAGATGTGCTTCTCGATCCAGGCGTTCAGGCGCATCGGCCGGTTGCGGCCGATGGTGTGGATCAGCCCGCGCCCGTGCGGCGCGAGGCTGCGCGCCATCACCCGGCCGAGATCCCGGTAGCGCGACGGACCGACGTGCTCGAGCATGCCGACCGACAGGAAGCAGTCGTACGTGCCGGTGATGTGGCGATAGTCGTCGAGCACGAACTCGACACGGTCGGCGAGCCCCGCGCGCTGCGCCTGCTCGCGCGCCCAGGCGATCTGCTCGCTCGAGATGTTGAAGGCGCGCACCGTCACGCCGTAGTGCCGCGCCATGTGCAGCGCCAGCGACCCCCAGCCGCAGCCGGCCTCGACGACGCGCTCGCCCGGGCGCAGGGCGACCTTGCGGCACACGTGGTCGAGCTTTGCGGCCTGCGCCGCCTCGAGCGTCGCCGTGGGCGTCGGGTAGTACGCGCACGTGTAGAGCATGCGCTCGTCGAGCCACAGCCGGTAGAAGTCGTTGCCGAGGTCGTAGTGGCGGTGGATGTTGTGCCGCGAGCCGCGCAGCGTGTTGCGGCGCGGGCGGCGCGAGCGGAACAGCAGCCGCTCGGCGTGCGGCGACCGCGGCGCGGCGTACGACGCCGCGATCACGGCGACGAGATCGCCGTCGACCTCGAGACGGCCGTCGGTGTAGCCCTCCCCGAAGCCGATCTCCGGCGAGCGCAGGAACGCGTAGAGCGTCGGCCGGTCGAGGAAGCGGATCGTCGCCACCGCCGGCCGCGGGCTCTCGACGACGTCGCCGCCGGGCAGCACGAAGCGGATCGCCGGCTCGCCGGCAAGCGCGAGCACGGCACGCAACAGGGCGCGGTCGATCCGCGAGCTGCGCACCGGGGCGTCGGTACGCCGGGCCCGCGCGGGTCCGGTGATCGCACTGGCGTCGGCCGGGGAGAGCGGCGGCACGGTCGGCATCGGAACCTCCTGGAAACGCCGTACTGCTAATGCTTCCATTTTCCATTGCGCCGCGCGCGGCACCGGCGTCAATAAGGTTTTTGCCACGCGGCCGGCGGCCGCCGGGGGTTCGGCGCCGGCGGCCGCGAACGCCGCCGGCGCGGGGCAACGGTACGTGGTCTTCGCCGATCGCCCTGCTATGAGCGGGCCTCATGACGATGCACCAGGTCGAGTATCGCAAGAAGCTGCGCACCGCGCGCGAGGCGGTGGATTTGCTGCACCGCGACGACCTCGTCGCGGTGCCGATCGCCACCGGGCAGCCGGCGGAGTTCCTCGCGGCGCTCGGCGAGCGCGACGACTGGGACGGCCTGCGCGTCTTCAGCGGCCTGTTCGTCGAGCCGTACGCCTTCATCCAGCATCCCGGCGTGCGCTGCATCAGCGGCTTCTTCGGACCGGTCGAGCGCGCCATGATCGCCGCCGGCGCGGCGATCGAGTACCTGCCGGCGGACTTTCTCGGCTGGGAGCGCTACGCGCGGCGCGCGACGCCGCGCGTCATGGCGACTGCCGTGGCACCGATGGACGAGCGCGGCTTCCTCAGCTTCGGGCTGCACGCCGGCGCGACGTTCGAGCAGTTCGTCGCCGCGATGCGCGACCCCGCCCGCCTCGCGATCGCCGAGGTGATGCCCGACATGCCGCACGTCTACGGTCTCGGCCAGTACGGCGCCCACCGCGTGCACATCGCCGAGGTCGACTGCGTGATCGAGTCGACGCGCACGCCGTTCATCCTGCCCGAGGTGCCGGTCCGCGACGAGGACCGGCGCATCGCCGCGCACGCCGAGACGCTGATCGCCGACGGCGCGACGCTGCAGTTCGGCATCGGCGCGGTGCCGAACATCGTCGCGCAGCTCCTCGCCGACGGGCCGAAGGGCGACTTCGGCATTCACACGGAGATGTGCATCGACGGCATCATGCGCCTGCACGCCGCCGGCAAGGTGACGAACCACAAGGGCGTCTTCGACGGCTTCTCGGTCGCGACGTTCGCCGCCGGCAACGCCGAGCTCTACCGCTGGCTGCACCGCAATCCCGAGGTGCGCCTGCTGCCGGTCATGGAGGTCAACGATCCGGCCATCATCCGCCGCAACCGGCGCATGGTGAGCATCAACGGCGCGATCGCCATCGACCTGAACGGCCAGGTGATGGCCGACACGATCGGGCCGCGGCAGTACTCGGGCGTCGGCGGGCACGAGCTGTTCGTCATCGGCGCGCAGGACAGCGAGGACGGCCGCAGCATCCTCTGCCTGCGCTCGACGGCGAGGGTGCAGGGCGAGCGGATCTCGACGATCGTCGCCGCGCTGCCGTCCGGCACCCCGACCACCACGCCGCGCCATCACGTGCAGTACGTCGTCACCGAACACGGCATCGCCGACCTCGGCATGCTCACCGCAAACGAACGCCGCGACGCCCTGATCGCCATCGCCCACCCCGACTTCCGCGACGCACTGCGCGAGCAGTCGGCGGAGTGAATCCTTCGGAGGGCGCCGGGCGGAAAATCCCGCCCGCGGTGCCTTCCCACGACGCGCCTCTTTCGAGGGTCCCCTCTCCCCGCCGGGGGAGAGGGTCAGGGTGAGGGGCGTCCGACAGCTCCAGCGCGAGCAACGCGCCGCGGCGCAGGCGGGACGTGTCGATGCCGCATGAGGCAACGCGCGTCCGCGGCCGTGCAGAAGCACGGCCCTCCAGCGGTTGTGATGACGGGCCGGTCTCGCGTGCGAGACGTTCGCTCGTGTGCAACCGCTGGAGGGCGAGACGTTCGGTGGTGTGCAACCGCTGGAGGGCGC
>CBFGUK010000141.1:0-11937 GCA_965651925.1 uncultured bacterium | reverse complement strand
GTCGAGGATCTCCTCGCCGGCGCGGCGTGGATGGACGCACGCACGCAGTCCGAGGCGCTGTGGGAGAATCCGGCACTGCTGCTCGCGGCGCTGCTCTATCTCGCCGAGACGCGCGGCGGGAAGAACGTCGTCGTGCTCATGCCCTACAGCGACCGGCTGCGGCCGTTCGCGCGCTGGTTCGCCCAGGTGTGGGCCGAAAGCCTCGGCAAGGCGGTCGACCTCGACGGCCGCGCGCTGCAGAGCGGCTCGACGCCGCAGCCGGCGGTCGGCGCCACCGATCAGCACTCGCAGCTGCAGCTGTGGCTCGACGGCCCGGCGGACAAGGTCGTCATCTTCATCCGTGTCGAGGATCACGGCCGCGAGATCGAGATCCCGAGTGCCTACAGCGACCTCGAGGGCGTCGGCTATCTGCGCGGCAAGGGGCTCGGCGCACTGCTCAATCTCGAGCAGCACGCCACCGAGCTGGCGCTGCGCCAGCGCGGCCGGCCGGCGCTGACGCTCGTCGTGCCGCAGCTCAACGCGTTCACGCTCGGCCAGCTCTTCTTCCTGTTCGAGGCGGCGACCGTCTATGCCGCGGCGCTGCACCGCGTGAACAGCTGGGATCAGCCGGCTGCCGACGAGTCGCGGCGGCTGACGTTCGGGCTTGCCGGCCGCAAGGGGTGGGAGGATCGCGCCGCGGAAATCGAGACGTGGCTGGCGCAGCACGCGGCGCGGGAGCTGGTATGAGCGACGCGCCGGCAGCCGCCGGCGGCCGGGTGCGCGTGCTGCCGCCCGAGATCGCCGACCAGATCGCCGCCGGCGAGGTCGTCGAGCGCCCGGCCTCGGTGGTCAAGGAGCTGGTCGAGAACGCGCTCGACGCCGGCGCACGGCGCATCGCGGTCGAGCTCGAGCAGGCGGGCACGGGGCTGATCGCGGTCGTCGACGACGGCGAGGGGATGAGCGCCGAGGACGCGGTGACGGCGTTCGCGCGCCATGCGACCAGCAAGCTGCGCACGGTCGACGATCTCGGCGCGATCGCGACGCTCGGCTTCCGCGGCGAGGCGCTGGCGAGCATTGCGGCGGTGTCGCGCACGACGCTGACGACGCGGCGCGCGGGCGATCTCGGCGGCACGTGCGTCGTCGTCGCCCACGGCCGCCTCGCTTCGGCGCGCGAGGTCGGCGCGCCGCTCGGCACGCGCGTCGAGGTCGCCGAGCTGTTCGGCAACGTGCCGGCGCGGCGCAAGTTCCTGAAGGCCCCGGCCACCGAGGTCGGGCACGTCAGCGAGCTGCTGACGCGCACCGCGCTCGCCTGGCCGCAGGTCGGCTTCACGCTGCGTCACGGCGGGCGCCTGCTCGTCGAGCTCGCCGCGGTCGAGGAGCCCGCCGAGCGCATCCACCAGGTGTTCGGCGAGCGTGCCGCGGCGATGCTGCCGTTCGCGCACCACACCGGCACCGGGCTCGTGCACGGCTGGCTGACCGATTCGCATCTCACGCTGCCGAGCGCCCGCCAGGTGTACACGTACGTGAACCGCCGCTACGTGCGCGACAAGCTCGTCACGCACGCGCTGCTCGCCGGCTACAGCACGCTGCTCATGCACGGGCGCTATCCCGCCGCGGCGGTGTTTCTCGAGGTGCCGGCGCACGAGGTCGACGTCAACGTCCATCCGGCGAAGTCCGAGGTCCGCTTCCGCCACGGCGGCGCGGTGCACGAGCTGCTCGCCCGCGCCGTGCAGGCGCGGCTGCGCGACCAGCGCGACGGCGTGCCGCGCACGACGGTGCCGCTCGCGCCGCCGCCGCAGGGGGCGCTGCGGCTGCCGCCGCGCGCCGACGCGGCGGCGCTCGCCGGGGCGGCGCTGCGCCTGATCGACGCGCCGGCGCTCGCCGCCGACGCGCCCGCGGCGGTGCTGCCCAACCCGCTCGCCGCGCCCGCGCCGTCGGCGGCCGTGTCGCGGCCGACCGTCCTGCCGGCGCCGCGCCGCGCGCCGCTGCCCGAGGCGGTGCCGGACGAGGCCGGGCGCGGCTACTTCGCCAGCCTGCGGCCGCTCGGCCAGGTGTTCGACGGCTATCTCGTCTGCGAAGGCCGCGACCAGCTCGTCCTCATCGACCAGCACGCCGCGCACGAGCGCGTCACGTTCGAACGCCTGCGCGCCGCGTACGCGACCGGGCTCGTGCCGCGCCAGCAGGTGCTCGTGCCGGCGGTGGTCGAGCTCGGGCCGCGCGAGGCGGCGCTGCTCGGCGAGCAGCTCGGGATGCTGGATGCCGTCGGCTTCGAGGTCGAGGCCTACGGCAGCGGCGCGTTTGCGGTGCGCGCCGTGCCGGCGCTGCTCGGCGACGCCGATGCCGTCGCGCTGCTGCGTGACCTCGCCACCGACCTCGTCGACATCGGCCGCTCGCGCCGCCTCGACGATGCCGCCGAGGCGGTGCTGTCGCGGCTCGCGTGTCACAGCGCCGTGCGCGTCGGCCAGCAGCTCGGTCCGGCGCAGGTGCGCGCGCTGCTCTCGGCGATGGATCTCGCCGACTTTTCCGGCAACTGCCCGCACGGCCGCCCGGCGTTCCTCGTGCTCTCGCGCGCCGATCTCGAACGCTGGTTCAAACGGACGTGAGTTCACTTCACCACGGAGGCACGGAGCAAGAGGAGCTGCGCCCAACGGCGATTCATCCAGGGCGATCGACGGTGAACGGCTCGCGCACCGCCACCCGATCGAAACCCCTCCGTGTTTCCGTGCCTCCGTGGTGAAGAAGGCTGCGTATGTCCGAATGCATCGCGGTGGTCGGCCCGACGGGCAGCGGCAAGACGCAGGTGGCGCTGGCGCTGGCGGCGCGCTGGGGGGCGGAGATCATCAACTGCGACTCGCGCCAGGTCTACCGCGGCCTCGACATCGGCAGTGCCAAGCCGACCGCGGCCGAGCGCGCCGCGGCGCCGCATCACCTCTTCGATCTCGTCGATCCCGACCAGCGCTTCGATGCGGCGCGCTACGTGGCGGCGGCGCGCGAGACGCTCGCCGCCATCGCGGCGCGCGGCCGGCGCGCGCTGGTCGTCGGCGGCACGGGCCTCTACCTGCGCGCGCTGCGCGGCGGGCTCTTCGCCGGGCCGTCCGGCGATGCGGCGCTGCGCGCGCGGCTGACGGCGCTCGAGGCGGCGACGCCCGGCGCGCTGCACGCGCGGCTCAGCGCCGTCGATCCCGCCAGCGCGGCGCGCCTGCACGCGCGCGATCATCTGCGCCTGGTGCGCGCGCTCGAGGTGTACGAGCTGACCGGCCGGCCGCTGAGCGTCTGGCACGCCGAGCACCGCGCCGCCGGCGCGTCGCTGCCGATGCGGGTCGTCGGCCTGCACGTGCCGCGCGCGGCGCTGCATGCGCGCCTCGATGCGCGCTGCCAGGCGATGCTCGATGCCGGTCTGCTCGATGAGATCCGCGCGCTGCAGGCGCGCGGCTATGGTCCCCACCTGCCGGCCATGCGCAGCATCGGCTATCGCGAGCTGGGCGCGTACCTGCGCGGCGAGCACGATCTGCCGGCGGCGCTGGAGGCCATGCGCCGCGCGACGCGGCAGCTCGCCAAGCGCCAGATGACCTGGTTTCGCGCCGAGCCGGACATCGAGTGGATGGCGGCCGAGGCGGCCGAGCGCATGATCGTCGCCGGCGACACAGTGACCGAGTGATCGGGTACCCGTGACCGGTAACGGGCCTTTCCGTCGTTTTGAGTTCGCCACCGAGGGCGGAGAGGACACCAAGTCGATCGATCCACCACCGCCGATGAGACTGAACTTTTCGACGTCGTGTCCGCTCCACCTCGGTGGCTCACCCTGGCGTGGCGGGTGAGCTTCTCGGGCGCGGCGCGGTGGAGATGGGCGGCAGTGCCTGCTAGAGCGCCCGCGTGGCACGGACTCCTTCTCTCGACACGCTGCGGGCGCGCATCGACCGCATCGACGACGAGCTCCTTCGCCTGCTCAATGAGCGCGCGCGCGTCGTCGTGCAGGTCGGGCACACGAAGACGCAGAACGGCCAGGCCGCGAAGTACGTTCCGGAGCGCGAGAAGCGCATCTTCCAGCGCCTCGCGCGGCTGAATGGCGGGCCGCTGCGCCCGCAGCACGTGCGCGCGATCTTCCGCGAAATCATCTCGAGCTGCCGGGCGCTCGAGCAGCCGCTGCGCGTCGCCTATCTCGGTCCGGCGGGCACGTACTGCCAGCAGGCGGCCGCCGAGCAGTTCGGCTCGGGGCCGAACCTGCTGCCGTTCGGCTCGATCGATGCGGTGTTCGACGAGGTCGAGCGCGGCCGCGCCGAGTACGGCGTCGTGCCGGTCGAGAACTCGACCGAAGGCGTCGTCGCGCAGACGCTCGACCGCTTCATCGCCTCGCCGCTGACGATCAAGGCCGAGGTGCTGCTGCGCATCGACCACTGCCTGCTCGGCCGCCAGACCGACGCGCGGCGCATCCGCCGCATCGTCTCGCACCCGCAGTCGCTCGCGCAGTGCCGCGGCTGGCTCGCCCAGCACCTGCCCGACGTGCCGCTCGTCGAGGTGGCGAGCAATGCCGCCGCGGCGGCGGAGGCGGCGGCGCATCCCGCGACGGCAGCGATCGCCGGCCGGCGCGCCGCCGAACGCTACCGGCTGAAAGTCATCGCCAGCAGCATCCAGGACCTGCCGAACAACGTCACGCGCTTCCTGGTCGTCAGCCACGACCTGCCCGGGCGGCCGACCGGCGACGACAAGACCTCGATCCTGTTCGCGCTGCCGCACGAGGCGGGCGCGCTGTTCCGGGTGCTCGAGGCGTTCGCGCGGCAGCGCATCAACCTGAGCACGATCGAGTCGCGCCCGCTCAAAGGCCGCGCCTGGGAATACGTGTTCTTCATCGATCTCGCCGGGCATGCCGACGAGCCGCGCATGCAGAAGGCCTTGACCGCGCTCGGCCGGCGCGCGTTGTTTGTGAAGGTCCTCGGATCCTACCCCGCCTGGCGATGGCCGGAAGGCGAAGCGAAGCCATGAACGTCAAGAACCTCGTGCGGCCGTGGCTGCACGCCCTGGAGCCCTATCCGCCGGGCAAGCCGATCGACGAGCTCGAGCGCGAGTACGGCGTCAGCGACTCGATCAAGCTCGCCTCGAACGAGAACCCGCTCGGCCCCTCGCCGCAGGCGCTCGCGGCGCTGCAGGGCGCGCTCGCCGAGATCCACCGCTATCCCGACGGCGGCTGCTACCACCTGCGCCGCGGCTTGGCGCGCAAGCTGCGCGTCGCGCCCGAGGCGCTGATCTTCGGCAACGGCTCGAACGAGATCATCGAGCTCATCGTGCGCACCTTCCTGCACGCCGGCGAGGAAGCGGTGATGGCCGATCAGGCGTTCGTCATCTACCGCATGCTCGTCCAGGCGCAGGGCGGCCGCGGCATCATCGTGCCGCTGCGCAACTTCACGCACGACCTCGAGGCGATGGCCGACGCGATCACGCCGGCGACCCGCCTCGTCTTCCTCGCCAATCCGAACAACCCGACCGGCACGATCTTCTTCGCCGAGCAGTGGCGCGAGTTCCTCGACGCGGTGCCGCCCGACGTCGTCGTGGTGATGGACGAGGCGTATGCCGAGTACGTCGAGGACCCGCGCTACCCCGAGGCGCTCGCCGACGTCGGCGGCGAGCGGCTGCTGATCGTGCTGCGCACGTTCTCGAAGATCTACGGCCTCGCCGGCCTGCGCGTCGGCTACGGCGTCGCGCATCCGGCGCTGATCGATCTCCTCAACCGCCTGCGCGCGCCGTTCAACGTCAACACGCTCGCCCAGGTGGCGGCGCTGGCGGCGCTCGCCGACGATGCGCACGTCGAGCGCACGCGGCAGGTGAACCGCGAGGGCATGGCGTTCCTGCGCGCCGCGTTCACCGAGCTCGGGCTCGAGTGCGTGCCGAGCTGGGCGAACTTCCTGCTCGTGCGCGTCGGCAACGCCGCGCGCCTCTACGACGCGCTGCTGCGCCGCGGCGTCATCGTCCGCCCGGTGCCGGTGTACGGCTTCCCCGACCACGTCCGCGTCACCGTCGGCACGCCGGCCGAGAACGAACGCCTGGTCGCCGAGCTGCGGCAGGTGCTGCGCGACGACGAGGGCCGCGGCGGTGCGCTGTGAGCGCGCGGCGATCGTCGGGGTCGGCCTGATCGGCGGCTCGCTGGCGCTGGCGGCGCGCGCCGCCGGGCTGGTCGGCGAGGTGATCGGCCTCGGGCGCAGCGAGGCGAACCTCGCCGTCGCGCGCGCGCGCGGCATCGTCGACCGCACGGTCAGCGACCCGGCGGCGCTCGGCCCGGGCGATCTCGTCGTGCTCGCCGTCCCGGTGCGCAGCACCGCCGCGGCCGCCGCCGCGCTGGCGCCGCACCTGCGCCCCGGCACGGTGGTCACCGACGTCGGCAGCGTGAAGGCGACGGTGGTCGCCGCCCTCGAGGCGGCGCTGCCCGCCGCCTGTCCGGTCGTCGGCGGGCATCCGATCGCCGGCAGCGAGCGCGCCGGCGCCGCCGCCGCCGAGGCGACGCTGTTTCGCGGCGCGCCGTGCGTGCTGACGCCGACGCCGCGCACCGACGCCGCCGCGCTCGCCACCGTGCGCGCGCTCTGGGAAGGCGTCGGCGCCCGCGTCATCGAGATGACGCCCGCCGCGCATGACGACGCGCTCGCCTGGGTGAGCCATCTGCCGCATGCGCTCGCCTATGCGCTGGTCGGCGCGCTCGCTGCCACCGGGGCGCGGCATGCGGCGCTCGCCGGCGGCAGCTGGCGCGACGTGACGCGCGTCGCCGCGAGCCCGGCCGAGCTGTGGCGCGACATCTTCCTCGCCAACGCCGACGCGCTGCTCGCCGCGACCGACGCGTTCGCCGCCGAGCTCGCGCGGCTGCGCGCCGCGGTGGCCGCGGGCGACGAGGCGGCGCTGCTGGCGCTGCTCGAACGCGCCGTGGCGGCGAAGGCAGGCGGCGGGGACGGCGGGCGATGAGCGCCGCCGGGCAGCCGATCGCGCCGCTGGCGCGGCCGCCGGATGCGGTCGTCGCGGTGCCCGGCTCGAAGTCGATCAGCAATCGTGTCGCGCTGCTCGCGGCGCTCGCCGAGGGACGCTCGACGCTCGACGGCGTGCTGTTCAGCGACGACACGCGCTACATGGCGGCGGCGCTGCGCGCGCTCGGCGTGGCCGTCGCGGCGGACGAGGCGGCGGCGCGGCTGGTGATCGACGGCTGCGGCGGCCGCTGGCCGGCACGCACCGCGGCACTCGACGTCGGCAACGCCGGCACGGCGATGCGCTTTCTCGTCGCGGCGCTGTGCCTCGGCGCGGGCACGTACCGCATCGACGGCACGGCGCGCATGCGCCAGCGCCCGATCCGCGAGCTCGTCGAGGCGCTGCGCCCGCTCGGCGCCGAGCTCGACTGTGTCGCCGAGACCGGGGCGCCGCCGGTGACCGTGCATGCGCACGGGCTCGCCGGCGGGGCGACGACGCTCGCCGCGGCGCGTTCGAGCCAGTTCGTCTCGGCGATCCTGCAGGTCGCGCCCTACGCGGCGCGCGACGTCGAGCTGACGCTGGCCGGCGAGATCATCGCCCAGCCGTACATCGACATGACCGTCGCGGTGATGGCGCAGTGGGGCGTCGCGGTCGCGCACGACGGCGATCGCGTCTACCGCGTGCGCGCCGGCCAGCGCTACCGCGCGCAGCGCTACGCGGTCGAACCCGACGCCTCCGGCGCGCACTACTTCTGGGCGGCCGCGGCGCTGACCGGCGGGCGCGTGCGCGTCCCCGGCCTGTCGCGCGCCTCGCTGCAGGGCGACGTCGAGTTCGCGGCGCTGCTCGGGCGCATGGGCGCGCAGGTGACGTGGGCGGACGACGCCGTGACGGTGCACGGGCGGGGGCGCCTCGGCGGCATCACGGTCGACATGAACGCGTTCTCCGACACCGCCCCGACGCTCGCCGTGCTCGGCGCGTTCGCCGCCGGGCCGGTGCGCATCGACAACGTCGCCCACCTGCGTCTGCAGGAGAGCGACCGGCTGCACGCCGTCGCCACCGAGCTCGCGAAGCTCGGGGCGCGCGTCGATGAACGCGCCGACGGCCTCACCGTGTGGCCGTCAGCCCTGCACGGCGGCGAGGTCGAGACCTACGACGACCACCGCATCGCGATGGCCTTCGCCCTCGCCGGCCTCGTCGTCCCCGGCATCGTCATCCGCGACCCCGGCTGCGTGGCGAAGACGTTCCCGGATTTCTTCGAGCGGCTCGAGGAGCTGCGGCGATGAGAAGGGAAACGGCGTGCGGAGGTGCGGAGGTGCGGAAGTGCGGAGGTGTGGGACGGCTCGCTCCCGACGATGTCCCCGCTACGATGAAGCTTCAGCCGGCGCGCTGCGCCGCGGCCGAGCCGCCCGCACCTCCGCTGCACACGTCAGTACGTCAGCACGTCAACACGTCAGCACTCGACCACTCACCTCCGCACCTCCGCACCTCCGCACCTCCGCACGCCCTTCCATGAAGCCGACCATCGCCATCGACGGCCCCGCCGGCGCCGGGAAATCGACGCTCGCCCGGCAGCTCGCGGCGGCGCTCGGCTTCCGCTACGTCGACACCGGCGCGATGTACCGCGTCGTCGGCGTGCTCGCCGCCGAGCGCGGCATCGAGGCGGGCGACGCCGCGGCGCTGGCGGCGCTGATCGACGGGCTCGACCTGCGCTACGAGGCGCGTGGCGACGGGATCGCGGTGCTCGCCGACGGCCGCGATCTCAGCACCGCGATCCGCACTGCCGCCGCCGGGCGGCTCGCCTCGCAGGTCTCGGTGGTGCCGGCGGTCCGCGAGCGGCTGGTGGCGTTGCAGCGGCGGCTCGCCGAGGGCGGCGGCGTGGTGATGGAGGGGCGGGACATCGGCACCGTGGTGCTCCCCGATGCGACGGTGAAGATCTTCCTCGTCGCCAGCCCGGCGGAGCGGGCGCGGCGGCGCTGGGCGGAGCTGCGGGTACGCGGCGAACCGGCCGATCTCGGGCGCATCACGCGCGAGATCGAGGAGCGCGATGCGCGCGATGCCGGGCGGGCGCACTCGCCGCTGACCGCGGCCGCCGATGCCGTGCACGTCGACACCACCGGCGAGCCGGTCGACGCCATCGTCGCGCGCGTCTGCAACCTGCTGGCGGCGCGGGGGAACCCTTGAAAGTCCACCCGGGCGGCGGTATGGAACCGAAATCTCGTCTCGAGGGGGTATCACCCACATGAATCAGCAACCCAGAGTGGCCGCGCCCGAAGGCGGCGGCGACGAGTTTCGCAGGCTCTTCGAGGAGAGTCTGCGCGCCGTCAAGCCGGGCGAAGTGGTCCGGGGCCGCGTAGTCGGCATGTCCCGCGACCAGGTCACCGTGGACATCGGATACAAATCCGAAGGCCAGATCCCCATCGGCGAGTTCACCACCCGCGACGGCGAGGTCACGGTCCAGGAAGGCGACGAAATCGACGTCTACTTCGATGCCGACGAGGGCGAGCACGGCGGCATCGTGCTGTCGCGCAGCAAGGCCGAGCAGGCGAAGGTCTGGCGGGATCTCGAAGAGGCATTCCAGAACAACGGCGTCGTCGAGGGCATGATCGTCGGCAAGGTGAAGGGCGGCCTGAAGGTCGATGTCGGCGTGCCGGCATTCCTGCCCGGCTCGCATGCCGACCTGCGGCCGTCGCGCAATCTCGATCGCTACATCGGCCAGCGCGGCCACTTCGCGGTGCTCAAGTTCAACCGCGCGCGCGGCAACGTCGTCGTCTCGCGGCGCGCGGTGATGGAGAAGGAGCGCGCGCAGCTGAAGCAGGAGACGCTGAAGGTGCTCGAGGAGGGCGTCATCCTCGAGGGCATCGTGAAGAACATCACCGACTACGGGGCGTTCGTCGACCTCGGCGGCATCGACGGGCTGCTGCACGTCACCGACATGTCGTGGGGCCGCGTCAACAAGCCGTCCGACGTGGTCAACGTCGGCGACCGCTGCCGCGTGGTGGTGCTGAAGTACGATCCCGAGCGCGGGCGCGTGTCGCTCGGCATGAAGCAGATCATGCCCGATCCGTGGTCGAGCGTCGCCGAGCGCTATCCGGTCGGCGCCAAGGTGCACGGCAAGGTCGTCAGCCTCGCCGACTACGGCGCGTTCGTCGAGCTCGAGCCGGGCATCGAGGGCCTCGTGCACGTCTCCGAGATGTCGTGGACCAAGCGCGTCACGCATCCGTCGAAGGTGCTCGAGGTCGGCCAGGAGGTCGACGTCATGGTGCTCGACGTCGACACCGCCAACCGCCGCATCTCCCTCGGCCTCAAGCAGGCCGAGCCGAATCCGTGGGAGATGGTGCGCATCAACCACCCGGTCGGCAGCCGCATCAAGGGCCCGGTGAAGAACATCACCGACTTCGGCGTGTTCATCGGCGTCGAGGAGGGCATCGACGGGCTGGTGCACATCTCCGACCTGCACTGGACGAAGAAGGTCCGCCACCCCTCGGAGCTCTTCCAGAAGGGCGACGAGGTCGAGGCGGTGGTGCTCGGCATCGACGTCGACAACGAGCGCATCTCGCTCGGCGTCAAGCAGCTCAGCGAGGATCCCTGGTCGACCATGCACCAGCGCTTCCCGGTGGGCAGCAAGGTGACGGGCAAGGTGACCAGCGTCACCGACTTCGGCGTGTTCATGGAGGTGGAGGAGGGCATCGAAGGCCTCATCCACGTCTCGCAGCTCTCCATGGAGCGCGTCGACAAGCCGCAGGCGCTCTTCCAGCCCGGGCAGGAGATCGAGGCCGAGGTCACCGCCGTCGAGACGCGCGACCGCAAGATCGCGCTGTCGATCAAGGCGCTGCGCAAGTCCGAGGAGCGCGAGGAGATCGAGTCGTACCTGCAGCGCGAGCGCGAGGGCGGCCGCTTCTCGTTCGAGGACATCCTCGGTTCGGATCTGCGGCTCGATCGCGACGAGCCGGGCGGCGGGGCGGTGAAGCGGGGCGGGGAGAACGGCGAGACCAAGTGACGCGGAGGCGCGGCGGTGACCAAGCGCGGCCTGATCGACGAGCTCATGGCGCTGTACCCGCGCTTCTCCCGGCGGGACGCGGAGGTGATGGTCAACGCCGTGTTCGAGAGTCTCGCCGACGCGTTGCGCCGCGGTGAGCGGATCGAGATCCGCGGCTTCGGCAGCTTCGTCGTCAAGCATCGCGAGGCGCGCGACGGCCGCAACCCGCGCACCGGCAAGCGGGTCGCCGTCGCCGCCAAGCGCGTCCCGTTCTTCAAGGTCGGCAAGGAGCTGCGCCAGCGCGTCGACGGCGAGGACAGCGGCGATGCGGCGGCGCCCGAAGACGTCGCGGCGACGTCGTGAGCGGCGCGGCGCTCACGACGCGCTGACGGCAGTTGTGCCCGGGGCATAGGGCCAGGCCCGGTCGGTACGATGCTGCAGGCCCGGAGTCCCATGTCCTCGGCCGCGCCCGGCGGGCAGTAGGCGACGCCAGTGGAGGTCCTCTGGGCGCCGTGGCGCATGGCGTACATCGGTGCGCCGAAGGATCCGGGCTGCATCTTCTGCACGCACCCGACGGCGACCGACCGCAAGGCGGCCCTGGTGCTGGCGGTGACGCCGGCGGCGGTCGTGATGCTCAACCGCTACCCGTACGGCAACGGGCACGTGATGGTCGCGCCGCGCCAGCACACCGCCGATCTCGCGGCGCTGCCCGACGCCGCGCACGCGGCGCTCGCCGAGACGCTGCGCCGCACGATCGCCGTCCTGCAGCGCGTCTTCACCCCGCAGGGCATGAACGTCGGCATGAACCTCGGCGCCGCCGCCGGCGCCGGCATCGCCGATCACCTGCACTGGCACTGCGTGCCGCGCTGGGTCGGCGACACGAACTTCATGCCGCTGATCGGCGAGGTGCGCTGCATTCCCGAGCACCTCGAAGCGATGTGGGAGCGGCTGGCGCCGGAGTTTGCGGAGCTGGAGTCGGTGGCGGGTTGAGCGGCGCGGGGCGCGGTCAGGCTGTGACGCGGAACCAGGCTGTTCGCTGTTAG
>CBFGUK010000140.1:0-12149 GCA_965651925.1 uncultured bacterium | reverse complement strand
CGTGCAGCCGCGCGCGATCGCGCTGCTCGAGGCGGCGGCGCGCGCGGAACCGCCGCTGATTCCCGCCGTGGCGTGGGCACCGCTCGCCCGGCTGGCGGCGGCGGTGCCGATCGGCGTGCAGGCGATCGGCTTCGAGGTGCGCCTCGGTGCCGACGCCGGTGACGTCGACCTCGGCTGTCTGATCGCACATCCCGCGCGCGTCGGCGTGCCGGCCCTGCTGCCGCCCGCCGAGGCCGCCGGCGCGTGGGCGGGCTGGCGGCGGTTCGCGGTGCGCTGGGGGGAGCGGCACGGCGCGCTGTGGCGGCGGGTGCCGTTCGCCTATCTCGAGCTCGACGCGGCCGGCGCCGCGACGCCGGCGCCGATGGCCTCGGTGTTCGCGGCGTGGGACTGGTCGCTCGACGAGATGCCGGGCGCCGGGCAGCCGGCGAGTCCGACCCCGGGCGACGAGGCGCTCGATGCGCTGGCGCTGCTGCGCGGCGCCGCGCTCGAGGCGGCGCACGCCGATGCGGTACGCGGCTGCTTTGCCGCGCTGCCGCCCGGCGGCGTCGTCGCGCACATCGGCGCGCTGCTCGGCCGCGCGACGCCGGCAGTGCGCCTTGCGGTGCACGTGCCGCGGCCGTTCGTCGCAAACTACCTGCAATCCTGCGGCTGGGCGGGAGCCGGCGAGCTGACCGCGGTGATCGACGCACTTGCTGCGGAGACGGAGTTTGCCGCCACCGCCGCGCCGCTGCAGCTTGATCTGGACGTGCTCGCCGACGGAATCGCGCCGCGGCTCGGCCTCACGCTGCGGCCGCCGCCCGGCGGCGGGTGGCGACCGCTCGTCGCGCGCCTCATCGAGGCCGACCTCTGCCGGCGCGCGGCGGGCGAGGCGCTGCTCGGCTGGTCCGGGCCGGTGGCGCGCGACGGCATCGCGCGCTGGATCAGCCACCTCAAGCTCACCTGCGCTCCGGCGCTGCCGGCGGCGGTGAAGGCCTATGTCGCGGTGACGCCGCTCTCGGCGGCGAAGCCCGGGGCGTAGACGGCGAGGAATCGCACCGGGTCGGCCACGCCGCCGCGGCGCAACACCGCGAACGATGCATCCGCCGGGCGCCCGTCGAGCTGCGCGAGCCGCGCCGCGGCGCTCGCCGCCGCGACGGCCATGTCGCAGGCGCCGTAACGCGCCTGCGCCTCGGCGAGCGCCGTCCGGCTGCCCGCGGGATCCCCGGCGAGGCGCGCCAGTGCGGCGCGCAAGAGCGCCGCATGTCCGCGCGCATCCTCGCGGCTTTCGCGGGCGAGGCGCGCCGCGTCGCCGGTCACGGTGGCGAGCGCGGGGTGGGATGTGTCGCCGCCTGCCGCCGCGAGCGCGACGCCGGCACGGGCGCGCAGCCAGAACGCATCGAGACGCAGCAGCGCGTGCGACAGCAGTCGCGAGCGCTCGATGTCGCGCCACGCATCCGTCACCCGCTGCCAGGCGGCCGCCGCGTCGCCGTCGTAGAGGTCGCAGAGCGTCAGCAGGCGCAGGACGTAGAAGTGCTGCATGAAGAAGCCGGCCTGCGTCCACTGCGCCAGCGCCTGCGTCGCCATCGCCCGCGCCGCCGCGGCGCGGCCGGCGGCGAGCTCCGCGATGCCGTGATAGCCGACGTGCGACAGCACGCCGTAGCGGTCGCCGGCTTCGGTCGCCTCGCGCAGCAGGCGCGCGGCGCGCCGCCCCATCTCCTCGAGCTCGCCGAGCTCCTCGAGCGCCCGCAGCGCCGCCATCGAACCGATGTCGAGCTCCCACGTCACCCCGCGGCAGTGTGCGCGCAGCAGCGCCGCGCCGTCGTCGCACAGTCGCTGCATGTCGCGCCAGCGCGCCGCCATCATGCGTTCCTGCGCGGTGGTGATCGCCGTCAGGCCGCGCAGGTACGGATCGTCGAGACGGGCGGCACTGTCGCGCGCCCGGGCGAGCATCTGCGCACCCCAGCGGCCGAGCGGCCCGCCGGCCGGGACGAGGCCGGCGCCGACGGCGGCGAGGCCGCGGGCGGCGCGGCGCTCGTCGCCGGCACGCAAAGCCGCGACGAGGCTCGCGACCGCGAACGCGAGGCCGCGCGCGGGATCGACGAGGACGAGTCCCTTGGCCGCCGCGTGATACGCATCGATGCGCAGCGCGCGTGACGGGTCGGCGCGCCGCGGGCGCGGCGCGAGCCCGCGCGCGCGCAGCCACAGCAGGCGCGCGAACGCGCCCGCCAGCGCGCCGGGTGTCGACGCCGGCCACGAGAGGTCGAGCTCGCGGAAGACGTCGCGCAGCACCGCACTGCCGTCGTCGATGTGGCCGCTGATCAGCAGCTGTTCCGCCGCCTGCTGGCGCGCCGTGCACGCCGCTTCGCCGGTCAGTGCGGCGGCGGCGTCGAGGAAGGCCGGCGCGGCGGCCGCACCGCGGCCGGCGTTGACCAGCGCCTCGGCCCGCCGCGTCTGCCAGTCCGCACGGCGCCCGTCGCCCGCCGGGGCGAGCGCGACGATCTCGCCGTAGAGGCGCGCCGCGTCGTTGAAGGCCAGCGCGTCGCTGGCGCGCTGCGCCGCCAGCGCGCCCCATTCGAGCGCGCGCACCGGATCGTCCGCGGCGCGGTAGTGGCCGAAGACCACCTCGGGTTCGGCGCGCGGCGCCCGGCTCAGCACGTCGGCGAGGCCGCGATGGTGCGTGCGGCGGACCTCGACCGGCAGCCCGTCGACGACCGCCTCGCGGATCCGGTCGTGGTACGGCTCGATCGCCATCTCGCCCTCGGCCGGCGCCGAGCGCAACAGCCCATCCTGCTCGAGATGGCGCACCACCGGCCGGTCGCGTGCCTCCGCACCGGCTGCCGCGAGGGCGAGCTCGCGCGCGAGCGGCGCACCGGCGAGACAGACGACCTCGAGCAGGCGGCGGGCGGGATCGGCGAGCAGCGTGAGCCGCTCACGGACGACGGCCGTCAGGCCGGCTGCCGCCGGCAGGGAGCCGGGATGACCGGCCGCGTGATGCACCAGCTGGCGGACGAGCAGCGGCGATCCGCCGGCCTCGCCGACCACGCCATCGAGATCCACCGCCGCGCGGCCGGCGAGGTGCGCCGCGAGCTGGCGCGCGTCCGCCGCGCCGAGCGGCGCGAGCCGGACGTCGAACGTGCGGATCGCGATGCGGTCCGGTCCGGGCTCGAACGGCGCGAGCAGCGCCGCCGCGGCGCGTTGTTCGGCGCGGACGGTGACGAGCAGCAGCAGCGGCGGCGCGTCCGGCGGGCGCAGCAGCTCGCGCACCAGTGCCGTGCTGTCGGCATCGCTCCACTGCAGGTCGTCGATCCAGCAGACGAGCTCGAGGCGCCGTGCGAGCCGGCCGAGGAGCACGCGCAGCGCCGCAAAGCCGCGCCGCCGCGCCTCGCGCGGGTCGGTCGGCTCCGCGCTCGCGAGGTCATGCAGGCCGGGCACGCGGCGCAGCACGGGGAACAGGCGCACCAGCTCCGCGGGCTCGTCGGGCAGCAGCGCGGCACACGCCGCCTGCTCCATCGCGCACAGATGGGCGCTGAGCGCATCGATGAGATGATCGAAGGCGCGATACGGCACCGTCTCGCTCGGATGGCAGCGGCCGGCGAGGATCAGGCAGTCGGGATCGGCGGCGGCCTCGGCGAGGAAGACGCGCGCGAGCTCCGATTTGCCGACGCCCGATTCACCCTCGATGCGCACCAGCACCGGCGCGCCCTCCCGGCGCGCGGCGCGCGCCGCCCGCAACGCCTCGAGCTCGGCGGCGCGGCCGACGAACATCGCCGGCGGCAGACGCGCCGGCCGGCCCGGCGTCGCGTCCTCGGCGGCGAGCCGGGCGCGCAGGGTGGCGGCATCGGGGCGGGCGCCGGGATCGGGATCGAGCAGCGCGTCGATGACCTCCGCCACGGCGGACGGCAGCCACGGCGCCACCCGGCCGAGCGGCGGCGGGCGGCGGCCGGCGACCTTCTCGTGCACCGCCCACGCGAGCCGCTCGCCGAACGGCAGCTCGCCGGCGCAGATCTCGAACAGCAGCGTGCCGAGGCTGTAGAGGTCGGCGGCCGGCGACGCCGCGGCGCCGGCGAACAGCTCCGGGGCGAGGTAGGCGAGGCTGCCGGCGAGCTCGCCATCGGGCGGCAGCGCACCGATCACCGGCCCGAGGGCGACCGCCAGGCCGAAATCGAGCAGCGCCAGCCGCCCGTCGGCCGTGCCGACCAGCGTGTTCTGCGGCTTGAGGTCGCGGTGCAGCTTGCCCGCCTCATGCAGCGCCGTGATGCCCGCGACGAGCTGGCGCGCACTGGCGAAAAAGCGCGCGCGCGCCTCGGGCGTCGGCGCGTCGTCCGCGCCCCAGCCGGCGCGCACGTACTCGATCACGCTCACGCCCTCGATCAGCTCCATGGTGAAGAAACCCTCGTCGCCGTCGACGACGAGCTCGTAGAGCTCGACGAGATTGGGATGGCGGATGTCCGCCAGCGCGCGGAACTCGTGCTTCAGGCGGAAGAGCGAATCCGCATCGCGGGTCTGCAGGATCTTGAGCGCGACCACCGCGCCGGTGGCGGTGTCGCGCACCCGGTAGACGACGCCGAAGGCGCCCTGCCCGAGCACCGCGAGCGGCTCGAACCGGCCGCTCGCCTGCACCGCCGCGGCGGTGCGCACCTCGCCCGAATGACGCAGGCGGAAGGAGAACGGAATCGACATGCCACGTCCGAGCTGGCCGAACGTACGTGAACGGGCGGGCAGACGACAACGGCAAAGCACGGTGGTGTGGAACGTGCCCTGCAGGCGGAGTCGCCTCGCTCATCGATTCCGACGATCGGCCACGGAGCGGGGAGAGGACACCGAGTCGTCGATCCTTCGACTCGGTGAGACTGATTTACTCGACGTCGTGTCCTCTGCCCCTCTGTGGCTGACGATCTTCGCCCGACGCGGCGCGCTCGCCGGCCACGGCCGCAAAGGCGGCGAACGCCTCCTCCATGCCGGCGGCGATGCCGATGCGCGGCGTCCAGCCGAGGGCGCGTACCCTGGCGCTCGAGAAGCGCCAGCGGTACCCGAACGCCTTGACGTCGGCGGTGAGCAGCGGCGGCGCGCCGGCGAGCGGCAGCACGCGCCACGCCGCCTGCGCCGTCGCGGCGGCGGCGAACGCCAGCGCGTACGGCACGTAGCGCGGCCGGAACGGCCGGCCGACGATCGCGGCGAGCCGCGTGCACACCGCCTCGAGCGTCGGGCCGGTCGCGGCGTCGTCGTCGAGCACGAGGTAGCCCTCGCCACAGGCCTGCGGCGCGCGCGCGGCGCGCACGATCGCGTCGGCGAGGTTGTCGACGTGCACCCAGGCGAGCACGGTGTCGCGCTGCCAGAACACCAGCAGGCCGTCGCGGATCGCCTGCGCGAGGCCGGCGAAGAGCGCGCGGTCGCCCGGACCGTACACCCAGCCGGGATGGATCACCGTCAGCGGCAGGCCGCGCGCGCGGTGCTCCGCCCACAGCCAGCGCTCGGCCTCGATCTTCGTGTCCTGGTACGGCTCGCCCCACGGGCGAAACGGCGTGCGCTCGTCGATGATCTCGTCGCGGCGCGGCATGCCGAAGACATCGCTGGTGCTGACGTGCACGAGACGCCGCACGCCGGCGGCCTGCGCGGCGCGCGCGACGGTCTGTGTGCCGCCGACGTTGATCGCCCGGTAGCGCGCCCACGGGTGCCAGCCGTGCACCAGCGCCGCGGCGTGGATGACGCAGTCGGCGCCGGCCACCGCGGCGGCAACGGCCGCGGCGTCGGTGACGTCGGCGGCGACGATCTCGACGTCACCGCACGCGCGCAGCTCCGGCAGCCGCGCATCGTCCGCCAGCACGAGGCCGCGCACGCGCTCGCCGTCGGCGAGCAGCCGCCGCACCACCGCCTGGCCGACGAACCCCGCCGCCCCGGTGACCAGGGTGGTCATGAGGGAGCGATCAGCAATCGGCGGTCAGCTGTCAGCCCGAGCCGCTGACCATTGGCTGCCGCCGCTTCACGTGCGCGGCTTCTTCGCCACGCTCTCGAGCTTCAGCCCGGCGAGCGCGAACCTGACCAGCCGCTTGAGGCCGCGTTCGCCGAACAGCGCATCGATCAGCCGCTCGAAGGCGCGGTACTTCTCGGGCGTGTACGGATACCAGTTCGCCTCGAGCTTGGCGCTGTCCTTGTCGATCAGCACCGACTTCACGTTGCAGAACGCGTGCAGACCGTGCGCGCCCTTGTAGCGGCCGAAGCCGCTCTGCTTGACGCCGCCGAACGGCAGCGCCGGGTTCGCCTCGGTGGCCATGACGTTGTTGATCGACACGCCGCCGACCTGCAGCGCGCGCGCGACGCGCTCGGCGCGCGCCAGGTCCTTCGACCACACGCTCGCCGTCAGCCCGTACGGCGAGTCGTTGGCGCGGCGGACGACCTCATGTTCGCCGTCGAACGGCAGCAGCGGGATGAGCGGGCCGAAGGTCTCCTCGCGCGCGATGAGCATGTCGTCGCTGACCTGGTCGACGACCATCGGCGGGATGAGCCGCGAGGTGCCGTCCCACTCGCCGCCGGTGAGGAACGCGGCGCCGCGCGCTTTGGCGTCGGCGACCTGCTCGGCGACGATGCGCACCTGGAAGTCGGTGGTCATGGCGCCGAGGTCGGCGTCGCCGTCGCGATCGGTGCGCTGGACGAGGGCGCGCACCTGGCGCACGAGCTCGTCACGGAAGGCGTCGTAGACCGGCCGCTCGACGTACACGCGCTCGACCGAGGTGCACGACTGCCCGGTGGTGGTCAGCGCGCCCCACGCCGCGCCGGCCGCGGCGCGCTTCAGGTTCGCGTCGGCGAAGACGATCATCGCATCCTTGCCGCCGAGCTCGAGCTCGACGGGAATGAGATGCTCGGCGGCCTGCGCGAGGATGCGCCGGCCGGTGCGCGTGCTGCCGGTGAAGAAGATCTTGTCCGGCCGTTCGGCGACCAGCGCGGCGCCGGCGGCGCCGTCGCCGTAGACGATCTGCACCCAGCCCGGCGGCAGCTGCGCCTCGGCGCAGAGGTCCTCGACCAGCCCGGTGAGCGGCGTGTGCTCCGACGGCTTGTAGACGACGGTGTTGCCGGCGGCGAGCGCCGCGGTGATCGGCACGATCGCCTGGTAGAACGGATAGTTCCACGGCGAGATGATGAGGATCGTGCCGAGCGGCTCGTACCAGGTGAGCGAGCGCTTGCCGGTGAGCGCCAGCGGCGTGTGCTCCTTGTGATCGGCGAGCGCCTTGGCGCCGTGCGTTTCGAGCCAGACGAGTGCGTCGAGGACGCCGAAGATCTCCGAGATCAGCGCGTCGCCGCGGCTCTTGCCGGTGTCCTGCTGGATGCGCTCGACGATCTCCTCACGGCGGCGCAGGATGACGTCGCGCAGCGCGCGCACGTAGGCGAGGCGGTCGGGGACCGGCGTGCGTGCCAGCGCCGGCTGCGCGGCGCGCGCACGCGCCATCGCCTCGGTGGGCGTCGGCGGCGCGGCGGCCGCCTTCGCGGCGAGCACGGTCGAGGCCTGCGGTGGCAGCGGCGCATCGACGGGATCGGCGGGGCCGGTGACGCGGGCATCCCAGCCGATGCCGCGCAGGATCGCGCCCTCGCCGTCGAGCCCGGAGTAGTAGAGCGACATCACCACGCCTTTCACGCCGAGGTTGAGCATGCGCAGCGCGGCGCCCGGCGGCCCGGGCAGCGCGGCATGGCGGTCGGCGAGACGCAGCAGCGCGCGGATCAGCGGGCGCGGCAGGACGCGGAAGACGGAGAGCAGCAGGCGCACGCCGTCGCGGTCGCCGGCATTCATGTGCGCGAGCATGCGGTCGGCATGGGCCGCGCAGCCGGCCGCCGAGAACGACGGCAGCGTGCCGTCGCCCGGGACCATCAGGTCGCCGACCTTGTTCAGCGCCGCGAGTTGCGCCGGGGAAAGCGTGCGCACCGCGCCGGAGGTGGCGGCGGCGGCGAGCGCGTCAGCTGCCGGATTGTGCATCGGCGAGGATCCTCTCCGCTGCCATCGAGGCGAGCGCCATGATGGTGAACGACGGGTTGATGCCGGGCGCGTCGGGGAAGACGCTGGAATCCGCGGCGTAGATGTTCGGCAGGCCGTGCAGGCGGAAGTCGGGGCCGGTGACCGAGCGCGCCGGGTCGGTGCCGAGATTGCAGCCGCCCATCAGGTGCAGGCCGATCGCGATGTTGCCCTCGACGATCTCCGTGGCGCCGGTGGCGTGGAAGATGTTGCGGATCGCCGCCAGGCCGCGGTCGCGGCGGCGGCGGTCCTCGTCGTTGAGCTGCTTGTCGATGCGCGGCAGCCCGCCGCGGCCGAGCCGGATGCGCCCCGGGGCGGTGTCGCGCACCGCGACCTCGATGCACGCGAAGTGCGTGATGCGCTGCATGCGCGCCAGGTGCGCGGCGCCGAAGCCGGGCAGCAGCATGGCGATCGCCACCGGCGGGGCGAAGACGTTCTCGAGCTTGAAGCCGCCGCGGCGGAACGTCGGATCGGCGGACTTGTAGGACTGCAGCGGGCCGTGATGCGCGTTGATCGGCCGGTCGTAGATGCCGAGGGTCATGTACTGCGGGTGGGTGTAGAAGTTGTGGCCGAGCGCCGGCAGGCGTCGGGCGAGGTCGGAGGCGAGCAGCAGGCGCGAGTTGCCGATTGCGCCGGCGGCGCAGATCAGGCGCCGGCCGCGGTACGTCGCGGGACTGCCGTCGGCGGCGACGCCGTGCACGGCGATGCCGTCGGCGAGGTGCTCGACCCGGCGCGCCTCGAACTGCGGCACCACCGTGAGGCCGGCGGCGCGCGCCCGGCGCAGCCGCGTCACCGGCATGCTCTGCTTGCTCTCGATGCGGCAGCCCATCAGGCATTCGATGCACGAGTTGCCGCGCTCGAAGTGGCAGTCGCGCTGGCCGCGGACCAGCGGCGCACAGCGGTAGCCGTTGGCGGCGAAGCCGTCGCGGAACACCGCCGCGTTGCCGTTGGCGTGTGCCTCGGGGACGGTGGTGATGCTGAGCTGCCCTTCGACGCGCTCGTACCAGGGGTCGAGACCGGCGCGCGACAGGAAGTCGATGCCCGAGCGCGCGCGCCAGCTGTCGAGCGCGTCGTCGTCGAAGCGGTCGAGCAGCGCCTGATTGACCACCGAGCCGCCGCCGACGACCTTCGGGCGCAGCAGCCCGATGGCCGCGTCGCTGGTCAGCTCGATGCCGCCGCCCCAGTAGAGCTGCGCGTTGGCGTCGACCTCGGCGCGCGGATACGTCTCGGCGGAGAAGTCCTGCCCCGCCTCGAGCATCACGCAGCGCAGCCCGGCGCCGACCAGCCGCTCGGCGATGAACGAGCCGGCGACGCCCGCGCCCACAATCACCGCGTCGTAGTGCATCGCCGAAGTTCCAAACACAGGCGACAGCGAATCTCCACCTAGCCCGGTTCAACGCGAAGGCGCGAAGACGCGAAGCGATACTCCGCGTCTTCGCGCCTTCGCGTTGGAAACCCTCAACCCCCCTCGTCCGCCAGCGCTTCTCACTTTACAGCGGCACGGCGTTCTGAAAGCGGCCGCGCATGCGCTCCATCCACATCGCCATCAGTGGGCGGCGCGGCAGGCCGAGGCTGCGCAGCTCGTCGGCGATGGGGTGGCTGCCGAGCGTCAGCTCGACGCCGCCGACGTGGAAGCCGGCGCCCTCGACCGAGGAGGTGAACGCGGTCGCGTGCGGCACGCCGTCGATCAGCGAATAGGTCGTCAGGTGCTGCTCGGGCAGCGTGCGCGCGCCGCCGGCGGGCAGCGACAGCGTCAGCGCGTGCCGGCCGTCCATCGTCAGCGTGCACGTGCAGCGCTCGGGGCGCCGCTGCCAGTCGATCTGCTGCAGCGTCTTCGGGAAGCCCCAGATCACCTCGCCCGCCTCGCGCGTGAAGGCGCCGTCGACCGGCAGGTGGCGGATGTAGGTCGGCAGCCGGCCGCGGAAGAAGTCGGCGACGTTGAGCGGAAACAGCGGCCGCTCGCCGCGGCGGCGGACGAAGAACGCGAGCGACACCTCGTGGTAGGCGCCGAGGTCGTTGTCGCGGTAGTCGATCACCGCGAGGCTGAACAGCGTCCGCCCCGGCCACACCTCCGGCACCTCGAATGCCTCCGGCACCAGCCGCCGCGCCGCGGCGACCTCGACGAGGTACGTCGCCACCCCCGAGGACGCATCGCGCACCTCGACCGGCAGCCGCACGTCCCGACCCTGGATCGTGTACGAGGCAGGTCGCGTCATGGCGCCCAGATGGCCACAGACCGGCGCGGCCGGCAATCGCCTCGGTGGCCCTCGGCGGCCATCTGTGGCCATCTGGGTCCCATGCTGCCGCGCGTGCTGACCATCGCCGGCTCGGATTCGAGCGGCGGGGCGGGGATCCAGGCCGATCTCAAGACGTTCACCGTCTTCCGCACCTACGGCATGAGCGCGCTGACGGCGCTGACGGCGCAGAACACGCGCGGCGTGAGCGGCATCGTCACCGTCGCGCCGGCGTTCGTGCGCGCGCAGATCGACGCCGTCGCGGCGGACGTCGGCGTCGACGCGGCGAAGACCGGCATGCTCGCGACGCGCGCGATCATCGCCGCGGTCGCCGAGGCGGTGCGCGCGCACGGCATCGCGCCGCTGGTCGTCGACCCGGTCATGCTCGCGCAGAGCGGCGCGCGGCTTCTCGACGCCGACGCGGGCGCCGCGCTGCTCGCCGAGCTCGTGCCGCTCGCCGCCGTCGTGACGCCGAACGTGCCCGAGGCCGAGACGCTGCTCGGCCGGCGCATCGGCGACGTCGCCGACCTGCACGAGGCCGCGGCCCGCCTGCGCGAGCGCGGCGCGCGCGCCGTGCTGCTCAAGGGCGGCCATCTGCCCGGTCCCGAGGCGGTCGACGTGCTCGCCGACGCCGACGGCACGCTCGAGCTGCGCGCCGCGCGGCTCGCGACGCCGCACACGCACGGCACCGGCTGCATGACCGCCGCGGCGCTCGCCGCCCGCCTCGCGCACGGCGACACGCTGCGCGACGCGGCCCACGTCGCCAAGCGCTTCATCACCGCGGCGATCGCCGCCGGCCTGCCGCTCGGCGCCGGCGCCGGCCCCGCCAATCCGCTCGCGTGGCTCGGGGCGGAAGCGGAAAAGCGGAAAGCGGAAAGGTGAAGTGAGAGGCTCTGCCTCGGAAACAGCCTTCCGTGGCGGCTTCGCGTATCGCGTATGGCGTATGGCGCATCGCCAGAAGGTTCTTCAGGCCATCGGCCATATGCGATAAGCGATGAGCGGCTTTCGGGGAGGTGACGCATGCAGTTCGGCGTGATGCTGCCGCAGATCAAGCGCGGCTGGGAGGAGACGAAGGCCGCCGCGCAGGCGGTCGAGCGGCTCGGCTATCACTCGGTGTGGGTGAACGATCACCTGTACGGCGTGCCGATGCCGAACATCCCGATCCTCGAGGCGTGGACGCTGCTGCCGGCGGTGGCGGCGGTCACCGGGCGGGTCGAGCTCGGCACGCTGGTGACGCCGATCGGCTTCCGCAATCCGGCGCTGCTCGCGAAGATGGTCGCGACGCTCGACGGCATCAGCAACGGCCGCGTCGTCGTCGGGCTCGGCGGCGGCTGGTTCGCGCAGGAGTTCAGCGGCTACGGCATCGACTTCCCGCCGGTGCAGGACCGCCTGCGCCAGCTCGACGAAGGCATCACGCTGATGCGCCGCATGTGGAGCGAGGAACAGGTGACGTTCGCCGGGCGCTACTTCCGCACCGAAGACGTCTACTGCGAGCCGAAGCCGGTGCGCCGCCCGCCGATCCTCATCGGCGGCGGCGGCGAGCAGGTGCTGCTGCGGCTCGTCGCCCGGCACGCCGACATCTGGAACAACCTCGCCGTCCATCAGACGCAGTTCGCCGACAAGCTCGCCGTGCTGCGCCGCCACTGCGAGGCGGCCGGCCGCGATCCGGCGGCGATCCGCGCCTCGCAGCAGACGATGGTGGTCATCGGCCGCGACGCCGCCGATGCGCAGGCGAAGGCGGAGAAGGCGCAGCGCATCTACGGCGGCCACATGGGCAGCGGCATCAGCGGCACGCCGCAGCAGTGCATCGATCAGATCGGCGCCCTCGCGCAACAGGGCTGCTCGCTGCTGATGATCGAGTTCTTCGGCCGCGACATCCGCGAGCCGGCCGAGCTCTTCGCCGAGACCGTGCTCCCGGCGTTCGCCTGACGGCGCCC
>CBFGUK010000139.1:0-12211 GCA_965651925.1 uncultured bacterium | reverse complement strand
CGTGGATACCCGGACGGCGGGCGTCTCGCCCGGGCAATCGTCGGCGTCCTGCATCCCGCGGACCCGAGACGATTTCACGTCAGACGTGAGCACGTCGGCACGTCAGCACTCGACGCACGCCCCTTCGAGCCTTCGCGTCGTACGGTCACGATCAGCCCTTCGAACGGCGCTGCCCGCCTCATCGCCATCGCCGCAGCGCGAGCAGGGCGGCGAACGCGCGCTTCACCACCGGCGTCAGGCGCGTGCGGTTGTAGATGTCGCCGACCTGGCGGATCGCCTCGGCCTGCGTCGGATAGGGATGGATGACGCCGGCGAGCGTCCCGAGGCCGACCCTGGCCACCAGCGCCAGCGTCAGCTCCGAGATCATGTCGCCGGCGTGGCGGGCGACGAGCGTCGCGCCGAGGATCTCGCCCGTGCCCTTGCGGGTCAGCACCTTGACGAAGCCCTCCTCCTCGCCGTCGACGATCGCCCGATCGACCTCGTGCAGGGGCCGCACGTGCGTATCGACCGCGATGCCGCGCGCCGCGGCCTCGCGCTCGTACAGGCCGACGTGCGCGACCTCCGGATCGGTGTACGTGCACCACGGCATGTGCAGCGCGCTCAGCCGCTTGCGGCCGAAGAACAGGGCGTTCTGGATGACCAGCCGGGCGGCGAAATCGGCGGCGTGGGTGAACTTCCAGTCCATGCACACGTCGCCGCAGGCATAGATGCGCGGGTTCGTCGTGCGCAGGTGATCATCGACGGTCACGCCGCGGCGCGCGTCGTACGCGACGCCGGCCCGCTCGAGATCGAGCCCGTCGACGATCGGCGCCCGCCCGGCGCCGACGAGGATCTGGTCGACGCGCGCCTCGCGCTCGACGCCGCCGGCGCGGAAGCGCAGCACGATGTCGCCACCGTCGCGCCGCGCGGCGAGCAGCTCGGCGCCGAGCTCGAGCGTGAGGCCCTCGCGCGCGAACTGCCGCTGCACGATCGCCGCCGCGTCGGCATCCTCGCGCGACAGGAGATGCGGCGCATCGTGGAACAGCGTCACCCGGCTGCCGAGGCGCTGGAAGGCCTGCGCGAGCTCGCAGCCGAGCGGTCCGCCGCCGATCACCGCCAGCCGCGGCGGACACGCGGTGAGCGTGAACACCGTCTCGTTGGTGAGATGGCCGACCTCGGCCAGCCCGGCGATCGGCGGCGCGACGGCGCGCGCGCCGGTGGCGATCACGGCACGTGCGAAGCGCAGCGTCTGGTCGCCGACCGCGACCGTGTCGGCGCCGGTGAAGCGCGCCGCGCCGAGGAACACGTCGACGCCCTTCTCGTCGCGATAGCGGCGCGCGGCGTCGTTGGCGCTGATGCGCGCCCGCAGCTCGCGCATGCGCTGCATCACGGCCGGGAAGTCGGCCGTCGCGCCGCCGCCGCGCACGCCGACGCGTGCCGCATCGTTGGCGTCGTACACGGCGCGCGCCGAGCGGATGAGGCTCTTCGACGGCACGCAGCCGACGTTGAGACAGTCGCCGCCCATCAGGTGACGTTCGACGAGCGCGACGCGCGCGCCGAGCCCCGCCGCGCCGGCGGCGGTGATCAGCCCCGCCGTGCCGGCGCCGATCACGACCAGGTTGTAGCGCCCGCGCGGCTCGGGGTTGCGCCAGTCGGGCGGGTGCACGTTCGCCACCAGCGCCTGATTCGCCGCGTCGTCCGGCAGCACCCGGACCTGCTCGCTCATCCGCACCTCCGCGGCGATCCTCTTCTCACTCCTCGCGCCCCTGCGCCAGTGCGGGACGAGAGTGACCGGTAACCGGCGACCGTGTGACCGGTGACCGGTGCATGCGGCACGCTCGCTCGCGGTGCAAGCAATTGGCCGCAGAGGCGCGAAGGACGCGGAGTCGAACGGTATGTCCCGGATCTGTGGCGAAACCGGCGTGCGTGCACCAGGAGCGGTTGTGCTCGTCATCGGCATCGGCCATGGAGCCTCGGCGATGCCCGTGACGCACGTACCGCGAGCTCATCACCGGTAACCGGTAACCGGTCACCGGTCACGCTTCTGCCGGCATGTCCTGGAACCCCGCCCAGTACAACCGCTTCCGCGCCGAGCGGCAGCAGCCGTTTGCCGACCTGCTGGCGCTCGTGCGGCGGCGGCCGGGCATGCGGGTGGTCGATCTCGGCTGCGGTACCGGTGAGCTGACGCGCCGGCTGCACGACGAGCTCGGCGCGGCGGAAACGCTCGGCATCGACAGCGCGGCGACGATGCTCGCCGACAGCACGCGCGTCGCCACCGCGGGGCTGCGCTTCGCGCACGGCGACATCGCGCAGTTCGGCGGCGACGGCGAGTGGGGTCTCGTCTTTTCCAACGCCGCCCTGCACTGGCTGCCCGACCACACGGCGCTGTTCGCCCGCCTGCACGCGGCCCTCGCCGACGGCGGGCAGCTGGCGGTGCAGCTGCCGGCGAACTTCGATCATGCGGCGCACACCACCGCCACCGCCATCGCGGACGAAGCGCCATTCCGCGACGCGCTCGGGGGATTTGCGATCACGGCCCCGGTGCACGCGCCGGAGTGGTACGCCGGGCAGCTGTTCGCGCTCGGCTGTCGCGCGCAATCCGTCCGGCTGCAGGTCTACGGCCACGTGCTCGCGGCGCGCGATGACGTCATCGAGTGGGTGAAGGGCTCGCTGCTGACCGCCTACCAGCAGCGCCTGCCCGACGAGCTGTGGCCGGTGTTCCTCGCGCGCTACCGCGCCCGCCTGCTGCCGCAGCTCGCCGACACGCGCCCGTATTTCTACCCGTTCAAGCGCCTGCTGATCTGGGCCGAGCGCTGAAGCGGGTGCGAACGGTTCGCGTTTCCTCGACGAGCCTGGAGGGCGCCGGGCGTGTGAAAGATCCGGCTGACGGCATTCGGCACACGCATCTCTTTCCTGGGTCCCCTCTCCCCGCCAGGGGAGAGGGGCAGGGTGAGGGGCTTCCGACACCTCCAGCGCGAGCAACGGGCTGCGCGCGCAGCGCGCGGCCGGAGCGTGCAGTGCCATTGGTCGATGCCGTCGCCCAGCCCGGCTGCCGGCGGTCTGCGGAGGCGCAGATTCCTTCACACGCCCGCCGCTCTGTCGGCGCGTTGAACCGGGCGTGTATCGTCCGATTGACATGCCGACCGCACGTGCCCGATCCAACAGGCGCCGACGGAGCGGCGCCCTCCAGATGTTGGATACGCCGGCCCAGGGTGGCGCGGCATCGATGGCCGCCATGCCTCTGCCACACCCCGCCCTCCAGGCGAACGCTGCGCGTCGCCGTGCGGCCACGAGCGCCGCGGCTACACGGGCCGTTTGCTGACGCACAACGTCAGGTGTCGCGCGCCCGGCGGTTCAGATCGCTGGCGGAGTGACGGCATGCCGCGGCATGGACGGCGGGCCGTCGGGCGCGCTACGAGCGCCGGCATGGGTACGGCGCTGATCACCGGGGCGTCCGCGGGACTCGGACGCGACTTCGCACATCTCTTTGCCGCCGATCGGCACGACGTCGTGCTCGTGGCGCGGCGCCGCGAACGCCTCGAGGCGCTCGCCGGCGAGCTGCAGACACGACACGGCATCACGGCGACGGTGCTCGCGGCCGATCTCGCCGCGCCGGGCGCGGCGCGCGAGGTTGCCGACGCGGCGCGCGCCGGCGGGCGCGCGATCGACTTCCTCGTCAACAACGCCGGCTTCGGCGCCGTCGGGGCGGTCGCGGAGACCGCTCCCGAACGGCTCGCCGAGATGGTGCAGGTCAACGTCACGACGCTGATGGAGCTCACCCGGCTGCTGCTGCCCGACATGCTCGCGCGCCGCCACGGCCGCATCCTCAACATCGGCTCGACCGCCGGCTTCCAGCCCGGGCCGTTCATGGCGACGTATTACGCCAGCAAGGCGTTCGTGAACTGGTTCACCGAGGCGCTGGCGTTCGAGCTGCGCGGCACCGGCGTGACCGCGACCCTGAGCTGCCCGGGCGCGACCGAAACCGAATTCGCCGCGCACGCCGGCAACGATCGCTCGCTGCTCTTCCGCCTCGGCGCCGCCGACTCGGCCGCCGTCGCGCGCGAAGCGTACGCCGCGATGCACGCCGGCCGTCGCCTGGTGGTGCACGGCGCGACCAACAAGCTCGGCGTCCAGGCGCTGCGCGTCGGCCCGCGGGCAATGGTTCTCGCCCTGGCGGCGCGGCTGAACCGCTGAACCTCCTCCGTACTCGTACTCGTACTCGTACACGTCCTGAGTGCGAGGCGAGTACGAGTACGAGTACGTGTACGTATACGGGCTGTTAGGCTGTTGGCTGTCAGGGTCCGGAGGGTTGTGCTCGAGCTGAGGAGGTCTTCCTGACTGCGAACAGCTCCTGACACACCTTATCGTTGATGCGTACGGGCACGTTCCGACCGTGGACGATCAGCCCGGCTTGATCGCGCGCGGGCAAACCCCGTAAGCGGAACCCTTCACGCCCGGAGGACTGGCATGACATCGCGTCCCTTCACCGTGCTCGGAGTGCAGCAGATCGCCGTCGGCGGCCCGGACAAGCAGGCGTTGCGCCGGCTGTGGATCGACACCCTCGGTTTGACGCAGACCGGCACGTTCCGCAGCGAGTCGGAGAACGTCGACGAGGACATCGCCGTCGTCGGCCGCGGCGCCTTCGCGGTCGAGGTCGACCTCATGCAGCCGCTCGACCCCGACAAGCGGCCGAAGGTTCACGAGCCGCCGCTCAATCACATCGGTCTCTGGATCGACGACCTGCACGCCGCCGTCGCCTGGCTGACCGAACGCGGCGTGCGCTTCGCGCCGGGCGGCATCCGCAAGGGCGCGGCGGGCCACGACGTGTGCTTCATCCATCCGAAGGGCAACGAGCAGGCGCCGATCGGCGGCGAGGGCGTGCTGATCGAGCTCGTGCAGGCGCCGCCCGAGGTGATCGCCGCGCACACCCGCGGCTGAGTCGCACGCACGCAGAGGGCTGCAAGCCGGGCTCGCGCCGGACCGGCCCCCGAGCGCGCGCCCGGCGCGCCAGGCTTCGCAGGAGAGCGCCCTCAGCCGCGGCTCACGGCGTTGCCGCGGCCGTCGGCGGCACTCGGGCGGCGCCCGGCGTACCGGCTGCCGCCCGGCCGCGGCGCCCGGCGGCCATCAGCGCGATCTTGCACTCCTCGGTGACCTCGTCGAGGTGCTGTTGCAGGCACTCGCGGATGCGGCCGCGCCCCGACTGCACGTCGGCGCAGTACTTCCGGGCATCGGCGCGGCAGGCCGTCATCGCGGCGCGCGGCCCGCGCCCCGGGCCGGCGCGATGCCCCATGCCGGAGAGCATGTCCCGGCAGTCGGCCGACAGCTGCGCGCCGTGCTTGCGCAGGCAGCGCAGCACGCGCCCGCCGCCGGAGCCGACGTCGGCGCAGAAGCGCGCGATGTCGCCCGCGCATGGTCCCTGCTGCGGCGTGGGTTGTGCTGCCGACGCCGCGGCGAGGAGAAGCGTCAGGGGGATGAGCGCGAACGCATGTCGCATGATGTCCTCCGTCGGCGGCACTGTATCACGCCGGTCGCGTGCGGCTCAGCGGCGCAGACCGGCCGCCAGCAGCAGCGCGCCGGTGACGGCGAGCGCGATGCCGGGCACCCAGAACGTCGCGCCGATGCCGGCGTGCACGGCGAGCCAGCCGCCGGCGAGCGGGCCGAGCACGTTGCCGATCATCATCGCCGTCGAGCCGAGCCCGGCGACGCGCCCGCGCGCCCCGGCCGCGGCGCGCGCGTTCATCGCCTCGAACACCAGCGGCACGAAGCCCGCCATCGCGACGCCGGCGACGACGCGCAGCGCGAGCACCGGCGCGAGCCGGCCGGCGATGCCGACCGCGATCGAGCACACGCCGGTGAAGAGCAGCGAGATCGCGAGCGCGCGGCCCGAGCCGATGCCCCGCCCCCAGCGCGCCCACAGGGTGGCGGTCAGCGTCGCCGGCAGCCCGGCGGCAAAGACCACGACGCCGGTCATCGTCGCCACCGCATCGCGGGCGACGCCGAGCGATTCGACGAACAGCGCCAGCGTCGGCCACGCGCACATGATGCCGGCCTGGTAGAGCGCCAGCAGCGCGAGCAGGCCGCGCAGCCGCGGCGTGGCCAGCACCGCGCGCCAGCCCGGCCCGGTGACGCGCGGCCCGGACGCCGCGGCAACGCGCGGCGGGCTCGCAATCATCAGGCTCGAGGCGAGCCCGGCCGCGATCGCCACCGCGCCGACGCCGAAGAACAGCCCGCGCATGCCGAGCAGGTCGGCGAGCAGCCCGCCGACCACCGGCCCGCACAACGCGCCGGCGGCGCGCACCGACTGCAGCACGGCGAGCGCCCGGCCGAGCCGCACCTCGGGCGTGCGCGCGGAGATCAGGCCGACGGCGGCGGGGAACACGCCGCTCACCAGCCCCTGCACCGCCCGCCACCCGAGCAGGGCCAGCGGCGTCCCCGAGAAGCCCATGCCGATCGTCGTCAGCGCGATGCCGAACGCCGAGCGCACGACCATCGGCTTGTGGCCGAGCCGGTCGGCGAGCGCCCCCCAGACCGGTGTGGCGAACACCGCGACAGCAAACGGTGCCGCGCCGATCGCCCCCGTCCAGTACTTCAGCGCCGCGAGATCGCGGACCCCGATCTCCTGCAGATAGAGCGGGATCAGCGGCAGCACCGCAGTCATGCCCGCCAGCGTCAGGAACTGCACCGCGCAGGTCGCCCACAGATCGAGGCGCTCCTGGCGCGGCGGCGTGTCGGTCATCGCCGCTGGGAAGGACCACAGATGGGGGCGGATGGGAACACGGAGGTGCGGAGGTGCGGAGGTGCGTCACGCAGCGGGGACGCGTCCGGGAGCGCGGGCGGCCCGCCCGCATGGGAGGGGCCGGGTGCAGTGCTGACGTGCTGATGTGTTGACGTGCTGACGTGGCTACCCGACGGCGGGCGTCTCACCGCAGCCTGGGACCGCGGGCGTCTCGCCCGCAGCGCAGCGCGTTCGGCATTGCCCCCATCCAACGATGCGGGCCGCAGGCCCGCGACGACCACCCGGAACGGCGGGAGCAACGCGCATCGCGCGAGCATCCCCAGGTCGCGGGCTTCGCCCGCATGATCGAAGCCGTTCCCGATCCAGCGCGCGGCGGGCGGGCGGGACGCCCGCGGTCCACCGGAGGCAATTCTGCCGCGCTCTTCTCATCGCGGCGCTCCCGGGCCATAAGTGGGAACTCGTCACACGAAGGAGTCCCCCCATGGAAGCGCGACGTGACACGCCCGAGCAGGCCGAGTTCCGCGAATACTGCCGGCGCTGGCTGGCGGAGAACCGGCCGGCGCCGCCGTCGTTCCGGCTCCCCGAGCACGCGATCGAGGTGATGACGACCGAGCAGCGCGACTACCTCTGCGCGTGGCAGAAGCAGTGTTACGAGGCCGGGCTCGTCGGCGCCGACTACCCGAAGGAATACGGCGGCGGCGGGCACCAGGGCTTTCAGCGCATCGCCAGCTACGAGATGTCGGCGGCGAACGTGCCGTACCTGATCAACGTGATCGGGCTCGGCATGGCGGCGCCGACGATCCTTCACCACGGCACCGAGGAGCAGAAGCGCCGCTACCTGCCGCCGCTGCTCGCCGCCGACGAGATCTGGTGCCAGGGCTTCTCGGAGCCGAACGCCGGCAGCGATCTCGCCTCCGCGCAGACCTCGGCGGTGCGCGACGGCGACAACTGGATCATCAACGGCCACAAGGTGTGGACGAGCCTCGCGCATTTCGCGAGCTGGATGATCCTGCTCGCCCGCCACAGCACGGCGGACAAGTATGCCGGCCTGACGTACTTCATCTGCCCGATCGCCGGCGCACCGGGCGTCACCGTGCGGCCGCTCATCAAGATCACCGGCGAGACCGGCTTCAACGAGGTGCTGTTCGAGGACGTCGTCGTGCCCGACCGGCTGCGCGTCGACGAGGTCGGCACGGGCTGGCAGGTGGCGATGACCACGCTGCTGCACGAGCGCGGCGCCGCCGAGAGCGCCGGCGGCGGCGGCGGCCAGTCGGTCGGCGATCGCTACGCGGCGCTCGTCGCCCTCGCGCGGCGCATGCCGCGCGCCGGTGCGACGGCGTGGGACGACGCGGTCGTGCGCGACCGCCTCGTCCAGCTCGGCATCCGCGTCGAAGGCTTCCTGCAGACCTTCCGCCGCGCCCGCGTCGGCGCGCTCACCGAGCACCCGATGCGCATCCCGCTGTCGTCGAAGCTGCTGCTCAGCGAGATCAACCAGGACATGGCGGCGCTCGCGCTCGAGATCGCCGGCGCGCACGCCTCGCTCTACCTGCACGATCCCAACGCCCCCGACGACGGCGCCTGGCCGCTCGCCTACATGAACTCCTACGGCATCACCATCGCCGCCGGCACGAGCGAGATCCAGCGCAACATCCTCGGCGAACGCGTGCTGGGACTGGCGAAGACGAAGTGAGCGGAAAACGGTGACCGGTGACCAGTGACCGGTATGAAGCGTGAAACAGGAGACGTCGTGCTCGACGCACGCGGGCGAGCAAGCAGCGCCAGTGCTTGTCTTCGGACACACCGGTCACCGGTCACCGGTCACGCAGTTGTTCCTGCAAGGAGATGACGCATGTCTCAGCCCCGTAACTTCGGCTTCGGCGAAGACGAAACCCTGCTCCGCGACTCGGCGCGCAAGTTCCTCGCCGAGAACTTCGGCGTCGAGACGCTGCGCCGGCTGGTGGCGGGCGATCACGAGGCGGCGTACGGCAGCGCGGTGCAGCCGGCGCCGTGGGATGAGGCGCTGTGGCGGCAGATGGTCGACCTCGGCTGGACGTCGCTGGCCGTGCCGGAGCGCGCCGGCGGCGCCGGCATGAAGATGGTCGCCGTCGCCGCGCTCGCCGAAGAGGCCGGCCGTGTTGCGCTCGTCGCGCCGCTGACGACGACGCTGCTCGCCACCGGCGTGCTGCGCGCGTGCGAGACGCCGGCGGCCGACGCGGCACTCGCGCGCATCGTCGCCGGCGAGCCGATGGCGCTGGCGATCACCGACGCAACCGGCGCGTGGGAGCCCGAGTGCACCGGCGCGGTGGCGACCGCCGGCGGCGACGGCGTCACGCTGAACGGCACGACGCACTTCGTCCAGGATGCGCGCAAGGCGCGCGCCTTCGTCGTCGCGGCGCGCTCGACCGACGGCGTCGGGCTCTATCTCGTCGACGCCGATACGCCGGGCGTGACGGTCGCGCCGGATCGCATCGTCGATCTCACGCGCGACCAGGCGCGGGTGAGCTTCGACGGCGTGCGCGTCGCGCCCGAGCACATCGCCGCCGGCCCGGGCCCCGGCCTCGTCGCACTGCGTGCCGCCTGGCCGGCGCTGCTCACCATCGTCGCCGCCGACATGTGCGGCGCCGGCGAATGGCAGCTGCAGACGACCACCGCGTACGCGCAGGTGCGCAAGCAGTTCGACCGCCCGCTCGGCTTCTTCCAGGCCGTCAAGCATCCGCTGGTCAACATGATGCTCGCCGTCGACCAGGCGCGCTCGCTGGTCTACAACGCCGCCTGCGCGATCGACAGCGAACCCGGTCAGGCCGAACGCGCCGCGCGCATGGCGAAGGCGAGCGCCAGCGACATGGCCGCGTACTGCTCCGGCCGCTCGGTGCAGCTCCACGGCGGCATCGGCTTCACCTGGGAGTGCGACGTCCACCTCTGGTTCAAGCGCCAGCAGCACAACCAGCTGCTGTTCGGCGACGCCGCGCTCCAGCGCCGCCAGCTCGGCGAGCTGATGCAAGAAAGGGCGTGACCGGTGACCAGTGACCGGTGACCGGGCTTTGCACGAAAAGTTCGCGTAGAGGCGTGAGTTCCCTCATGCCGCGGACCGCATATGGCTTATGGCATATGACCTGGAGTCCCCTCTGGCCATACGCCATACGCCATACGCGATGAGGCGAATTTCCGGATACCGGTCACTGGTCACCGGTAACCGGTCACGTTTTTTTCTTCCCCCCGTGTCAACCGTGACCGGCCTTGCCTCGTTGGAAGGGGCAAGGAGGTTACACATGCGACACAGGACACGGATCATGGTCGGCGTGGTGGCGGCGCTGGCGCTGCTCGCCGGCGCGGCGAGCGCCCGGCCGCACGGGCGGAAGATGGTGCGTCACGACGGCGCGCGACAGGCGATCGGCGCCATGCTGCACGGCGCCGAGCTGGACGACGCTCAGCGCGCCGCGGTGCGCGAACGCCTCGAGGCGCGTCGCGCCGCCAGCGACGACACGCATGCGGCGCTGCGCGAGGCGAACCGGGAGCTGCAGGCGCTGCTGCTCGCGCCCGAGGCACCTACCGAGGCGCAGGTGCGCGCCGTCAGCGAGCGCGTCGCCGGCCTGCGCGCCGAGCTGCTCGCCGCCGAGGTCGACACCGCGCTCGAGCTGCGCGGGCTGCTGACGCCCGAACAGCTCGCCGCCGCGAGCACGCACCAGCCGCGCACGCGGCACGGCGGCAAGGAGGGCTGCCGGGACCGGAACTGATCGCACGGACGCTCCCCCCGCGGGCGCGCGCACACCGCACGGGTGCGCGCGCCCGTCCCCCGTTGTCCCGCCATGCCCGCCGCCTGTGCGATGGTGTACATGCCGAGCATCCTCGTGACCGATCGGGCCGACTATGCCGAGCTCTACGCCACTCATCGCGCGCGCGTGCTGCGGCTCTGCCGTCTGCTGCTCGGCGATCCGGAGGAGGCGCAGGAGGTGACCCAGGACGTGTTTCTCAAGCTGCACACCGCGCTCGCCGACGCGCCGGCCGACATGCGCTGGGGCGCCTGGCTGACCACGGTCGCGGTGAACGGCTGCCGCGACCGGCGCCGCTCCTGGTGGTGGCGCTGGGTGCGCGAGCGCGAGACCCGGGACGTCGAGGAATTCGCCGGCACCGGCCTGACGCCCGAGGACGCGACGCTGAACCGCGAAACCCGCCTGCGCATCTGGCGCGCGCTGCGCGCGCTGCCGGCGCGCCAGCGCGAGGTGTTCGTGCTGCGCCACCTCGAGGACTGGTCGACCGAGGAGGTGGCGGCGCTGCTCGCGATCAGCACCGGCAGCGTCAAGCAGCACCTGTTCCGCGCCGTGCAGCAGCTGCGGGCGGCGCTCGGAGGTCCGTCACGATGACGCGCTGCCTGCCCGACGAGGTGCTCCTCGATCTGGTTGCCGGCCGGCCGGCGGCGGCGCCGGCGCACCTCGCGCAGTGCCCGAGCTGCCGCGCGCGTCTCGCCGCGCTGCGCGACGATCTCGGGCTGCTGCGCAGCGCGCTGCTCGAAGGACCGCTTCCCGAACCACGGCGCCGCACCCGCCGCGCCTGGCTGCCGGCGGCGGCCGCCACCGCGGCAGCCGCGGTCGCGCTCGTCATCGCGCTGCGCCCCGGCGACAGCGGTGCGCCGGCGCCCGCACCGTCCGCGGTGTCGTATGCCTTCGCGCACGAAGTCGACGCGGCGCTCTTCCCGGACAGCGCCGACACCACGGCCGGAGACACGCTCGATGATGCCGGCGTGCTCGTCGCGGCGCTCAACGGCGGCAGCGCGTGCGCCGACCCGTTCGGCTGCACGGCGGCCGCGCTCTACGGATGGAACGATTGATGTCTGGAGGCTGCTCATGAGGCTCGTTCGCGCTCTCTTCGTCTGCGGGCTGCTCGCGGCGCTCGTGCCGCCGGTGGCCGGCGCGCAACCACCGCCGGGGCGACGCATGCTGCCGCGCGGCGACGTCGATGCACCGGGCGCGATCGTGCCGCTGCTGCTGCGCCAGCCGGACCTGACGGACGCGCAGCGCGCGCGCATCCGCGCAATCATGGACGAGGAGCGCGGCACGCTGCGCGGCCTGTTTGCGGAGCTCGAGCAGGCGAACGAGGCGCTCGCCGCGCGCCTCGTCGCGCCCGGACCGATCGACGCGGCGGGGCTGCAGCCGGACATCGAGCGCGTCGCCGCGGCGCGCCGCAAGCTGATGGAGCACGGCCTCACCACGACACTGGCGCTGCGCGCCGTCCTCACGCCGGAACAGCTCGCCCGCGTGGCGCGCACCCGCGTCCGCCTGCAGGAGCTGCGGCGCGAGATGCGAGACCTGCTCGGCGGACCCGACGGCGACCCGTGAGCCCTGGCCGCGAAGGCGCGGACATTCTGGAGGGAGCCGGGCGTGTGAAGACATCCCGGGTGCCGGCATCCGACACGCGCATCTCCTTCCTGGGTCCCCTCTCCCCGCCAGGGGAGAGGGTCAGGGTGAGGGGCGTCCGACATCTCCAGCGCGAGCAACGCGC
>CBFGUK010000138.1:0-12220 GCA_965651925.1 uncultured bacterium | reverse complement strand
ATGGACGTGCAGATGCCGGAGCTCGACGGCTTCGAGGCGACCGCCGCGATCCGCGCCCGCGAACGCGACACCGGCGCGCGCGTGCCGATCATCGCCATGACCGCACACGCGATGAAGGGCGATGAGCAGCGCTGTCTGGCCGCCGGCATGGACGACTACCTCCCGAAGCCGATCGACTCGAAGCGCCTGTTCGCGCTCGTCGACGCGCTCGCCGCGCGCGGCGGCAGCACCGGCGCCGCCGCCTGATCCGTGCGCCAGCCGGCGATCGGCCGGGCGCGCCGCCGGCGCCTCGCTCAGTACCGCCGGTCGGTGCGCAGCGCCTCCTCGATCGGCCGCACCTCGATGCTGCCGAGACGCGCCGAGGGCCAGCGCGCGGCGAGCGCCAGCGCCTCGTCGCGATCGCGCGCCTCGATGAGAAAGAACCCGCCGAGCTGCTCCTTCGTCTCGGCGAACGGCCCGTCCTGCACGCCCGTCGCGCCGCCGCGCACGCGCACCGTCGCCGCCGTGCGCGCGCTCTGCAGCGCGTGCGTCAGCACGAGATGCCCGTTCTTGCGCAGCACCTCGACGTAGGCGAGCGTCTCGGCGCGCAGCGCCGTCCACTCGTCGTGCGACAGCGCATTGAGCACCGCCTCCTCCTCGTACGCCAGGCACAGGAACATCATCGCGCGTCGTCCTCCCTGCTCCGGCGTCTTACCCGTCCGGTCACCCGCCGGACACCCACCTCGAACCCGGGGTTTGGATTCGACTTCGCGTCCTCCGCGCCTCGGTGGCTGATCGGCCTGCCTGCGCGCGCAGCAGGTTTCCGCTTTTGCAGACTTGGGAATCCGCTACGATGCTTCCATCCCCGACCCGGGTGTGGCCCGAGATGACCCGGCACTCCGATCCCGATTTCAGACGACTGTTCGACGCGGCCCCGGGTCTCTATCTCGTGCTGCGCCCCGATCTGACGATCGCCGCGGTGAGCGACGAATACCTGCGCGCGACCATGACCCAGCGCTCGATCATCGGCCGCCAGGTGTTCGAGGTGTTTCCCGACAATCCCGCCGACCCCTCCCCCACCGGAGTGCGCAACCTCAGCGCCTCGTTCGAGCGCGTGCTCGGCGGGCACGTGGCCCACGCCATGGCCGTGCAGAAGTACGACATCCGGCAGCCGACCGGCGGCGGCTTCGAAGAGCGCTACTGGAGCACGGTGAACTCGCCGGTGTTCGGCATCGGCGGCCGCGTCGCGTACCTGATCCATCGCGTCGAGGACGTGACGTCGATCGTCCGCCTGACGCGCCCCGACGGCGCGCCCCTGCCGCCCGCCGAGCCGCTCCGCGCCGGCGCCGACGCGCTCGCCGCCGGGCACCACGCCCGCTTCGGCCGCGATCCCGACGCCGAGCACCGTTTCCGCGCGGCGAACACCACCCTCCTCCGCATGTTCGGCCCCCCGCCCGCGAGCAGCACCGTCCACGACGTCGCAACCGCGCTCCCCGCCGCGCGCCGCACGGACAAGGACTAGCCCTCCCGCACCACACCAGAATCCTCTTCCTGGAGGGCGGGCGGAAAGAATACGTTCGGCGCATTCCAAAGCCGGTGTAGCCGCGGCCCCTGTTGAACAGGCGCGCGTCGCTCAATCCAACAGGCGCCGACGGAGCGGCGCCCTCCAGATGCTGCCGCTCCGCAGCGCGCGGCCAGCGACATGCCGGGGGCGGGGATCGAACCCGCACGGCGGTTACCCGCCAAGGGATTTTAAGTCCCTTGTGTCTGCCAGTTTCACCACCCCGGCGCGGCTGGTGTGCCGTGCCGCTTATCGCGCGAACGGGCACTCGCGACAATGCCGCCTGGGTCTGGATCAGGTGGACCAGTCGACTCGAGCAGCGCGCGAAGGTTCCCTCTCCCTGGGGAGAGGGAACCCGGATGCGGTCAGCAGTCGGTCACTCAGTTGTCCCGGCGGCGGTCGAAGGCGTAGATGACGCGGTCGCCGCCGGGGTTCTGGCCGGTGAGGTTGGCGGTCGATTCCCAGACGAGGAAGCGGCCGTTGCTGAAGCGCGGGACGAAGTTGTCGCCGAACAGCGAGCGCGAGACGACGATCAGCTGGTCGCGCTGGCGGTCGTAGTAGAAGACGCGCCGGTTGAGCAGCGTCGTGCCGCCGCTCTCGAGGTCGGCGGTCGACTCGAAGGCGACGAAGCGGCCCTTGGGGTTCACGTGCGGGTTGGCGCTCTCGCCGACCGTCGCGCTGGTGAGCTGCTCGAAGACGCCACGCTCGAAGACGAAGATCTCGCGGTTGCCGTCGGCGTTCTGCCCGGCGTAGTTGCCGTTCGAGCTGAACGTCAGGATGCGGCCGCGCTTGGCGACCTGCCCGGCGTGGTTCTCGACCGGCGCGACGCTGCTGGTGATCTGCGTGAACACCCAGGTCTTGCCGCGCGCCTCGGCGAGGAAGATCTCGCGGTTGCCGTCGCCGTTGCCGCCGGTGAAGTCGGCGGTCGAATCGAAGAGCACCTGGCGGCCGGTCTGCGTCGTCGGGCGGCGGTTCTCGACCGGCGCCGTGGTGCTGGTGATCTGCGTCCAGGCCTGCTTGCCGAGATCGAAGGCGACGATCTCGCGGTTGCCGTCGCCGTTGCCGCCGGTCGGATTGCCTTCCGACTCCATCATCACGACGCGGCCGGTGCGGCTCGGCGACGGGCGCTCGGAGTCGACGCCCGCCGGGCCGGCGGAGATCGCGGTCACGACCGTGTTCGGGTTCGGTGGGCTCTGGCGGCGGAAGTCGCGCGCCGACCACTGCACGACCTCGCGCGAGAGGTCGGGATTGTCGCCGACGAGATCGGCGGTCTGCATCGAGAAGACGTCACCGCGCTGCGTGACCCGCGGCGTGTCGGCGACGTTCGCGCCGCCGGGATCGTCGCTCAGCTGCGTGATCAGCACGCACACGCCGTCGGTGATGATCGGATCGTGGTTCAGATCGGCCGGACAATCGCTCTGCTTCGAGCACGCCGCCCCGGGGTTCACGCCGCCGATGCAGAACGCCGTCGGCTTGCGGCTCGGCTTGCGGTTGAGGACGAAGATCTCGTCGCCCAGGTCGCTGTTGTCGGCGGTGACGCGCACGTCGCCGTTCAGGTCGCGGTTGCCGACGAAGGACACGAACCGGCCGTTCGGCGAGATGTCCGGGCTTTCGCCGAAGGTGAGGAACTGCAGCTCCGGCCCGCCGCCGTTCTGATCGCACTGGCCGAGCAGGCTCGGGAAGCCGGCCGGGGCCGGCGCGCAGAGGAACTCGATGAACGTGGTGTCGATGCCGCCGGCGCGCTCGACGATCGTGTCGCCGAGGCCGGCGGGACGGTCGACGGCGTGGAACGGCCCGGTCTGCGATCCCCACCAGTTGAGCGTCGCGTCGACGCTGCCCTCGGGCGCCTCGTTCGCGAGGCCGATGCCGTTGCCCTCGATGTTGTTGGAGAGCACGCGCACGCCCGCGGCGCCGGGCTCGAGCACGATGCCGTCGCCGGCATTGTCGCGCACCGCGTTCTCGAGGAACTGCGTCCCGGGCTCGATCGTGCCGAGCACGACGCCGTCCTGCGCCGAGCCCTCGATCGTGTTGAGCGCGATCGTCGCCTCCGCGCCGAGCATGCGCAGGCGCATCGCGACGCCGCCGCTGCCGCCGCCGGTCAGCGTGTTGTCCTGGACGGTGACGAAGCGCGCCGGCGCGTGCTCCTGCTGGTCGAGATCGAGCTGCACGGCGTTGTCGGTCAGCGTGTTGCCGGTGATCGTCACGCAATCGATGCGGCGCTGCCAGCCGATGCCGAGCGCGCCGTCGCGCACGACGTTGTCGAGCAGCGCCAGGTGCGAGCCGCGGCCCGGGGCGGGACAGGTCGCCAGCCCGAGGCCGCAGATCGCGTCGGCGCGGATGCCGGCGGTCGCGCCGGCGATCGTCAGGCCTTCGATGCGCACGCCGCTGCGCCGCACGTCGAACGCGACGCCCGGGCTCTGCACCGTGGTGACCGCGGCGCCGCCGGTCGAGCGGATGACGACCTCCTGGTCGACGACGACCGACTCGTTCCAGGTGCCGGGACACACCGAGACGATGTCGCCCGCCGCCGAGGCGCTCACCGCCGCCTGGATGCTGGCGAAGGTCGGCACGCCGCAGGCCCCGACGAAGCGCTCGGTCGGCACGCCGCCGTGCGTGAACGTGCAGCCGGCCGACAGCGTGCAGTCCGGCTCGCAGCCGTCGCCGCCGACGGCGTTGCCGTCGTCGCACGCCTCGGTGTCCTCGATCTCGCCGTTGCCGCAGAACGGCTCGCCGTAGGTCTCGACCGGCGCGGCGACCTCGAGGTCGCCGGCGAGGTTGGGATCGAACGTGATCGCGATGCTGTCGATCGCGGTGAGGTCGACGCCCGGAAAGCTCGCGTAGGCAAACTGCAGCATCTGCACGCCGGCGACGAGCACGGTCTGCGTCACGGTCTCGGTCGCCACGCCGTCGCTGAGCGTGACGTCGACGTCGTACGGCACCGAGGAGGCATCGGCGACGACGGTGAACTGCACGCCCTCACCGGCCGAGAGGTCGGCGGCGAGGCCGATGCCGTCGGCGTCGTAGCGCAGGGTGACGAGACCGTCGGCCAGCACGGTGGACGAGTAGTTCAGCACCTGGGCGATGGCGTTGACGCCGCTGCGCACCTGCGGCGCGCCGCCGGCAATCGCGGTGGCGGTGAGCGTCAGCGTGCGCGCGCCGCCGATCACGCCGCCGAGGCCGGCGTCGGTGACCGTCGTCGTCCCGACCGTGTTGCGCATCACGCCCGGCGGGTCGGCGGTCTGTGCGCCGACCGCCGAGAAGTCGTCGATCACCGTCTGCGCCGCGGCAGGTGCGGCGGCAAGCAGCACCACGCAGATGCGCGCCAGCGCCGCCGCGCGACACACGTCCCCGACCGGTGTCCGTCCGAGCATGGCGTCCCCCTTTGTGGGCGCAGTCGAAAACCCCCTCTGCGCCGGGGGCGCTTCTCGCATGGCAAATGCCGGGGCGCAAACGAACGTACCCGCCCAGCCCCCCGTCCCCGGTCCGCCTCCCGTACGCGTACACGTCCCCGTCCCCGTCCCCGTCCCCGTACACGTACTCGTACTCGTACACGTATTCGTCCCCGTCATCCGGCGGGCGCGTGTACGTGTACGAGTACGTGTACGGGGCTTTGCACAAAAACCGGCTTCCCGCATCGTCCCGCGTATGGCGTATGGCTTATGGCTTATGGCCAGAGGGGGCTCCGGGCCATATGCCATAAGCCATATGCGGTCCGCGGCATGAGGGAGCTCACGCCATTACCAGGGCTTTTGTGCAAAGCTCGTGTACGGCTATCGGGGGGAGCCGCTACTCGCCGTAGATTGTCGCGCGTGAAGCGCAGAGCAGCGTGCGGGCGGGTCGAGGCTGCCCTTCACCTGCTCGCGTCGCGGGTCGTCCGGCCAGGGGGGCCGTACACGACCGTACACATACACGTACTCGTACACGTACTCGTCCCAGGCGGGCGCGTGTACGAGTACGAGTACGTGTACGGTTTTGGGGGAAGAACCCTTACTCGTCGCCGCCGTTGTCGAGTGCCGAGGCGAGGCCGCTGGTGTGGGCGTCGATGCTGCCCTTCACCTGTTCGGCATCGCCGGTCGTCCAGCACGGGACGCCCTTGCCCATGGCGCGGCGCTCGGCCTTCTCCCAGCCGGCGAGGAACTTCTTCCCGCACTTGCCGAAGTCGGGCGTGCTGAAGGTCCGCGCCGCCCCGGCCTCGGCGTTGAGGCGGCACACCATGTACTTGGCCGCCAGGCGCAGCTTGTCGCTCTGACACTTGATCGAGGGATCGACCGCCGCGGCTGCAGACGCCGAGAGCACCACCGCCACCGCGACCATCCATCCTGCAAATCTGCCCATTGTCCGGATCCTCCCAGATATCGAGTGTGCGCGCCGCGCACCTGCCATTCGGCAAAGCGAGCGATGTGCCAACGGCACGGGCGCCGGGGATTGCTGTTTGGACGCTGCTGGTCGCGGGCCGTCCGTCACGGGCGTGACGCGGCGTCACGGCGCCTTGCGGGTGGCGCGTCGCGCTGCCATGGAACGGCCATGGCCCTGCCGCCCGCCCTGCCGCGCAGCACCGCGGCGATCGTCACCACCCGCACCGACCCGCCGCGCCCGGCGGTACCACCCGCGCCGCGACCCGAGCCGCCGCCGGCGTGGCCGCGCTGGTTCGCGGTCGCCACCGGCGTCGTCCTCGGCCTGCTCGTCGCCGCCGCCTGGGCGTCGCTCCTGCTCGGTAATTCGCTGTGACGTGCGGCGCAGCGCGACGACGGGACGGCGCGGAGCTCGCCTGCGCGCCCTCGCGTGGCGCTGTCAGCGGGTGAGCAGCATGCAGCCGGCGACCGGGCCGCCGCCGACGCCAACGACCGCGACCTCGCAATCCGGCACCTGGCGCGTTCCGCAGGTGCCGCGCAGCTGTCGCACCGCCTCGGCGACGAAGCCGAAGCCGTGCAGCCGCCCACCGGAGAGCTGTCCGCCCCAGGTGTTGCTCGGCAGCGCGCCGTCGAGGTCGAGCCGGCCGCCCTCGACGAACGGCCCGCCCTCGCCACGGCCGCAGAAGCCGAGCGCCTCGAGCCAGACGAGGGTCAGGAACGAGAAGCCGTCGTAGAGCTGCGCGCTGTCGACGTCGGCCGGCGTCAGGTCGGTGCGCGACCACATGTGCCGCGCCGCATCGCGCGCCGCCATGGTGGTGAGGTCCTGCCACTGGTCCCATGACGGCCGCGCGTCGATCGCGGTGCCGAACGCCTCGAAGCGCACGGCGCGCTGTGGCAGGTCGCGCGCCACCTCCGCCGCCGAGACGATCACCGCCGTCGAGCCGTCGACCGGCGCATCGCAGTCGTAGAGCCCGAACGGGTCGCTGACCATGCGCGCCGCGAGGTAGTCGTCCATGCTCATCGGCGCGGTGTAGATCGCCTGCGGATTGCGCGCCGCGTGGCGGCGGGCGGTGGTGGCGATGATGCCGAGGTGCTCGCGCGTCGTGCCGAACTCGTACATGTGGCGGCGCGCGTAGAGCGCGATCCAGTTCGCCGCCGACATCGCGCCGAACGGGATCAGCCAGGCGCCGAAGCCGTGGATCTCGCGCGATCCGACGCCGATGCCGAGGCGGCCGGTGTCGGCGGCGGCGCTCGCCTCGGTCACCGTGCGGTAGACGAGCGCGTGGCGGCACAGCCCGCCGGCGACGGCGAGCGCCGCGTGGATGATCGGCGAGATCTGCGCCGGCCCTTCGGCACCGGAGAGGTGCCAGCGCAGGTTCGTGCCGAGGCACTCCTGGACGTCGTAGACGCCCGGCCCGCTGAACCCCGCCGGCGCGGCGATCGGGCCGGGATAGCAGGCGATGCCGTCGATGTCCGCCGGCCGCAGCCCGGCATCGGCGATCGCCGCCAGCGCCGCCTCGCACGTCAGATCGAGATCGGTACGGAACAGCCGCCGGCCGATCGCCGACTGCGCGACACCGGAGATGATCGCGCCGTGCTCGGGCTTCGTCATGCCGGCTCCGCGGGCGCGAACAGCGGCAGCGCGACCTCGTCGGTGACGATCTCGAACGTGACGCGTAGCGGCATGCCGATCGCCAGCCGCTCGAGCGGGCAGTGGACGATGTTCGTCGTCAGCCGCAACCCGGGCTGCTCGACGAGCTCGACGAGGCCGATGACGTACGGCACCGGCTGGCCGGGAAACCACGCCTTGTGATTCACCGTGTAGCTGTGCAGGCGCGCGCGCCCGCTGAGCGGCGCGGGCGCGAGCGCACGGCCGTGGCAGCGCGGACAGATGGGGCGCGCGGGATGGATGAACCAGGCGCAAGGCGTGCACCGCAGCATCTCGAGCCGGCCCGCCCGGCAGGCGCGCCAGAACGCCTCGGTCGCCGGCTCGAGCGCCGGCAGCGGCCGCGGGAACAGGCTCATGTGCGCGGCGCCGCGGCGGCGGCCTGTTCCGCGGCGAGCCGGTCGCACTTGGCGGCGAAGATGAAGTCGCTCTCGGTCAGGCCGCCGATCGTGTGCGTCCAGATCTCCACCCCGACGCGCCCCCAGGCGAGCGTCAGATCGGGGTGATGGTTCTGCTCCTCGGCCATCGCCCCGATGCGGTTCACGAGCGCCAGCGCCTCGGCGAAGTTCGCCAGCCGGTAGGTCTTGCGCAGCGCGCCGTGTACCGGCGCCTTCGGCGGCGCCCCGGCGGCGGGCACGCGCCACACCTCCCAGCCGTCGAGCTCGGCGAGCCGCGGCGCGATGGCGGCGTCGGTCAGCGGCGGCGTGCCGCCGCGACACGGGACACAGGTGCGGTCTGCCAGCGCCATGCCGGGCTCCTCACGAGGCACACGGCGTGCCGGCGATCTCGCACTGCACGGCGGGGCGGCGTTCGCCGCCGGGGCCGGTACCGTTGCCGCGGCCGCGGTTGCCGCCCGCATCGGTCAGCGCCGCCCCGCGCACCGCGAGGCCGGAGCCGCCGTTGTCCTCGGCGACGTTGCCCGCCAGCCGCAGCCGGCTGCCGATGCCGACGATGCCGTCGGCGCCGTTGCCGGCGGCGACACAGCCGCGCACCTCGAGCCGTTCGGCATGCAGCACGACGCCGTCGCGCATGCCGGCACGCGCGACGCAGTCGGCGAGCGTGTGGCCGGCGCCCATGAGATTGAATCCGGCGCGGCCGCTGCGCTCGGCGACGTTGCCGCTGCCGTCGCTGCCGATCAGGCCCGAATCGCCCATGACGAAATAACCGTAGCGGCCGTTGTCACTGGCGTGCGTCGCGTTCACCTCGAAGCCGCGCCCGGCGAGCGCGAAGCCGTCGCGCCCGGAATGCGTGGCGGTGACCCGCCGGACGACGAACTCGCGGCCGGTGAGACGCAACCCGTCGCGCCGGCTGTTCCGCACGGTGACGTCCTGCAGCAGCGCCAGCGTGTCGGGCCCGCGCGCCACGATCCCGTCGTCGAAGCCGTCGAGGATCGCCTCGCCGCCGCTGCTGACGATGCGCGTCCCGCCCGGTCCGCCGCTCAGCACGCGCAGCCCGACGCCGGCACCGTTGCCGCGCAGCGTGTGGCCGGCGAGGTCGAGGCGCAGGCCGCCGACTCCCTCGGCGGCGCGCACCAGCAGCCCGTCGTGCGAACATGGCGTGCGGGTCACCGGATCGTCAGCGGCGAGCACGGTGGAGCTGACCACGACGTCGCCACACGCACACGGCACGTCGACACCGCCGACGTCGTCGCCGCACAACGCCGCACCCGCCGGCGCGACACCGGCCAGCAGCAGCACGCCCAGCAGCAGCACCCGGCGGGGCAACGGGAACGCGATCACCATGCCTCGGTTGAAACACACCGCCCGGTCGTCCTTCAACCGCGCACCGGTGCGGCGCGTCCCTGCAGTCGGGTGCGGCGCTCCCTGGAGTGAGGAAAGGCGGGGAATGGCGGTTGGGGGTTACGGGGTTCGGGGTGACGGGCCAGAATTTCCGACCCCTAACCCCTAACCCCCCAAGCTTCGTAAGAAGCCTGGCGCCCTGCCCCTCTGTCAGATCCGCATCTCGTCATTGCCCGATGCGCCGGCCGCGCGCTATGGTCCGCCCTGTGGCGCAGGTCGATCCGGCAGCAGGTACGACCGTCTACGTCGTCGATGACGATCCGGCGATGCGCGCCTCGCTGCGCTGGCTGATCGAATCGGTCGGGCTCGAGGTACGCATCTGCGAAAGCGCACAGGAATTCCTCACCACCTACCAGGGCGACGACGCCGCCTGCCTGGTGCTCGACGTGCGCATGCCGGGCATGAGCGGCCTCGATCTGCAGGTCGAGCTGCGCCGCCGCGGCATCGACATTCCCGTGCTGATCATCACCGGCTACGCCGAGGTGCCGCTCGCCGTGCGGGCGATGAAGGCCGGCGCCTTCGACTTCATCGAGAAGCCGTTCAGCGATCAGACGCTGCTCGATCGCATCCGCGCCGCGGTGTCGTTCGACGCCGTGCGCCGCAGCCATCGCGCGGCGCGCGAGCAGGTGCTGGCGCGCATGCGCCAGCTGACGCCGCGCGAACGCGCGGTGATGGAGCGCGTGGTCAGCGGCATGAGCAACAAGCTGATCGCCGCCGACCTGAACATCCACACCAAGACCGTCGAGGTGCACCGCGCGCACGTGATGGAGAAGCTGCAGGCGGGCACGCTCGCCGAGCTCATCCGCTTCGCCCTGCTGGTGCGCGAGGACGATCCCGGCGCCACCCCCGCGTCCTGAGCGCGCGCGGCGCGTCCGAGTCGCGCGATCTCCGGGTAATCCCGCAGCCGTTGCGGGGAACTCCCAACTTGTTCGGGCGCTCCGGCGCGTGGTACGTTTTTGCCGCTGGATGCGAGGTGGCTGGCGACCTGGAACGGAGCCGCGAACTGGGTGGGGGAGCAGCGATGATGAACAACGCGCAGCGCATGGGCCGGGGACGCAGTGGCCAGAACCGGCAACGCCGGTGGTCGATCGATCTTGCGCGCGCATTGCGGCCTTCGGCCTGGGCGCCGCCGCGCCGCCAGCTGATCCCCGCCGCGCTGCCGAAGCGCTTCATCGAAGGCGTCGCCTGGGACGAGGTGTGACCGGCATGTGCCCGCTGCCGCCGGCTCCCCTGCCCCCCGCCTCCGATCTCCCGTCCGCCGCGGCACCCGGCGACGGCCCCGCGCCAGCCCGCCTGCAGCGGCCCGGCAGCCACGGCGTCGCACGCGCCGCGCGCCGCTGGCGCCCGCGTACCGTCGGTGAGCGCTTCGCCACCGGCGTTCTCGCCAGCGAGCTCAGCCCGGCGCTGCTGCGCCGGCACTATCCGTTCGTCGCCGAGCTGCTGGCCGAGCTCGGCAGCGGCGGCTCGCGGCCGTCCGCGCCGCGGTCGAGCTCAGCGGCGGGCTCGCGCCGGCGCTGATCACGCTGGCGTCACGCCGGCACGGCTGCTACACGCGCCGCATGGCGCCAAGGGGGAAGGCCGCGGCTACACGCAGCGACCGCACGCGCTCGCCCGAGCTGTTCCGCAAGCTGATCGGCGTGGCGATGGAGTTCGAGCGGCGCACGATGCTGCTCTACTGCCAGTACGAGGCGCTGTTCGCGAAGCCCGCCGAGGTGCGCGCCTTCTGGTTCGACATGGCCGAACACGAGTCGCGGCACTACGGCGCGCTCGCCATGGTCGCCGGACTGCTCGAGAGCGCCCCGGAACGCACGCTGCCCGCCGCACCGACGCTCACCCGCGCGCACGTCGAGCACCTGCGCACGCTGCTCGATGCCGCCGAACAGGAAGCGGCGGCCGGCACGCTGACGCTGACGCGCGCCTTCGAGACGGCGCTCGAGATCGAGTGCTCGGAGATCGAGGACCTGGTGCTCGACCTGCTCACCGCGCTGAAGGGTGAACGGGAACGCGAGCGCGCGGTGCAGATCCTGATCCACGACCTCGGCGATCTGAGCTACATGGTCGAGCGCTTCAGCGGCGACCGCGCGCTGCTCGCGCGCGTCGACCGCGCGGTCGAGCAGCAGGTCAGCCGCCTGCGCACACCGCGCCTGCGCAGCGTCCGCACCGACCGCGCCCGCCGCTGACGCGCTGCGCCCCGGACGGCGGGCGTCTCGCCCGCCGCACAGCGCGGTGGCGATGATCCCTATTGGCGACGCTGCCGGCTGTCCCCGCCCGGGGCGGTCTCGCCAGGCTCGATACACGACCGCCCTCAGCTGCGCTGAGGGCGGTACGTCGGTACGCCGGACCTGTTGCAGAGCAAGCCGGGGGGCGTGCCGGCGCGGCACGCCCCCCGGGCGGAGTGTCAGAGCTGCGTGCAGTTCGCGCCCGACCACGCCTCGCAGTCGATCGGCAGGCCGTCGACCGCCTTGTACATCTCGCAGAAGTTGCACTCGACCTGATCGCGGATGCAGGCCGCGAGCCCGGCAGCGTTGCCGCTGAAGCCGGAGCACACGCCGGCCCCGAATTCGTCGTTCGGCGTCTTGTAGCAGAACTTCGTCGCCGTATCGGCGAGCTGCGACGTCCCCGTCGCGACCTTCGTCTTCGTGTCCGCCTGCACCGAGAGGCCGATCGCCCCGTTCGAGATGCACTCGGCGAGATCACCGGCGTCGTCGGCGCCTTGCGGGAACGGCTCCTTGCCGATCGCCAGCGCCGGGTTCTTGCACTTGAGGAAAATCTTGCTCATGGCGCGGAACAGCTTGTTCACGCGGCCGTTGACCTGCCGCTGGCACAGGCACTCGGAGGGATTCGTGTCACAGATGAAGAGCCC
>CBFGUK010000137.1:0-12328 GCA_965651925.1 uncultured bacterium | reverse complement strand
CTTGAATCCGCGCGTCGCCCAATCCAACAGGCGCCGAGGGACCGGCGCCCTCCAGAGCTATCGAAACGGCCGCGGACGTCTCGCGCCGCGACACCCGCCGGTGTACTGCCCAACGCATGGACCAGACTCCGGACCCCGCACGCCTGTTCGACGTCCTCACGGCCTATCAGCGCACCGCCGCGCTCAAGGCGGCGATCGAGCTTGATCTGTTCACCGCCATCGGCGCCGCCGGTGCCGGCGGCGCGACGGCGGCCGAGCTCGCGCCGCGCGTCGGTACGGCGGAACGCGGCGTGCGCAGCCTGTGCGACCGCCTGGTGGTCGATGCGCTCCTCGCCAAGGACGGCGACCGCTACACCCTCGGCGCCGACGCGGCCGCGTTCCTCGACCGCTCGTCGCCGGCATTCCTCGGCTCGGCGGTCACGTTTCTCACCGCGCCGATGATCACCGAGGCGTTCTCGCGCCTCACGGAAGCGGTCCGCCGCGGCGGCACGGCGATCGCCGACGACGGCTCGCTCGCGCCCGAGCATCCGATGTGGGTCGAGTTCGCGCGCGCGATGGCGCCACTCGCCGGCCTGACGGCACAGGTGCTGGCCAACGCCCTCGCGCCGCTCGGGCCGCTGCGCGGCACGGTGCTCGATCTCGCCGCCGGGCACGGGCTGTTCGGCATCACGCTGGCGCAGCTCCACCCCGAGGCGCGCGTCGTCGCCGTCGACTGGCCGAACGTGCTCGCGGTGGCGCAGGAACACGCGGCGCACGCCGGCGTGCAGGACCGCTACACGACGCGGCCGGGCAGCGCCTTCGAGGTCGAGCTCGGCCGCGATCACGCGATCGCCCTGCTGACCAACTTCCTCCATCACTTCGATCCGCCGACCAACGTGCAGCTCCTGCGGCGCGTGCACGCGTCGCTCGCGCCCGGCGGACACGCGGTCGCCGTCGAGTTCGTGCCCGACGACAGCCGCGTCACGCCGCCGGAAGCCGCGGCGTTCAGCCTGACCATGCTCGCCACGACGCCGGCGGGCGACGCCTACACGCTGCGCGAGTACCGGGAGATGTACCGCGAGGCCGGCTTCGCCGACGTGTCGCTGACCAGCCTCGCGCCCACGCCGCAGCAGGCGCTGGTGGCGAAAAAGTCGAGCTCCTGATCCCGTCGAGTTCGCGCGCCCTCCAGGGTATCTGTCGGGTTGCGCGCGCGTTGTTCTATCCAACTGCCGCGACGCTCCGGCGTCAGTCGTCGGCCGGCCACTGCGGGTTCCAGACGACCTCCCACAGGTGGCCGTCCGGATCCTCGAAGTAGCCCGCGTATCCGCCCCAGAACGTGTCCGCGGCCGTCTTGACGATGCGCGCGCCGGCGCGCGCGGCCTGCGCGAGGACCGCGTCGACGTCCGCCCGGCTGGCGACGTTGTGCCCGAGCGTGCACTCCGTCGCGCTGCGCGGCGCGAGCGGCAGCCCGGCATCGCGGGCGATCGCCGCGCGCGGCCAGAGCGCCAGCCGCAGGCCGCCCTGCAGATCGAAGAACGCCACCGCGCCGTCCGCAAACTCCTGCCCGACGATGCCCTCGGTCGGGAACCCGAGCCCGTCGCGGTAGAACGCGACGGCGCGCTCGAGGTCATCCACACCGAGCGTGAGGACCGTGAGGCGCGGTGTCATCATCGGCGGCTCACGGGCAGCGGCGGCGTCGCCGCGCGTTTGCGGGCGTCGTCACCCTGCGCACGCTGACGATCGGCGGCGAGCGCCACGCCGCTCAGCGCATCGGGTAGAACAGCAGCCCGAGCACAGCGAAGCCGATCCAGAACGGGATCTCTGCCGTTTCGGTCCATGGCTGCACCTTCTGCACGGCCCCGACGACGTGCACGAGCCCGAGGAGGCTCGCGACGCCGATGAGCATCAGGAAGTAGAACGGCTGCAGGGCCGGCCGGCTCGCCGCGTACCAGGCGGCGCACGACTGCACGAGCGCCAGCACGCCGAGACAGCGGCCGAAGTACAGCGCCAGCTCGGGCCGCGCGTCGACGTCCCATCGCAGGACGCGCGCCCACGCCAGCGGCGCGACCGCAATCGGGATGGAAAACGCCAGCGCCGTGACGATCGCAACCGTGCGCAGGAAGACGCCCGCGTACTCGCCGAAGACGCCGATCATGCCGGACACCTCGGGCGATCCCACTGCGCATGCGGTGCCGCCGCGCGGGCGTCGCCGGCGGCCCCGCCGTGCCAGAGGATACGGCCGGCTGGCCCGCGGCGCGCTGTCGAGCGCTCAGCGCGGGCGGAAGTAGTCATTGCGCGGTGAGCCGTCGAAACCGACCGCTGCGCAGGCAGCAGCGCTTGAAAGCGGCGCCCCGATCCGCACGGGCACGGATCGTTGCGGCCGAGCTTCTCCTGCAGCTCCTTGGTGCCGTGCACGATGCGGCGACCGCGTTTCACGCGCGTCTCCGAGGGGAACCCGCGCCGCCGTTTACTGGTCGGCTCGAAAGGAACGATCGTCGACGCGTTTGATGGCCACGGCACACCTCCCCGATGCAGTCTGCACGACACGCTAGCGGAGACACCGGCTGCGCGTCGACGATCGTGTCGCGACGAACGTCGACCAGAGACGGCGCTGCGGGCGAGGCGACTGTCGCGCACGGCCGCGCTCATCCATCCGCGTCGCCCGTCAGATACGCGAGCCGCTCGCGCGTCGGCGGGCTGAGACGGGCGAGCTCCTCCGGTGTGAGCAGCCGCAAGGTGTGCATGTGCACCAGCTGCGACATCGCCTGCGAGCGGCGCGAGTCGTCGAACGCCTGGCTGAGCTCGCGATCGCGCTGTGCGAACAGCCGGAACGCCCGCAGGTAGCGATCGTGGAACGACGCGGCCCCGTCGGCCGCGATGTCCTGCGCCTCGCGCAGCACGCGCTCGCAGAAGCGCTCGAGCGCGGCGACGCGTACCTGACGGAACACCCTCCAGTCCGGTTCCGGGAAATCTCTCATGTCAGTCCCCGCGATCGTGCAGCCCCTTGCCGGCGAGCATGCGCGGGATGCACTTCTCGATGCGCGCCGTGCGTGTCTTTGCGTGCTTCGCTGCCGTGAAGTGCAGGACGTAGCCGCGCCGGCGCCCGGGCGTCAATGCATGGAACGCGTCGGCGAGGCGGCGGTCCCTGCGCAGGATCTGCTCGAGCTCCGCCGGCAGCTCGAGCGGGCGCGCCGTATCCGCGGGAACGGTGCGCCCGGCCTGCTCGACGGCGATCGCCTCGGACACATACGAGGACACGACAGCCTTCGTGATCTGCGCCGCACTGGTGAACTCGAGACGCATCGCGGAACGCGTGTGCTCTCCCTGGCTGCGCAGCAGCCCGTGCCGATCGCGGAGCAGTGCGCCCTTGAAGAACATCAGCGCGCAGTGCGCCTTGAACGGCTGGATGATCGCCACGTTGCGGCCCGCGTGCAGGTAACACGGCTTGCCCCATTTGAGCTCCTCGTCGAGCCCGCACGCGAGGAGGATCGACCGCAGTTTGCGGATCTCCGCCTGCCACGCGGCCGCACGCGTGACGAACGCATCGACCTTCGGATTCGGCGTACCCATCTCGTCCCTTCCGACGGACCGGCGTCCTCCGCCTCTCGTCTCCTCCGCGTGAGCATCAGTGCTCACGCCGGCTTTGCCCCGAGCTCCTCGGCGAGCCCGATGAGAATCCCCTCGGGACCGCGGATGTAGCAGAGCCGATACGCGTCCTCGTACTGCACGACCTCGTCGACGACCTGCGCACCGCGTGTGCGGAGCCGCGCGAGCGTGTCGTCGAGGTCGTCCACGGTGAACATCACCCGCAGGTAGCCGAGCGCGTTCACCGGCGCGCGGCGGTGATCGGCGACGACCGCCGGCGCGAGAAAGCGCGACAGCTCGAGCCGCCCCTGCCCGTCCGGCGTCCGCATCATCGCGATCTCGACGCGCATGTCGCGCAGTCCGGTCACGCCGTCGGCCCAGCGCCCCGCGATCGGCATGCGCCCTTCGAGCTCGAGGCCGAGCTCGGTGAAGAATGCGATCGCGGCGTCGAGGTCGTCGACCACGATGCCGACGTTGTCCAGGCGCTTGACGGTCATGGTGATCCCGTTCTCATGTTCACGCGGAGGCGCGGAGACCACCGAGACACAGGCGGCGATCCTCCGTTCGTGTGGCTCTATTCGGGCGCAGATGGCTGGGCAACCGTCATCGACCCGCACAGCAGTACCGCGAGTGGACCACCTGTGCCACGTGCATTCCGCGGAGCAGGTCGATGCAGGTGTCCCGACATCCGCAGATTACGCCGATTGCGCAGATGAGTTCCGGGACCCGCTCCGCGTCTCTGCGCCTCCGCGTGAGCGAACCATCGCCACGACCGGCGAAGCGCGTTGCGGACCGGTGTGATCATCACGTGCACAACGATGAGCATTTCAGGCTCGTGTGACGACCTTGCGAACCTGAAATCGGCGAGCGCCGCGCCGCTCCTGGGGTGGCGAGGACCCGCCGGCACGGCGGCGCGGCGGCTTACCGTCGCGCCCTCATCGCCGCAGCCGCGATCGCGCCGAGCAGCAGGATGCCGATCGCCATGGTCAGTGGCGACGCGGCTGGTGCCGGCGCCGGTGGCAGGGCGCTGCACGTCCCCACGTTTCCCGGAACGTCGCAGATCATGTTCGGCTCGGAGCAGGCAGTGTTGCAGCAGACACCGTCGGCGCAGAAGGTGGATGCGCACTCCGTCCCGCTCAGGCAGGCGGCCCCGTTCGGCGCCGGTGTCGGCGTATCCGTCGCTGTCGGCGTCTGCGTCACCGTCGGTGTGGAGGTGACCGTTGCGGTCTCGGTGGCGGTGCTCGTCGCGGTCGCCGTCGCGGTCTCGGTCGCGGTGGCGGTCGCGGTCGGGGTGTCGACTGGCGTCTCCGTATTGATCGGCGTCGCGGTCACCGTCGGGGTTTCCGTCACCGTCGGCGTCTCGGTCACCGTCGCGGTCTGGGTCGGGGTGCCGGTGTGCGTCGGCGCGAACGGGTCGTCGTAGGTGATGGTGATCACCCCGTCGCCGGTGCCGGTCCCGGCCGTGACCGTCACGTTGAAGCCCACCGTGGAGGTGCCGCCGCCGCCGCCGGCGCCGCGATTTGCGAGCGGCGGGTTGCCGCCGCCGCCGCCGCCGCTGTGACCACCACCGCCGCCGCCGGGCCCGGATTCGTCAGCATCGTCCCCGACGGTCCCGCCACCGCCACCGCCGCCGAAACCGCCGCCCGGGCTGCCGCCGCCGCCGCCGTTCGGCGGGCGCTTGCCGCCGGTGCCATTGGTCGTGCCGCCGGACCCGTCGCCGCCGTCGGTGCCGAAGCCCGCGCCGCCACCGCCGCCACCGGCGCCGAACATGAAGGTGTTGCCGGTGCCGCCGGCGCCGCCGGCGTCGCTCAAGCCGGCGGCCCCGCCAAAGGGCGACCCCGCAGTACCGGAGATCGTGGTCGACGCATCCCCGCCGTCGTGCGAATTGCTCGCGCCGCCGCCACCGCCGGCGGCAATCAGGGGCACGATGGTGGTGGTGTAGACGAAGCTGCCGCCGCCGCCGCCGGCCCCGACCCTGCCGTTGCCGTCGCTGCCCTTCTGGCCGACGAGCACGTTCATCTGCGTTCCGGCGAAGGTGGTGAAGGTTGCCGTGATCGTCGCCCCGCGGCCGCCGGTCCGGGCGGGAATGCTGTCCGACGAGCCCCCGGCGGCGCCGGTCGCCGTCACCGTGATCTCGGAAACGCCGAACGGAACCGTGAAGGTTTCGATGGTGCCGGTGTAATTGAACGTTTCCGTGACGATGATGGCCTGCGCCGCCGCGTTGCCCAGGGTCACCGCGAGCGCCACCGCCAGCGTGCCGCGCAGGCGCGATGCGAGCCACCGGTACACGGCTCGGTACCTCTCGAGTCCCATATCGTTCCCCTCCAGTGCCGCCCCGTATCCGTCGTACTCGAGTGGTATCAGCGTGGTGCGCTTATCACTCTCCCGCCGCAGGTCAATTGCATCCTGCGCGACATCGCGGTGCGCGCAGCGCGGTTATCTACCTGCCGGACATGCCAGGCGCGCTTCCGGCCGGCCGGCGACGCTCCTGCAGGACGACAGGATGTCGAGAGCCACGCACGCGCGCGGAGCGCGGCTTCACGCAGCCGTCTGTTGGTGAAACGCGACGCGCCATACCCCATCTCGCCTGACGTAGAGCGTTGCGCACCACGCCCGCTCCGCCTCCTCCCGGTCGTTCCACCGCGCGGTCGCCGCGTAGTGCAGCAGCGCGACATCCGGCGCGAGCCGACGCGCCTGCACATCCCGGAAGTCCACCTCGGCCCACCGGTGGCCGGCAGCATGCTCCTCGCGGAGCGCGCGCAGCGCCTGCTCGAGGTCGATCCGGCCGATCCCGGGGAAGATGATCACCGCCTCCGGGAGAAACGTCCGGCCGTACACTTCGACGTCATTCGCACTACACGAAAGCCCGGGTACTGGCGTCATCGTTCGTCTGTGCGCTAACGCCGGCGCTCAGCCGCGCGGGCCGACACGCGCGGGCTCCCATCGTCCGTTCGGCCGCGCGGCCCGCGGTCGGCTGCAGCGGCTTGTTAGGCGCATCATAGATCCTCCGGCTTCAGGCCAGTGTGCTTCGCGATCCGCGCGAGCATCCTGGGTCCGACCCTCGTCGCGGTCGTGAAACGACCACACGTAATCCGGCCAACCGGGACGAGACAGCACCACATGCGAGCCACCGGCTCGTCGTTTCTCGACCCATCCGATTCGGAGAAGAGCGCGGAGAACGCGTCGAGCCGGCGAGCTCGGCCACGTGCTCATGCCGCCGAAAAGGACACACTCTCAAACGGAACCGCCTCGCCATGCTCGAGACGGTCTGCCAACACACGCAGTGCTAAGGCTTGGGCCTTCGCCTGTGCCTGCTCGACGCTGTCGCCATAGACCAGGACACCAGGCAACTCGGCGACTTCGGCGATCCAGCGACCGTCGGTCTCACGTTCAACCTGTACGCTGAAGGTCATGGGCGGAGGATACTCCAGTCGGCACTTGTCGCCTAACGCCGGCGCTCAGCTGCGCGGGCCGCGACGCTTCCCGTTTTCCGTTCGGCTCCGCGGCCCGCGTCGGCTGCCGCGCCCTGTTAGACTCATGCGCCGTGGTGTTCGGCTTCGCGCACCACGAGCATCAGCCCAACAACCATCACTGCCAGTGCCGCAATGACGATCCAGACCATCACGCTTCCTCCAGCTGCTCGAGACGACGGTATGCCAAGCGGTTGATGCGCACAACGCCGATCGTGATCGCCACGGTTGCCCCGGTCGCGGCAAGCACGAGGTTACCGCTGGCCCTCGCGTAGTTCTGCGCGAGCCAACCGATCAGCGAGGCGTCTATTGCGACGAGAACCGCAAAGACGACCTTGAGCCAGCCGATCTCTTCCTTGAGGCGATCGATCCTGGCCATGGGTTCTCAGAGTCTAACGCCGGCGCTCAGCTGCGCGGGCCGCGTGAACGAGGCTTCCTCTTTCCGCGCGGCTTCGCGGCCCGCGCCGGCTGCAGCGCCTTGTTAGCCGCTGGAGGCAGGACTCGACGCCGCACTTCCGCGAGCGACAGAGTTTTCCCCGCCTGCACCTCAGCTCGCGCTTCACGAACAACCGTCAGGAACTCAGGGTGAGCGCTCAGCGCGAGAGATTCGGGATCGACGTTTCGGAGAGGGACCAAAGCCGCCACCGCTCTCGATCCCTTCGTGACGACCACAATGTCGTCGTCGAGCTCGGAGGCATACTCTCCAAGCGTCCGTGATGCCTGTCCCACGCTCAGCTTCTTCACAGCTTGATCTCCCGCCCGGCAATCTTGAGAACGCTGCCGGTCTTCTTTCCCACCGCCAGCACCCGCACCAGCTTGGCTGGGCCGGCGTCGACCTCATAGAACACCCGCAGCGCCCCGACACGCAACTCCCAGGGCGCTACCGGATTGGGGCGAAGCGGTTTGCGGTGACGCGTCTCCCGGAGCGGTTCGCTTGCCAGTTGCTCCTCGACTGCATCGAGAACCCTGGCGCGCTCGTTGGCGGTCAATTCCCTCAGTTGGCTCACAACGGACCGCGCGATCTCGATCGCGTATGTTACGCGTGGCCTGTACCACCACGTGGGCTGGTGCAGCCAACGCCGGCGCTCAGCTGCGCGGGCCGCGACGCGAGGCTTCCCGTTTTCCGTTCGGCTCCGCGGCCCGCGTCGGCTGCAGCGCCTTGTTAGGCAGCCCTCCAATTCGTCTGACGGCCTTGGTGGTATTGAGGACACCCCGCAGCGCTTCATTGACCGCCGCGTCGGAAGGAAACGCCGCCGCGATCTCGGGCTCGAGCACGACGATGTTGCTCCCCTTACGAAGGCGCGACACGTACTTCCCCCGGACCCCTCCCTTCATGGACGCGAAGTCGTACTCGGGCAGGAGATCGTCCTTTGTTCCGCTACGCTTGCTCATAGAAACCTCGTTCGCGCCTTGTCGCGCGCCGTGCGCTGATCAATCGAATCGTGCCATCGCGGTCAGTATGCGCCACGACAAGCAGCTGTCCCAGAGCGGAGGTGCCGATCGTCACGAAGCGCTGCTCGCCTTCGCTGGCGGGGTCGGGAAAGGTCGTCGAGAGCGGATCGAACAGGACGGTCGACGCCTCCTGAAAGCTGACGCGATGCTTCCGTAGGTTGGCAACGGCCTTCGCGCGATCCCATTCGAACTGCACCGCGCCACTCTACTCCGCAATCCCCAGCCGGCCTAACAGCCCGTTGAAGAACGGTGGATCCCGGACACGAACGGCAGCTTCGCTCTGGTGCGGGCGCTTCTGTCCTCCTGACGCCAACGTGGGGGGAGGCGTCGCAGGAGCGCGGGAAGCGCACCCAGGACGGCCAGAAGGTGCCACAGGAGCCTTCCCACGCGCGCGGCGAGCCCCTGCAGGGCCCGCGGTGTGCCAACTTTGAAGAGGGTGCGCATGATCACGGCGAGGTTCCGCGCCGCCGCGCGCATCAGGTGCCCCTTGCTGACGTTCTCTCTGCCGCGGACGGTGACGCGTCGCCCGGCGCCCGTCTCGCACACGTGGGCGAAACTCCGCTCGCCGTACTCGCTGCGCAGCCGACTCAACCGCCGGCCCCGCGCCCCTCGGACCCGGCGCCGCGCCCCGCACACGGCAGCCCGGTGCTCGGGCGGCTTGTCGGCCCACACGCGGTCATGCGCCCGCTTCGGCTCCGGAATGTACGGCCGCATTCCCAACCCGTGCGCGAGCAGATCGAGCGTCTCCGCCTTGTGGTAGCCCTTGTCGGCCAGGATCTCTTCGCCCGTGTGCGGACTGTGCACCGCCTCGAGGTGCTCGCGCGCGGCCGTCGCCGTCACCAGCACCGTGGCGGGGTCGCCTTCGTCGGCGGGGTGGATCTCGGCGGCCACGATCAGATCGCTCTCGACGTCCACCGCGTGCTCGGCCTTGTAGGCGAAGTGCGTGGTCCCGTCCTTCATGCGCGCGATGCGGCTGTCGGGATCGGTGGCCGACTGCCACTCCGCGTTCGTCACCTTCTTCCCCTTCCGCTTGCGATCGAGGCGCCGCAGGTCCTCGAGCGTCGGCTCCTCGAGGCCCGCTTCCTTGGCCAGGGTCTCGAGGTACTGCCGCCACGTCTTCTGCGAGACGCGGTGCACCATCGAGCGCATCGCCGCATTGGCCTCCAGCATGGTGGAGTCGACGGCCAGCGTCTTCCCTTTCAGGATGCCCCTGGCGCGCGCGATCTCGAGGACGAGCTGGAAGCCTTGCTCATACACCTCGAGCGGCAAGCGGCGGCGGATGTAGGTCAGGCTCGAGTGATCGGGGGCGGCCTTCCCGAGCGGCAGGCCCAGGAAGTCGCGCACCGAGAGGCTGTCGGCGCAGCGCCACGCAATGGCGCGCTGCGAGTCGAGCCCCTCAAAGAAGCCGACGAACAGCATCCGGAAGTAGACGCCCGGCGGAATGCCGGGCCGGCCCACGGCCGCGGCATAGTGCGGCTCACAGAGCGCTTCGATCCGCCGGTCGAAGTCCGCCTCCGCCAGCAGCCCGTTCAGCTTCACGTAGAATGCGTGGCCAGGAGAGCGCGGCAGATCCTTGGCTGCCACGAACATGCTCGCCTGCACCGGTCCGCGTCGTCCCAACGCCATCCGCCCCTCCACTCCTCGTCGCGACGCGCCGCTCATATCACATCGTGCGGGAGCGGGCAGGCTGTCGGCGATCGTGAGCGGCCTTTTTCAACGGGCTGCTAACGCTCCGCATCACCTGCCGGCGGAAGCGGGCGAGCCCGCTGTAGCCGGTCAGGTGCATGCGGTTGTTAGAGCGCATATGCGATGCCCTCAGGATTTGTCTGGCAAAGGCAGCCCGTGCACGCGCAGAAAGGAGAGCTTGTCCCAATAGCCGCGCTGAAACACGATTTGGCCGCCGACAATATGGAAGAACCCGCAGCCGCGTAGACCAAGGGGGTCTCGCCATTCAAGGATTCCCCATTCGCCGTCCTCAAAAATGTTCTCCACCTCGCAGACCATAGTCGCTGACGCAAAGCCCGCAGCGAACATCTCTCGAATCGCCCGTCGGCCATGTACCGGCGACTCAGCAACCTGATGATTCACCGCATCCTCCGCATAGAAAGCGGCGAGTGCATCAGGGTCCGCACGATTGAACGCATCGACCCAAGCCTGAACCAGCTGGCGCGGGTGGATCACCTCTGCCGTCAGAACGCGCTTGAAAGGCTCCACGATCTCCTGCTCGGTTAGCTGCATATTGTTCAGCGCAATATCTGATTCGAGACTCAGCGATTCGCTCAGGGCGTACACCTTGCGTACGGTTTCCGTCTCCAACGGAATCTGATCGGTCTGATTACGGGTCGCGATTCGGTGCAGACACAGTTCCAGAGGAGCCGTGACTCGGGCGATGACGATTTCCGATCGAGGCCTTAGCGATAGCAAGGCGTCCAAGATTTCTGAGGAGGCGCCAGTGGTCTCCACGCACACATGAGGATGCTGGGCGAGAGCCCGGGCGAGTAGCGGGTGCACCCTGGCTATTCCTTCGGCGATCATTGGCTGTCGCTCGGCTGCTTTGCAGTTGCGGTGATACGCCAGCCACAGGGGCTCGACGTGAAAGAAATGCACCCCGAGTCGAGCCTCGAGAATGCGGCCGATGTGGCTCTTCCCACTACCTTTAGGGCCGACGAGGATGACGAACATGCGCTCTAACGTTCAGCATTAGCGGCGGCGCGAGCGCTGTCCGCTGCATGCTGTTGTTAGGCCGCTCCACGGTGCCTCTCCAGAAAGGATTGGACCGCGTGGTTGTAAGCGTTGGCGTTATCCTCGTGCATCATGTGGGACGCTCCAGGAATTTCGGCGCGCTCGGCTTTCGGAAGCAACTCTACGAGTCCGTCGGTCAGACGGTGAAACAAGCTGATGCTCTTCTCGGCAGTGACGAGCAATGCTGGCACCTCCACTCTCCGGAGATCCGTCACCTCTAGCGGCACAAAGCCCGATCCGAGAAGTTCCGCCTTCACGTTAGAGCGGTTGTCGTGCACCTGCGCCTTTCGCGGCTCAGGTAAGTGGTCATAGCCTCTGGGGCCGAAGACAGCATCGCCAAATGTCCGGATGCCCGCCTTCATATCGCCTCGCAAGAATGCCTGCCTAGCTGGGGCTACGCCCTTCGCCCCGAACTTGATGAGGGCGGCCGCGGTGCGCGGCCGGGTTGCCAACAACTTCAGAATCTCCAGCGGTTTCGGGGTGCTGCTGACGAACAGCGTGATGACCGGCGGCTCGGCCAACACCAGAGTGCGCACGAGAGAGGGTTCCCGCATCGCGAGCAGCAGACAGAGGAAAGCACCGTAGGAATGCCCTACGAGGTGGACAGGCGCTAAATCAAGCGCGCATATCAGCGCCTGCAAATCGGAGGCCTGTGCGTTCATCGAGTAGTCGGTGCCGTCCTGGATTTCATCATTTGGCCAGTGATATCGCCGACTGTATGAGATCACGCGGAATCGCTCGGCGAACGCATCTTGCTGGAGATGCCACGTTCGGTAATCACTGGCAGAACCGTGGACAAGCACGAGCGGTTCGCCGCTACCGCACTCACGGTACTGAAGTGATGTACCGTTGATGGCTACTTGTGGCATGGTCGCACCGTCGATTCGAGCGGCCTAACGCGATGGCGATGAGCCGCCGGCTTACCGACGACCGCGACGAGCAGGGATGTCGAAGCCGGTCGGCTCCATCGCCTTGTTAGGCGGCGGCGACGTCGACGACTGCGCTGGTAGACGAGGGCGGCGGCACCGGCTGTCCTTCCTGCCTAAGTCCCTCGATGTGGAACTCGATCGCCTCGCGGATCAGCTGCAGCGCTTCTTCCC
>CBFGUK010000136.1:0-12533 GCA_965651925.1 uncultured bacterium | reverse complement strand
CTTTCACATCAGGCAACGCGCGTTGGCGGCCGGGCAGGAGCCCGGCCCTCCACCGGTTGGAATGAGCCGTCGCCTTGCGCCGCGAGATCACCGGTCGTGTGCGCGCGTTGACGCTGACAGCTGATCGCTGATTGCTGACGGCTGACAACTGACCGCTGACAGCTTCTCAGCGCTTGCGCTTGAACGCCGCCTTGCCGGGGTAGACGGCGCGTTTGCCGAGCAGCTCCTCGATGCGCAGCAGCTGGTTGTACTTCGCGGTGCGCTCACCGCGGCACGGGCTGCCGGTCTTGATCTGGCCGGCGTTGGTCGCCACCGCGAGATCGGCGATCGTCGCATCCTCGGTTTCGCCGGAGCGGTGCGAGATCACGGTCGAGTACCCGGCCTCGCGCGCCAGCGCGATCGTCTCGAGCGTCTCGGTCAGCGTGCCGATCTGGTTCAGCTTGATGAGGATCGAGTTGCCGACCTGCGTCTCGATGCCCTGGCGCAGGCGGCGCGCGTTGGTGACGAAGAGGTCGTCGCCGACCAGCTGCACGCGCTTGCCGAGCCGCTTGGTCAGCGCCTGCCAGCCGTCCCAGTCGTCCTCGGCGAGGCCGTCCTCGATCGACACGATCGGGTACTTCTCCACCCAGCGCGCCCAGAAGTCCGCCATCTCGGCGGCGGTACGGCGGCTGCCGTCGGACTTGCGGAACACGTACACGCCGTCATCGAACAGCTCGCTCATCGCCGGATCGAGCGCGATCGCGATCTGCCGGCCGGGCGCGTACCCGGCGCGCTCGATCGCCTGCATGATCACCTCGAGCGCCTCCTCGTTCGACTGCAGGTTCGGCGCGAAGCCGCCTTCGTCGCCGACGGCGGTGCCGAGGCCGCGCTCGTGCAGGACGCGCTTGAGCGTGTGGAACACCTCGGTGCCCATGCGCAGGCCGTCGGCAAACGAGCGCGCGCCGACCGGCACGACCATGAACTCCTGCAGGTCGACCGAGCTGTCGGCGTGCGCGCCGCCGTTGAGGATGTTCATCATCGGCACCGGCAGCGTCACCGCCTTGTTGCCGCCGAGCGCGCGGAACAGCGGCTCGCCGCTCGCCGCCGCGGCGGCCTTGGCGACCGCCAGCGAGACGCCGAGCAGCGCGTTGGCGCCGAGGCGCTTCTTCGCCGGCGTGCCGTCGAGCTCGATCAGCAGGCGGTCGATCGCCTCCTGCTGGCGCGCGTCGCGCCCGCGCAGCTTCGGCGCGATGACGTCGTTCACGTTCGCGACCGCCTTGCGCACGCCCTTGCCGAGATAGCGCCGGCCGCCGTCGCGCAGCTCGATCGCCTCGTGCTCGCCGGTCGACGCCCCCGACGGCACGGCGGCGCGCCCGACGGCGCCGTTGCGCAGAATGACGTCGACTTCGACCGTCGGATTGCCGCGCGAGTCGAGAATCTCGCGTGCCACCACCCGCTGAATCTTCACCACTGCACCTCCCGAGAATTGCCTCGTAGCCGACGCTTCCCTACAATCCAACCGCGCCCAAAGGGACAAATGCGTCTGCTGCCGCCCCTGCCGCTGAAATACAAGGCCGTCGTCGCCGTCGGCCTCGTCGTGCTCGCGCTCTGCGCGGTCTCGGCGGTGTTCGGCACCCACGGCGTCGTGCACCTGCGGCGCCTGCAGCAGCAGCAGGCCGCGGTCGAAGCCGAGGCGTACGCGCTCGCGGCGCGCAACGCGCGCATGCGCGAGCACCTCGCGCGCCTCGAGCAGGACGACGCCTACCTCGAGCGCGTCGTCCGCGACCGCCTCGGCTGGATCCGCCCCGGCGAACGCGTCTACCGCGTGCGCTAGCGCGCAGCGGAAAGCGCGGAAGCGCCTCCTGCGTTCCGCCTTCCGTCTCCTACTTTCCGCTTTCCGCTTTCCCCTTTCCGCTCTCGTCGCCTCCCGCTTTCCCCTTTCCGCTGTCGTTCTCGCGCACCGCGCCGGTCATCGGCACGAAGCGCACGCTGCCGTGCCACGTCCACTCGATCGTGTCGCCACGCCGCACGCCGGCGGCGAGCTCCTCGCCGTCGCCGCGCTCGAGCGGCGCGACGACGCGGCCGCCGTCGCGCACCTGGGCGCGCAGCTGCGCCGGGAGCTGCGGCGTCGCGGCGGTGATGATCAGCGCGTCGAACGGGGCCGCCTCGGGCCAGCCGAAGAAGCCGTCGCCGGCGCGCACGTGCACGTTCGTGGCGCCGAGCGCCTGCAGCGTGTCGCGCGCGCGCGCGGCGAGCACGGGATCGATCTCGACCGAGTAGACCTCGCGCGCCAGCCGCCCGAGGACCGCCGCCTGGTATCCCGAGCCGGTGCCGACCTCGAGCACGCGCTCGCTGCCGGTCAGCGCCAGCAGCTCGGTCATCAGGGCGACGATGTACGGCTGCGAGATCGTCTGCCCGCGGCCAATCGGCAGGGCGTGATCGCCGTACGCCGCGGCGCGCTGCGCCTCGGGGACGAACGCGTGCCGCGGCACGGCGGCCATCGCCGCCAGCACGCGCGCGTCACGCACGCCGCGGGCGCGCAGCTGCTCCGCCACCATGGCCTGCCGCTCGGCGGCGGCCGCCGGCGTATCGGGCGGCACGGCGGGCGGTGTGGCGGGCGGCGGGTCGACGTCTCCGGCGGCCATGACGACACTGGCGAGAGTGATCGCGAGCGCGTGTCGCCACCCGGGCAGCACCGCGGCCGCTACTCCTCTTCGTCGCTGGCGACGTACTCTTCGTACTCTTCCGTCGCCATCAGATCCTCGAGCTCGCCTTCGTCGTCGAGCGCCACCTCGATCAGCCAGCCTTCGTGATACGGGTCCTCGTTGGCGATCGCCGGGTGATCCTCGAGATCGCCGTTCACCGCGCGCACCGTGCCGGTGACCGGCGCGACGAGCTCATGCACCGTGCGCACCGACTCGAGCTCGCCGAACGGCTCGCCCTTCTCGATCGTGTCCCCGATGTCGGGCAGCTCGACGGCGATGATCTCGCCGATCGCGTCCTGCCCCTGATCCGAGATGCCGATCTGCGCGCGATCCGCCTCGGCGCGCACCCAGAGATGGTCGTCGCTGAAACGCAGGACCGTGACCGCTTCAGCGTCCTTCTTGCGACTCTTCGGTTTCGGCACCGTGCGCTCCTTATCGACGGCCAATTCGCACTGTCAAGCCCCTTACCGGCGCGCGCGGAACGACGCACCGACGCGCGTCATGGCATCGCCCGCACGCGGTGGTACGATGCGAGGCATGAGCGCGCGCGACCGCCTGCGCAGCATCCGCGAGGAGCTCGGACAGCTGTTCCTCGAACGCGCCGAGGTGATCGACGGCGCGCTCTGCGCGCTGCTCAGCGGCCACCACGTGCTGATCATCGGGCCGCCGGGCACGGCGAAGTCGATGCTCGCCGACGAGCTCTGCCGCCGGCTCGAGGGGGCGACGTACTTCCAGTGGCTGCTGACGCGGTTCACCACGCCCGAGGAGCTGTTCGGCGCGGTCAGCCTCGCGGCGCTCGAACGCGACGAGTACCGGCGGGTCACCGCCGGCAAGCTGCCCGAGGCGCACATCGCGTTTCTCGACGAGGTCTTCAAGGCGAATTCCTCGATCCTCAACGCCATCCTCACTGTGCTCAACGAGCGGCGCTTCCACAACGGGCGGGTCGTCGAATCCGTGCCGCTGATCACGCTGTTCGGCGCGAGCAACGAGCTGCCCGAGGACGACGAGCTGCAGGCGCTCTACGACCGCTTCCTGCTGCGCTTCGTCGTCGGCTACCTCGAGGAGGACTTCCGTTTCCTGAAGATGCTGCAGGCGCGGCCGCCGGCGGCGCGCACGACGCTGACGCTCGCGGCGCTGGCCGGCGCGCAGGCCGAGGTCGCCGCGCTGGCGGTGCCCGATGCGGTGCTGCGCACGCTCGCCGAGCTGCGCCGCGAGCTCGGCCGCGCGCAGCTCGTCGCCTCCGACCGCCGCTACCGCCAGGCCCTCGACATCCTGCGCGCGCACGCCTGGCTCGCCGGTCGCGCCGCGGTCAGCGACGACGACGTGCCGTTTCTCGAGCACGTGCTGTGGCGCGACCCCGGCGAGCGCGCCGAGGTGCGCAGCGCGATCCACCGTCTGCTGCACGGCTACGTCGACGAGGCGCGCGCGCTGCTCTACCAGACGCGCGAGCTGCGCGAGTACGCGCACCGCCAGTGGGAGAACCACGAGCTGCGCGGCCGCGCGCTCGTCGAGGCGCACACGAAGATCCGCCAGATCCTGGCGCGCGTCGACGGCATCCTCGACGGCGCGCGCGGCGCCGGCCGGCCGCTCGACGCCGTCGAGGCGGTGCGCGCCGAGATCGAGTCGATCCAGCACGAGATGCTGGCGGCGCTCTGAAAATGGCGCCTCGCGATCCCGCCGCGCCGCTGACGCACTGGATCGAGGTCGATACCTATGATCGCGCGGCGTTCGCGCGCCTGTGCGCCGAGTCGACCGGCCTGCAGCGGCTCGCCGCCAGCGGCGGCACCCTGCTGCCGCATTTCGACGGCTTCCTGCTCGACCTCTACGCGCTCTGCTACAAGCTCAACCTCGTGCTCCATCCCGCCGCCGCCGTCACCCCCGGCGCGACGGTGTACCGCACGATCCTCGAGGAGCTGCGCGCCGCCGCGGCGCTCGAGGCGCTGCGCCGGCAGACGGTGCTCGACGAGCACGTCGCCGGCCTCGCGACGCTGCTCCTCGGCGAGGCACTGCTCGAGCTGCTGCGCTCGGAGCGCGTGCTGACGCGCGGCGAGATGCTCGACGTGTGGAACCTCGAGCACCAGGCGCAGGAGATCGCCGCCCGCGCCGCCGATGCGGCGACGGCGGCGGCGCTCGCCGCGGCGCGCGCCGGCCAGCCCGCCGGCGCGCAGCTCGACACGCTGCGCGAGCGCCTCGAGCGCGAGAACGCCGCCGCGACGCGCCACCTCGGACAACAGGCGGCCCGCGTCGGGCAGGCGCTCGGCGAGCACGCGCCGCGCCGCCAGCCGCGGCTCACCGCCGAGCTCGAGCGCACGCTCGCCGAGCTCGACACGGCGCGCGACGACGCCGAGCAGTGGAGCACGCTGCTCGGCGGCGGGCAGCGCAGCCCGGCCACCGCGCCGCTCGACCTCGGTCACCGCCTGGCGCGCAACGACAAGCTGCGCCGCATGGCGCAGCTCGTCGGCCGCATGCGCACCACCGCCCGCGCGCTGCGCCGCACACTGTACGAGCGCGACACCGGCGAGGTGTTCGCGATCGACCGCGGCGACGCGATCAGCCGCCTGCTGCCGTCGGAGCTGCTCAGCCTGCGCCAGCCGCTGCTGCGGCGCGACTTCCGCCGCCGCCTGCTCGAGGGCGAGCTGCTGCTCTACGCGCTGCGCGGTCCCGACCGCCGCGGCCGCGGCCCGATGGTCGTGTGCCTCGACGGCAGCTCGTCGATGGCCGGCGACAAGGAGATCTGGGCCAAGGCGGTGACGCTGACGCTCCTCGACATCGCCGCCCGCCAGCGCCGGCCGTTCCGCTCGATCTGCTTCGCGGCCGCCGACACGCCGCTGCAGGTGCTCGACCTGACGCCGCGCCAGCGCTTCACGCCCGATCTCCAGCAGGTGTTCGCGCTCGCCGAGTACTTCCCGGGCGGCGGCACCGATTTCCAGAAGCCGCTCGACGCGGCGCTCGCCTGCCTGCGCGCCGATCGCCGGCGGCGCGGCGACATCGTCTTCATCACCGACGGCGAATGCCGCGTCGACGCCGGCTGGCTGCGCGCCTTCCAGGAGGAGAAGACCCGCCTCGGCTTCGGCGTCTTCTCGGTCCTCATCGACGTCGGCCCGAGCTCGGTCGCCGCCGTCAGCGGCTTCAGCGATCACGTCACGTCGGTCACCCAGCTCACCGACGACGCGACGCGCGACATCTTCGTCAAAGTCTGAGCACGCCGGCTGCTTCCTCTCCTCCTCTCCGGGCGAGGGAAGCTGCTGGAGAGAGAAAGGGCTTCAGAATCAACCTTTTCTCTTGACGGTAAAACCTGGCGCGTACTAGCGCTCGATCAGCAGTGCGGCGGTCGAGACGAACGTCTTCCGCTCCCCGCATCGCAACGGTCGGGCGGCGACTCTGCGCAGCGTTCGCGTTGTTGCTCTTCACCGGTGCATCATCGGCCGCCGGGCAGGTGCTCGACGTCCATCGCGTGCTGCTCGACACCGATGCCGACGCGGACACCGGCTGCGACGTGCCGGTGCAGGATGCGTCGCTCGCCACCATCGTCGGCGGCATCGAGCAGATCCTCATCATACGTGTCGAGCGCGACGCCGGTGCCGCGACGGTGACGGCGCTGCTGCGACAGGTGTGCGACGGCGGCGCGTTCGGCGCGACCGAGCCGCTCGGCGCCGGCGGCTGGCCGGTCGGCGCCGACACCGGCGTCGACGGTGCCGACGTGATCGAGGCCGCGATCGCGCGCGCCCTGCTCGGCGATCCCGCGATCGTCCGTCTGGTCATCTCGTCGACGACGATGGGCGACGCGGACGTGCTGCTGTCCGTCGACGGCAGCGCCGCCGGCGCCGCGCTGCGCCACGTGCTCGCGCGGGTTGCGGCGCCCGCTCCGGCTCCCGCCGCCAGCCCGCTCGCGGTGGCGCTCCTCGTCGCGACCCTCGGGCTCGTCGCGTGGCGCGCGTTCCGCCGTGCCGGCCGCACCGCCGCCGGGCTCGTCGTGCTCCTCGCACTCGCCGCGCTCGGCGTCGCGCTGGCGGCGACGATCACGCCCGACGGGGCGGTCGAGGACTGGGCGGGCCACGCGCCGCTCGGCAGCGATGCGACGGGCGACAGCAGCGGCGGCGGCACGGCGGTCGACCTCGTCGCCGTCTTCGTCACCTCCGATCCGACGCACCTGTTCGTGCGCATCGACGTGAAGGACGCCGTCGCGGCGCCGCCGACCGCGACCGCGACCGCGAGCGCCACCGAGACAGTGACCGCGGCGGAAACCGCGACGCACTCGCCGACCGCCACTCAGCCGCCGACCGCCACCGCGACACCTGTTGCAACCGCAACCGTCACGGCGGCGGCGACCGCCACGCACACGCCGCCCGCCACCGCCACACCGGACGCGAGCACCGCCACCGCGACGGCGACCGCCGGCGAGACGGCGACCGACACGCCCACCGCGACGGGCACCGCAACACCGGCCGACACGGCGACGAACACGCCGATGGCGACCGCGACGTTCACCGGCACCGAGACGCCGGCGCCGACGGCGACACACACACCGGCGGCGACCACGACGGCCACCGCCGATGACACCGCGACGCACACGCCCGCCGCGACCGGTACGGCGACGGCGACGCCGGCCGACACGCCGACACACACGCCGGTGGACACCGCGACCGCCACCGCAACACCCGCCGACACCGCGACCGCGACACCGGCCGCCACCGCCACCGCGACGACCACCGTGACCAGCACCGGCACGGTGAGCCCGTCGGTGACCGCGACCGCGACCGCGACCGCGACACCGGACGCGCTCCTCGCCCACCCGACGGCGATCATCATGGTCGAGGGCGAGGACGTCATCATCACGCTCACCGGCCACTCGCCGGACGGCGTGCCGCTGACCTTCACGATCGCCCCCGGCCCGGCGCACGGCAGCCTGATCCCCTCGTCCGGGGACATCATCACGCCCACGGGTCCGACGAGCGCGACGGTGCACTACGCACCGCATTTCGATTTCAGCGGCAGCGACAGCTTCCTGTTCGAGGTCAGCGACGGCGTGGCGACCTCGGCGCCGGCGACGGTCTCGATCACGGTGACGAACACCCAGGACGATCCGACGGCAACCGACGATGCGTTCACGGTCGTCGACAACAGCGTCGATCAGCCGCTCGATGTGCTCGCCAACGACGACGACGCGCCGGATGCGGGCGAGACGCTGACCATCAGCGCCGTCGGCACACCGAACATGGGCGGCACGGTGATGATCGCCGACGGCGGCGGCGCGCTCCGCTACACGCCGCCGGCGAACTTCACCGGCATCGAGACGTTCTCCTACACGATCGGTGACGGCAATGGCGGCAGCGCCATGGCCGCGGTGACCGTCACCGTGCGACCGTACGATCTCGTCTGCAGCGAGGAAGTCTGCGACGAGAACGGCTGCACGCGCGTGCCGGCGAACGAGGACGGCGCCTGCGACGATGATCAGGTCTGCACCAACACGGATGCCTGTCACGCCGGCTTCTGCGCCGGCACGCCGAACTGCGCGCACCTGCCACCCGTCGGTTGCTTCGAATGGGTATGCGACGCCGAAAGCCTCGACGGCGAGTGCAAGGTGGTTTCCCGTCCGCGCTCCCCGTGCGTGCACCCCGATCCCTGCGTGCGCTTCGCCGAGTGCATCGACGGCTTGTGCATCGACCGTGACCATTGGCCGGACTGCGAGCCCTGAGCCGCTCCGGCACCGTCCGAGCGATCCGGTCGCTGCGCACCGGCGCATGACCATCGCGCACTGCTTGATCCCGGGCGGGCCTTTCCCCAGAGTCGCGCCATGGCAAGCGGCCGGGCACAGTTCGAACAGATGGAGGCATCGCTCCTCTACTGCCCGACCTGCCGGCGCGCCACGCCGGTGCGCAAGCGATTGCTGATCGTGCTGCCCGAGGGCGAACTGGGGGCAGTGCGTCATCATTGGCGTCACCGGCGGCGGCGAGGAGGTTGACGTGCGGCCGTTCCTGCTCGTTACCGACCGCGCGTGGCGCGGCACGGCGTTCGGCGGCACCCGCGGCCGCACGCAGCTGCCGACCTACGTCGATTGGACGATGCGCGGCCGCCTCAAGATCGACGAGTACATCCCCCACACACCACCGCTCGAGCGCATCAACGACGCCTTCGACCTCATGCACCGCGGCGAGAGCATCCGCCCGTGATCCGCTACTGAGCCACGGATGAAAACGGATTTACGGAGAGCGCCTATCCGTGCTCACCCGTGTCATCCATGTTCATCGGGCGCGGCGACCCGTTGGGTGCCGGTCATGCCTCCGCACCGCGGGCGCTTTCTTGCTCATGTGGGGCGGTCGCTGGTCATGAGCCCGACTGCTCCGGTAACGGTGGATGCTCGTCGTCGATGAGGCCGAACCGGCCCACGGACGGGTCCCGGGTGAAGTTCACTGCTGTCAGCTCGCTTGCGGCAGCGGGTGGTCGGTTGTCCACGATGAGGACCTGGAAGTCATCCCCTCGCGTGCGATGGAGATCCAGGAGCAGCTTGTAGAACGCATCGACGATCTGCTGGTCCTTGAAGGCTTCGTCCGTAGCGTCGTGGCCCACATGGTTCAGCGGTGAATCGAGCATCAGCAGGCGCGGGAATCGAGAGCCGTTCTCAAGCGCGTATCGCAGGACGGCCAAGTGCCAAGCGACGATCGCCAGCGAGACCGCGCCGCGGCTCGAAAGTTCTCCATATGCTTGGTTGCGGATCATCGGACGGAACGTCCCGAGGTCGATCCGCGAGTCGCGCATCTCAGGAAAGCGGATGGCCTGGAGCGTCTCGACGAACAACGTGGAGATCGCTCCCACGACTTCCTCCGGTGAGGCCTTCGAGGCTTCGGCCTTCGCCACTTCCTCCTCGAGTCTCCTCACCCGATCCATCACGGCCAAGAGGTTGGAGCCCTCGCCGCTCGCCTTCCGGCGCAACTCGAGGTGCTCTTGAGCCTGCCGCTTTTGCTTGTCGACGAGCGCGATGGCTTGCGTCAGGTCCACCACCGCTGCGGTATCAGGCAGAACGGTGGTCTCACGTACCCGACGAAGTGCAGCATCGAGCTCTTGTAGGTCGCGCCCGAGCTTCTCTTGCTGCTTGTCGAGATCCTGAACAGTGTTCTCGACGTCGGCGATGTAGCCCTCGAGATCGGAAATCCGGCGCTTTGTCGCTCGAAGCCTCGCATCGACCGAGATCTCGCCTTCACGAGCGGGCAGCGTGCGGTGGCAGACGTAACACGCGTGGGCATTCGGCTTCGGGTCTATAGGCTGAAGGCATGCGGGGCAGCGAACGATCGGGAGGTGTCCGACGAGCGCTTCCGACTCCTTCAGGAACTCGAGCTGAGCCCTCTCTCGATCGTACTGCACGCGAAGGCGCCCGAGCTGAGTCAGCGTTCTTCGCAGTTCGTTGGCGCGCGCCCGGGCCCCCGCTCGTTCAGACTCGACGCTCCCCCTACGGCGAACGAGTTCGAAGTTGTCTCCCATCTGCGCTTCGGTGCGCTGCCGGGTTTCCTGCACCTGCTGCTCGAGTCGGGCCTGCTCAGCATCGAGGCCTTGAAGGGTTCGCTCCAGCTCCTCCGCGGTTGGGATCCGGAAGTCGTCCAAGAACGTCTGGGCGTTCCGGAGGTGGTCCTGGATCTGCTGCTCTTCGAGCAGAGCCTCCTTGAGAGACTCCGACAAGGACGCGGCCGTCTCATCGAACAGACCGTGGGTGATCTCGAATCCCGCCTTCCACTTGATGGACTTGAACGGGTAGTCCTCGAAGAAGCCTCTCTTCGCGGATCCCATCCGATCCTGGTCTACGTAGATTAGGAGCAGCAGGTCCCGAAGGCTGAATGCGTTCGCGTCGGACGACTCTTGCGTGGGCGCTGCCTTGACCGTGATGTTCGCCAGGCCAATCCGCCGGAGCAACTCGGAACTGACGGAGGCAGCATCTCGAACGTGCCGCGCAGAGACCTCCGTTCCCGTGACCGAATTGCTGAGCACGGCATCGACTGGCCCGGGATAGATTGTTGCCTTTGCCGTCGTCCCCTTCAGTGAACGCCGAATGGTCAACACCTCGCCGCCTGCGAGGCACTCAACGTACACGTCGGAACATTTGGAGATCTCCGGATAGCCCGGCGGCGTCTTCGCTCCGCAGACGTAGTCAAGGAGCTGCAGAATCGAGCTCTTACCCGTCCAGATTGGTCCGCTGATCACGTTGACGCCCGACCCGAACGACACCTCGTAGTTCCGACCGGGCCCGTTCAGAAGCAGCCGATTGAATGCGAGCCGTTCGGACATCAGTCGGCCTCGACGAGCCAGCGAGCAAATGGTTCGCGCAGATCGGCAGCGAACTGAGACTCATCCGGGATCGCCTTTCGAATCTCGGTCGCGAGATCGCGTACGTTGCGGCGTCTCCATGCATCGGACAGAACGGAACACACGGCGCGCAGCCCGAGACTGAGGGCACTACTGAAGCGCCCCGCGGTGAGGCGTCCCGCCTCGGCCGGTTTCAGTGTCAGCTGGTCGGCACTCCCGGAAACGGCAACCTCGACGAGAAGATCGCGCGCGACGAGATCGGCGATGACGGCAAGGAACCGCTCGCGCATGACGCCGAAGTGTCTCTCGGCGAACGCATCGCTGAGGTCGTGCTTCTGCAGCCCATGGGCCCGGATGACGGAGTCAAGTTCCGGCACGAGAGCGCGCACTGATCGCGGGTGCTGAACGGCGAAATCGATGAGCATTGCTCGCTCGACGTCGAGGGCGGGGTCTCCCGCGCGTGACCAGGTGTCGAAGACGATGAGCGCGCGACCCATGGCGAACGCGGCCGATTGGGTCGGGGAGAGGGGAATGCGTCGCTTCATTCGGCCTCCTCGTCATCATCTCGACCAACAGCCTTGAAGTCTGTCGTCCAGCCGGCTTCACAGAGGTCAGCCCAGTAATGGAGGCCGCCCTTCTTGTGGATGATATCCGTCGGGAGTGACGTTCGAAGGCGACCTTGGTCCTCCTTTTCGATGGCTGCGTGGACGGCGCGCAACAGCGGACGGCCAAGTTTCGCGGCTTCGCGAGCGTTGAACTCGCTCTCCCAGAGGTCGAAGACTCGCTCTTGGAGGTCTTCGAGAGCGGCGACCTCTTCTGGATTGCCGCCGTGCTCCACGGCGGCGCGCAGGAGCTCGAAATTGTAGAAGGCGGTCCTCGCAGCGCGATGCTGCGAAATGCCCGCAGCCTCAAGTTTTCTGACGAACACTGCGTCACGGAAGTGGTCGCCCGTTGGGAGCTTCTTGATCTTCGCAGGTGGGCGCCCCGCGGTCTGCATCGCGGCGATCGCGGCATCGAAGTCCGGGTGCTTGCCATTGCGCTGCAAGGCGACGGTAAACACCCCCGAAAGGTCGGCGCGTCCGTGGAAGTTAACGAACTCTGACTTCGACCAAAGCTCAATCTGGCAGTCCCACTTCTCTCCCTCGCGCGTCCGCCACTTCTGCCACCACTGGGTCTCCGGAACGCTCATCTCGATCGGGATGCAGAGGGTCCAGCGCGCGACCCGCTTGATGTACGTGCTCTCGGTGCACGACTTCCACGAGGCGCGAATCTGTGCCTGCTGCGCTTTGTCCACTCCCTCGCAGAAGTACTTCGACTGCCAGACGTGGAGATCGCCATCCAGCTCGCCGAGGAACGTGTCGATCCCCTCGTCACCCGGGTCGGGGCGAACTGCGCGAGCGCCGGGATAGACAGACCGAGCGCACTGATTCACGAGCTCCGCGAAGACCGCGCGCGCACCATCCTCGGTCCACAGGTCGCGGAGCACGCGAAGATCAATCATGGAATGCGTCCTGTGGCGGGTAGCCCGTATGAGCTGGCGATTTGCCATACCCGCCA
>CBFGUK010000135.1:0-12539 GCA_965651925.1 uncultured bacterium | reverse complement strand
TCATGCGGACAGGCAACGTCCGTCCGCGGCGCGGCGGGAGCCGCGCCCGCCAGCGGTTGCACACGACCGGCCGCCTCATGGCCGGCGCGCGGCGCCGGCGCAGCGGAAACTACGCTGCCACCTCGCCGATCACGCCGCTGCTGAGGACGAGGCGGGCGGGACGCTCGAGCCGCACCGTGTAGAGATCGGCGGTGCCGCCGTCCTCGACGCGGGTCACGCGCACACAGCCGTCGGAGACGACCGCCTCGCCCGCGTCGGTGACGTACGCGTAGCCGGCCGGAAACGTGAACGCGGCGAGCAGCGCGTCCCCGGGCCGCACATCCCCCGCCCGGCGCGGCTCGGCAGCGGGACCGAGGAGGAGCTGGTCGCGGCCGATGCGCAGCACGCGGCCGGTCTCGAACGTCAGGCGCACGACCGGCTGGGCCGCGGCGACCAGCTGTCCCGCGTGCGACATTGCAAAGCGGTTGATGCCGTCGGCGTCACGCACCATCACCGGCGTCGGCGCGGCCGCGACGGTCTTCGCCGTCATCGGCCCCTGGGGCGTTTCGAGCTTCGTATCCGCGGCCAGCGCACAACCCATCCGCTCCCCTCCCCGCCGCGCGCGGCCTCAGCCGCCGCGCTCGATCACCAGGCGTTTCGCCATGCCGTTGACCGCCGACGGCACGTTCTTGCTCTTCGCCAGCGCCCGCAGGTCGCGCGGCAGCAGTGTCGGCACGAGCCGCACCGCGATCGCCAGCGGCGTCTTCGGGTTCGTCGCCAGCGCGAGCTTCACCTGGTAGTTCGCGAGCCACTCCTTGCGCCGGCAGATCTGGTCGAGCAGCTCGCGGTCGATGCTGCGGTTCTTCGCCAGCGCGACGATCTCATCCTCGGTGATGCGCGGGTTGTTCAGCACGAAGCGCTGCACGATGCGGCTGCTGTCGCGGATGAGAATCATGCGCGCATCGCGGTTGCCCTTGAGCGCCAGCTTGATCTTCTGCCCGACCCCCATGCCCTGGATCTGCGCCGCGAGATTGAGGTTCGGCCGCTTCTCCGGCTCCCGCTCCTCGAGCAGCTCGGCGGGAACCGCGATGGAGTCGCGGCCGGATTGGATGTCGTCGGCGAGCTGGTCGAACTCCGGTGTGTCCATGGTTGGGCTGGCTGTGTGGTTACGCGGTTGGGCTGTCAGGCTGTTACGCTGTTAGGCTGTTAGGGGTCGGAGCGCGCTGCCTGAGCCATCGGCCGGATGTGACGGGCGCCGTCCTGGCGCGTCGAAAATGCGGGCGGTGTTCAAGCACAGCTTTCCGGCCCCTAACAGCTTAACAGCCAACAGCCTAACAGCCTTCTCTTCCTCAATGATGCTGCGCCGCCTTTCGCTCCTCCGCCTCCTTGATCACCTTCTCGGCGAGGTGCGCGGGGAGCTCCTCGTAGTGGTCGAACTCCATCGTGAAGGCGCCGCGGCCGCTGGTCATCGAGCGCAGGTCGGGTGAGTAGCGCAGCACCTCGGCCATCGGCACGAGGGCGCGGATGACCTGCGTGCCGCCCTTCGGGTCGACGCCGAGCACCTTGCCGCGGCGGCTGTTGAGATCGCCGATGACGTCGCCCATGCAGTCGTCGGGCACCGCGATCTCCATCTTCATGATCGGCTCGAGGAGGATCGGCTTCGCCTGCTGCACGGCGGTCTTGAAGCCCATCGAGGCGGCGATCTTGAACGCCATTTCCGACGAGTCGACGGAGTGGTGCGAGCCGTCGTAGAGCTTCACGCGCACGTCGACCATCTCGTAGCCGGCGAGGTAGCCCTCGTGCATGGCCTCGCGCACGCCCTTCTCGACCGCCGGGATGAACTGGCGCGGGATGACGCCGCCGACGATCGCGTCGACGAACTCGAAGCCGCTGCCGCGCGGCAGCGGCGCAACCTCGATCCACGTGTCGCCGAACTGGCCGCGGCCGCCGGTCTGCTTCTTCAGCCGCCCCTGCGCCTTCGCGGTGCCCTTGATCGTCTCCTTGTACGGCACCTTCGGCGCCTTGAGCTCGACGTCGACGCCGAACTTGCGCTTGAGCTTCTCGACCGCGACCTCGATGTGCAGCTGACCGACGCCGGAGAGGATGATCTCCTTCGTCTGCGCGTCGCGCTGCATCTTCAGGCTCGGGTCCTCCTCGATCAGGCGGTGCAGGCCCTGCACCGCCTTGTCCTCGTCGCCCTTGGCCTTCGGCTCGATCGCGAACGAGATCGCCGCCGACACCGGCACGAGGCCGGGGTAGCGGATCGGCGCCTTCTCGTCGGCGAGCGTGTCGCCGGCCTCGGTATCCTTGAGCTTCGCGACCGCGCCGATCTCGCCGGTGGTCAGCTTCTCGACCTGCGTCTGCTTCTTGCCCTCGAGGCGCAGCAGGTGCCCGAGCCGCTCGCGCGCGTCCCTGGCGACGTTGAGCACCGCGGTATCGTGCGACACCTCGCCGCTCACCACCTGGAAGACCGACAGCTTGCCGGAGAACGGGTCGACGATGTTCTTGATGACGATCGCCGAGAACGGCGCCGCCGGCGTGCGCTCGCGCGTCACCGGCTCGCCGCTCTTCGAGTCCTCGCCCGCGGCGGTGCCGCCCGGCGCCGGCGTGTACTCGACGACGAAGTCGAGCAGCGGCGCGATGCACAGCCCCTTGCCGCCGGCGCCGCACAGCACCGGCACGAAGCGCCGCTCGGCGACCGCCGTGCGCAGCGCCGGCAGCAGTTGCTCCTGCGTCAGCTCGCCGCTTTCGAGGTACTGCTCGACGAGCGCGTCGTCGGTTTCGGCCACCGATTCCATCAGCCGCTCGCGCGCCGCCTTGGCGGCGTCGGCGAGCTCGGCGGGAATCGCGTCCTCCTTCACCTGCCCGTCGGGCTGGGCGCGCAGCGCCTGCATCGACAGCAGATCGATCACGCCGGCGAACGTGTCGGCGCTGCCGATCGGCAGCTGCACGGGAATCGGCTTGGCCTGCAGCAGATCGCGCAGGTCGGCGAGCGCGCCCTCGAAGTCGGCGTTCTCGCGGTCGAGCTTGGTGACGAACGCGACCACCGGCAGCTCGAGCTGCTCGGCGCGGCTCCACTGGCGCTCGGCCTCGACCTTGATGCCGCCGGCGTGCGGCTCGAGCACGAAGACCGCTGCCGTGCAGGCGCGCAGGCAGTTGAGGCCGTCGGTGAGGAAGTTCATGTAGCCCGGCGTGTCGACCACGGTCAGCTCGTGCTTCTTCCACGACGCGTGGTGGAAGGCGGTGCCGAGGCTCAGCTTGCGGCGCGTCTCCTCGGGCTCGAAGTCGAACAGCGAGGTGCCGTCGTCGACACTGCCCAGCCGTGTCACCGCACCGGCGGTGAACAGCACCGCGTCGGCCAGCGACGTCTTCCCGCTCCCACCCTGTCCGACGATGCCGATGTTGCGGATCTGCGAGACGTCGTGTGCCATGTGCCCTCCGGATCCGGAGGCTGTTAGGGGGTTAGGCTGTTACGCTGTTAGGGGTCGGAGGGTTGCGGTTCGAGTCCGACCCTCCGGCCCCTAACAGCGTAACAGCCAACAGCCTAACAGCCTCTTCACTCCTGGTTGCGCTCGTAAATGATCCGCAGGCCGTCGAGGGTCAAGAACTCATCGACCTCCTCGATGGTGGCGGATTCGGCGGCGACGATCGCCGCCCAGCTGCCGGTGGCGATGACGCGCGTCTTGACCTTGTGCTCGCGACGGATGCGTTCGACGAGGCCGTCGACCATCGCGACGTGACCGAGCACGACGCCGGACTGCATGGCGTGCACGGTATTGCGGCCGACGACCTGCTTCGGCGCGACGAGCTCGACCTCGTAGAGCTTCGCGGCGCGCGCGAACAGCGCCTGGCTCGAGATGCCGAGGCCGGGGGCGATGACGCCGCCGGCGTACTCGCCCTTCGCGGTGATGTAGTCGAGCACCGTCGGCGTGCCGAAGTCGACGACGATCGTCGTGTCGCGCGTGCGCTCGTAGGCGGCGATCGCGTTGACGATGCGGTCGGCGCCGACTTCCTGCGGCTTGTCGTAGAGGATCGGCATCGCGGTGCGGATGCCGGGGCCGACGACGAGCGGATCGAGGCCGAGATGCTTGCGGCACAAGGCGGTGATCGTCACGTTCATCGCCGGCACGACGCAGGCGACCGCCGCGCCGGTCAGGTTTTCCGCCTCGGGACCGCTCAGCAGGCTGCGGATGAGGACGCCGTATTCGTCCTCGGTGCGCCCCTCCTCGGTCTGGATGCGCCAGTGCTGCAGCAGCGTGCCGCCGGCGTACACGCCGAGCACGGTGTGGGTGTTGCCGACATCGATGACGAGCAGTTTCGACATGAGGATTCGCCTTGCTTCACAGAAGGACACAGATGGCCGCGGATGGCCACGGATGAACACGGAGCGGGGCTGCCGAACGGAGCCGCATCGTCACGCTCGCCGGTGCGGCTGGGTGCGGCCCGGCTGGTTGCGCGCGTGGATGAGGCGCAGGCCGTCGAGGGTGAGGAATTCGTCGACCTCCTCGATGGTCTCGGATTCCGGGGCGAGCAGGCCGGAGAGGCCGCCGGTGGCGATGACGCGCGCGCGCACCTGCTGCTCGCGCTGGATGCGGCGCACGAGGCCGTCGACGGTGGCGATGTGGCCGAGCAGGATACCGGCCTGCAGCGCGTGCAGCGTGGTGCGGCCGACGGTCTGCGGCGGCCGGCGCAGCTCGACCTGGGAGAGCCGCGCCGCGCCGGCGAACAGCGCCTGGCTGGCGATGCGCACGCCGGGACAGATGATGCCGCCGGGATAGGCGCCGGCGGGCGTGACGTACTCGATCTTCGTCGCGGTGCCGAAGTCGACGACGATCGCCGCGCCGTGCGTGCGCTCCCAGGCGGCGACGGCGTTGACCAGGCGGTCGCTGCCGAGCGTGTGCGGCGTCTCGTACTGGATCGCCAGCCCGGTGCGCACGCCGGGTGCGACGACGAGCAGCTCGAGGCCGAGATACTTGCGGCAGAGGCTGCGGAACGTCGGCGTCAGCGCCGGCACGACGCACGACAGCGCCGCGCCGGTCGGCCGCACCTCGCGCAGCAGGTCGCGCAGCAGCACGGCATGCTCGTCCTCGGTGCGGGCGGCATCGGTGGCGATCCGCCAGTGCCGCGCGAGACGCTCGCCCTCGAACAGTCCGAGCACCGTCTGCGTGTTGCCGACATCGATGGCGAGGAGCATCCGCGCGCAGGCAAAGCACATGCCCGCCGGCCGGCCAAGGGCCGGGGGAAGGCTGTTACGCTGTTAGGCTGTTACGCTGTTAGGGGCCGGAGGGTCGTGCTCGAGTCCGGGCTTCCGACCCCCAAACAACCTACCGGCCAAGGGCCGGGGAAGGCTGTTACGCTGTTGGGCTGTTAGGGGTCGGAGGGTCGGACTCGAGCACGGACCTCCGGTCCCCTAACAGCCTAACCGCCTAACAGCCTAACAGCCTTGCCCGGGGTACCCCCCCACCACCGTCACGTCACCCGCCACGACGCGGTACTCGCTGCCGTCGTCGCGTCGGATCCGCAGCGCGCCGTCGTCGTCGAGGTCGCACACCGTGCCCTCGACGCTGCCGGTCGTCTCCTCGACGTGGATGCGCTGGCCGATCAGCGGCGTCAGGGCCCGCCACGCGGCGGCGATCGGCGCGAAGCCGTGATCGCGCCACTCGTCGTAGCGCGCCTCGAGGCGCGTCAGCAGCCGCCCGGCGAAGCGCGCGCGGTCGATCCCGGCGCCGTCGGCGACGCGCAGCGACGTCGCCGTCGCGCGCAGGTCCTCGGGGAAGTCGTCGGCGGTGCTGTTCAGATTGACGCCGATGCCGAGCACGACCGTGCGCCGGTCGCCCTGCTCTTCCATCTCGGCGAGGAGGCCGGCGGTCTTGCGGCCGTCGATGATGACGTCGTTCGGCCACTTGATCGCCGCCCGCGGACACCACTCGCGGATCGTCTCGCAGGTCGCGACGCCGGCGAGCAGCGTGATCTGCGGCAGGCGCTCGGGCGGCAGCGTGCTGCGCAGCGCGATCGAGCAGTAGAGATTGACGCGCGCCGGCGACACCCAGGCACGCCCGAGGCGCCCGCGGCCGCGGCGCTGTGCGTCGGCGATGACCACGACGCCGTCCGCCGCCCCGCTCGCGGCAAGCTCGCGCACCGTCGTGTTCGTCGAATCGAGCACCTCGAAGCAGTGCAGCTCGCGCCCGAGCCAGCGCGTCTCGAGGTGCGGCAGAATCGCTTCGCGCGAGAGCGGTTGCATTGCGGTTCCTCAACGCGAAGACGCGAAGGCGCGGAGTTACCGCTTCGCGGCTTCGCGGCTTCGCGTTGAAATCTTCATACTGATGTCGACTGCCGGCGCCGAATGCGTCAGCGCGCCGACGGAGATGAGGTCGACGCCGGTTTCGGCGATGGCGCGCACGGTCTTGAGCGTCACGCCGCCGGAGGCTTCGAGCAGCGCGCGGCCGGCGGCGCGGCGCACGGCTTCGGCGAGGTCGGCGCGCGACATGTTGTCGAGCAGCAGCGCGTCGGCGCCGGCGGCGAGCGCCTCGTCGACCTGGGCGAGCGTTGCGCACTCGATCTCGATGCGCAGCGGATGCGGCGCGCCGGCGCGCGCCGCGGCGAGCGCCGCGGTCACGCCGCCGGCGGCGGTGATGTGGTTGTCCTTGATGAGGATGCCGTCATCGAGCCCGGCGCGGTGGTTGTGGCCGCCGCCCATGCGCACCGCGTACTTCTCGAGCGCGCGCAGCCCGGGCGTCGTCTTGCGCGTGTCGACGATGCGTGCGCGCGTACCGGCGACCGCGTCGACGTAGCGGCGCGTCAGCGTCGCGACGCCCGACAGCCGCTGGAGCAGGTTGAGCGCCAGCCGCTCGCCGACCAGCAGCGCCGCCGCCGGCCCCTCGACCGTCGCCAGCACCGCACCCGCCGCCACCGCGCTGCCGTCCGCACACTGCTCGGTCACGCGCACCTCACGCGCGCCCATGACCTCGAACACCCGCGCCACCAGCGGCAGCCCGGCGACGACCGCATCCTGCTTCGCCCTGACCGTCCCCGTCGCCGCCACCCCCGCCGGCACCGTCAGCCGCGTCGTCACATCCCCGCGCCCGACATCCTCGGCCAACGCCGCTTCCAGCATTGCGGTGACCGCCGGCAGCTCGAACACGCTCATCTCAGCGATCTCCGCGTCTCCGCGTCTCCGCGTTGAAAGCCTTCAAGCAGACCGCAGCACGGCGAGGTGCTTTTCCAGCGTCGCGCGCCGCTCGCGCAGCGCCGCCGCCTTGTCGCGCTCCTTGGCGACGATCTCCGCCGGCGCCTTGTCGACGAACTCGGCGCGCCCGAGCTTCGCATCGACGCCCTTGAGCTCCTTCTCCACCTTGCCGAGATCCTTCTCGAGCCGCTCGCGCACCGCGGCGGCATCGACCACGCCGCGCAGCGGCACGAACAGCTCGCCGAGACCCGGCACGACCGCCGACGGCTCGCCGCTCGGCCGCTCGCTGCCGAGCAGCTCGACGGCGCTCACCTTGGCGAGCGTGCGGATGAAGCCCTCGACGGCGCGCACGCGCTCGCCCGCGCCGTCGGCGGCGACGCGCACGGTGAGCGGCGTCGTCGGCGGGATGCCGAGCTCGGAGCGGATGTTGCGCACCGCGGTGACGGCGGCGATCAGCTGGCCGACGAGTGCTTCGGCGTCGGCGTCACGCAGCGCGTCGCTGCTGCACGGGTATCGCGCGATGACGATCGAGCGCGCCGGCCGCGTCATCGGCAGCGCCTGCCAGATCTCCTCGGTGATGAACGGCATGAACGGATGCAGGAGGCGCAGCGTCTGGTCGAGCACGGTGACCAGCGTGCGGCGCACCGCGTGCTTCACTGCTTCGTCGTCGCCGTAGAGCGCCGCCTTCGAGAGCTCGAGGTACCAGTCGCACACCTCGTTCCAGATGAAGCGGTAGAGCGTCGAGGCGGCGTCGTTGAAGCGGTACGCGGCGAGCGCGGCGCGCGTCTCGTCGAGCCGGCCCAGGAGGCGCGCGGGGCTCCAGCGGGCGGCGGGCGGCGGGCCGCCCCACAGCGCCCGGGCGGCGCGAGAGGATCCAGCGGTCGGCGAGCGGCAGCGCCGCGGTGTCAGCGTCGGCGGCGTGCGGAGCGAGGCGCTCGTCGCCGAGGTTCATCAGCGCGAAGCGCGCCGCGTTCCAGATCTTGTTGGCGAAGTTGCGGCCGAGCTCGGTCTTCTCGACGTCGTAGCGCACGTCCTGGCCGACCGGCGCGATCGAGATGACCGTGTAGCGCAGTGCGTCGGCGCCGTACTGGTCGATGACGTCGAGCGGGTCGGGCGAGTTGCCGAGCGACTTCGACATCTTCCGGCCCTGGCCGTCGCGCACGATGCTGTTCAGGTAGACGTCGCGGAACGGGCACTGGCCGGTGAGCTCGTAGCCGGCCATCACCATGCGCGCGACCCAGAAAAAGATGATGTCGGCGGCGGTGACCAGCGTATTGGTCGGATAGAAGCGCGCCAGCGTCGGCGTCTCCTCCGGCCAGCCCATGGTCGAGAACGGCCACAGCCAGGAGCTGAACCAGGTGTCGAGGACGTCGGGATCCTGCTCGATCGCCGTCGAGCCGCACTCGGCGCACTGCGTCGGATCGGTGCGCGCCGCGAACGTGTGACCGTTGGGGCAGTACCAGACCGGGATGCGGTGGCCCCACCAGAGCTGGCGGCTGATGCACCAGTCGCGGATGTGCTCCATCCAGTGGCGGTAGACGCCGCTCCAGCGGTCGGGGATGAGGCGCAGCGAGCCGTCGTCGAGCGCGCGCAGCGCCGGTACGGCGAGCGGCGCCATCTTCACGAACCACTGCAGCGACAGGTACGGCTCGACGACCGTGTCGCAGCGGTAGCAGCGGCGCACCGGCACGCGGTACGGCTCGGTCTTCACCAGCAGGCCCGCGGCGTCGAGGTCGGCGACGATGCGCTTGCGCGCCGCGAAGCGGTCGAGCCCGGCATAGGCGCCGCCGTTCTCGTTGATGACGCCGTTGGAATCCATGATCACCAGCGGCTCGAGACCGTTGCGCTGGCCCATCTCGAAGTCGTTGGCGTCGTGCGCCGGTGTGACCTTCACCGCGCCGGTGCCGAACTCCTTGTCGACGAGCGGATCGGCGATGACCGGGATCGGCCGGTTCATCAGCGGCAGGATGACGTCCTTGCCGAGGAGGCCGTGGTAGCGCTCGTCGTCGGGATTGACCGCGATGCCGGTGTCGCCGAGCATCGTCTCCGGGCGCGTCGTCGCGACCACCAGCCCCTCGCCGCCGTCTGCGGCCGGGTAGCGGATGTGCCACAGCGAGCCCGGCTCGCCGCCCTCGCTGGTGATCGCCTCCTCGTCGGCGAGCGCCGTGTGGCAGCGCACGCACCAGTGGATGATGCGCTGGCCGCGGTAGACGAGGCCCTTCTCGTAGAGGCGGACGAACACCTCGCGCACGGCGTGCGAGAGGCCCTCGTCCATCGTGAAGCGCTCGCGCTCCCAGTCGCACGACGCGCCGAGGCGCTGCAGCTGGCGCAGGATGACGCCGCCCTTCTCCTCCGTCCACGCCCAGACGCGCTCGATGAACGCCTCGCGGCCGAGGTCGTGGCGGGTGAGGCCCTCCTTGGCGAGCTCCTTCTCGACGACGTTCTGCGTTGCGATGCCGGCGTGGTCGGTGCCCGGCATCCACAGCGTCGCCTTGCCGTCCATGCGGTGAAAGCGGGCGAGGATGTCCTGCAGCGTGTTGTTGAGGATGTGCCCCATGTGCAGCACGCCGGTGACGTTCGGCGGCGGGATGACGATCGAGAACGTTTCGCCGCCGCGCGTCTCGTCGGCGCGGAAGAACCCGCCCCGTAGCCAGAAATCGTACCACCGCTGCTCGGTGGCGGAGGGGTCGTAGACCTTCGCGAGCTCGCCCATGGAACCTGCACTTGTCGCCCATCACCGGCAGGGCTTCAAGAGAGCGCTCCGCGTCTCCGCGTTGAATCCGGCTGCCGGGTGGCCCACGCCCGCCCGTGTTCATCCGTGTCGAGGCTGTGGTAGCGTCCCGCCATGTCGCGCCCCGGTGATCGCCTGCCGGCAGCCGCCGCGCGCGCCGCCGCCGAGGCCGCTGCCCGCATCCTCGCCGCCGACGAGCGCGTCACGCTCGTCTACCTCTTCGGCTCCGCCGCCGACCCGGCTGCCTCTACCGTCCGCGACCTCGACCTCGCCGTGCGCACCGAGCCCGCGCTCGACCCCGACGCGCTTCTCGCGCTCCGCGCTACGCTCGTCGAGGCAACGCACGCGCCGATCGACCTCGTCTCGCTCAACTCCGCGCCGATCGTCCTCGCCCACGAGATCGCCGATCACGGCCGCTGCCTGTTCGCGCGCACGCCCGACGACGAAACCGAATTCGTCATCCGCGCCCGCGCCCGCTACTGGGACTGGAAGCCGTTCCTCGAGACCCAGTGGCACTACGCCGGCGAACGCCTGCGGGAGCGCCAGCGCCAGGCGGCCAGACGCAACGGAGATCCTGAGGGGTGACCCGGAGAGGCATCGCGTCTCTCCATGTTCATCCGTGTCCCTGCCTTGACCTACCCAGCGCGCGCCGCTATCTCCCGCGATGCTCGCGCACGCGATCCCACCCACGCGAAAGTGGCGGAATTGGCAGACGCGCAGGATTCAGGATCCTGTGGGGTAACACCCGTGGGGGTTCAAGTCCCCCCTTTCGCACTCAGCACTTACGGCGATTCCGGCGGCGGCCTCAGCCGCTGAAGTGTCCAGGAAGTGTCCAACGCTCGCCCGCTGACGCAGCGGGAGCTCATGCGCCACCTCTGGCGCAGCCACGCGCGCGACGAGGAGCGCGTGGTGCGCGAGTACGCGCGGTGCGAGGAAGCGGGCGATGTCCCACGCAACTCCAACCGCTACGCCGTCCCGCCGCTCGAATACGCCCGGCGGCTGCTGGACGACGGCCTGCGCAAGGGGTGGCTCGACGGAACGCCGCGCTCGCCATCCTCCCCGCTGCCTGCCGCATCCCAGCCGCGCCTCGCTGCGCCCACCGCGGTGCCCGCCACCATCCCGCCAGCGATCGGACTCAGCCGCCTGCAGTGGGCCGACCAAGTGATGCGCGCCCTCGGCGCCGAGCCGGAGTCGTCGACCTACCTTGAACGCGTACGCGCCTGGCGCGAGGCCTGGCGCCCGGAACGGGTGCGCGTGCTGCTCGTCGCCGAGAGCCACGTCGCCGAGCAGGCCGGTGACATTGCGGTCACGGTTTGCCTTCCGAATCGCAGCCATGCAGAGCCACCACTCCCCGATGGGTACTGCCGCCTCGTCTACTGCCTGGGATACGGCGAGCCCGCGCTGTGCAGCCCGCGATCGCCCACCGGGAACGCCGGCACCTGGCAGTATTGGGACCTGCTCGGCGCCGCGGCGTCCGCCTGCAACCGCGAAGTCTCACCGTCGATGCCGCGCCGGGCTATGTCCGACCTCCGCGCCCGCCTCGAATGGAAGCTCCGCGTGCTGGCGACGCTACGCGAGGCCGGCATCTGGCTGGAGGACGCCAGCGTCATCGCGCTCTACTCGCCCGGAGGCAGGCGTCTGACCTCCGGCGCCGCGTACGACCAGATCGTCCGAACCAGTTTCGCGAACTTCGTCTGGCCCTCCGTCGCCCGCGACGCGCCGGAACAGATCTGGATCATCGGGCGCGGCGTGGGCCGAGCCCTCCGGGGCCTGCCGGGAACCGCGGATGCACGCCTGATCAGCCAACCCCAGGATCGCGACCAGCAACGCTACCGTGCCGACGTGTCCCTGCTCGGGGACGCGCTATCCGGAATCAGGTGACGCCCGCGCCCTCCGAGATGGGCCTTCTGCATCTGCCCCCTCTGCGTAATCTGCGAAATCTGCGGACTCCCTTTCCGTCCACGTAGCCAGAGGCCGCAGATCACTCGAACCACTCGGGGAATTCCTCCCGGAAGCGCTGCTTCCTGATCTCGCCATCGATCACGCGGGGGTGCCAGTCCTTGTGCATGCGGTAGGAGGCGACGTGCGCATCCCACCCACCGCGGCTGGCGTAGAATACCTTGCGGCAGCCGGGGATCGGGCACGGAAATCCACCACCGCCGTGGTTCTTCGCCGGCATCGCCGACGCCGCCACTGGCTTGTCTGAGCTGCCGCCGTCCCGGGCCGCCGGCGGACGTGCCCACGTGCGCACCGATTCCCATGCGACGCGCAACTGGTTCGCGTCGGTGCCTGAGTACACCCGCTGTTCGTACTCCGCCTTGTTCCGCGCGGTGAGGATCAGGTGCAGGAGTTGCGCGGTCGTCTCCGGAATGCGCCCGGCGTCCCGCAGCCGGTTGATCTGCGACCGGAGGTCCTCCTTCTCCTGTGGCGCCGTGTCCAGCGCCCGCACCATGTCGAGGATCTCCCAGCGTACCCGGGCGAACCAGGCCTTGTCGAGCACCCGCACGTCATCCATGCGCGCCCGTTACGGTGGAACGCGCACGCGGCGCAAGCTCGCGGGCAGGTCTGCCGGCAACGGCACGATCGTCAGCCGCTGCCGCCGCCGGATTTTAACAAGGGCGGCTACGAGGTGCCCTACAAAAG
>CBFGUK010000134.1:0-12606 GCA_965651925.1 uncultured bacterium | reverse complement strand
CGACGAACAATTCCGCAACCCCCCACCTTGGATTGGCGGATCAGCGCGACGATGCGCGCCGGACGATATAGCGGGGAATCCCGCGGTGGTCCACGCGATCGTGCCGCCTCGACGCCGCCCGCGTGCTGCGCACCTGCGCGTGAGCGATCAGTAACCGCAGCGGTCCTGAGGATCGCGAGCCGGGCTGGCCGGTCAGCACCAGCCGCGGCCGAGGCGCGAAGCAATGCACCGAGGGACTCGCCAGCAACCAGGCGCCTGGTGAACGCAGCCTATCGAGGGGCCGGCGTCATCGTGATGCGGAGCCGAACCGCCGCTGCGGGTAGTTCACGTCGTAAACCGGTTTGACTTGCCGAGATTGCAGTCCTCACACGCGGTGAGGAGATTCTCCAGCGCATCGTCGCCGCCCAGCGACACGGGCTTGCGATGATCGACATGCAACCGAACGTCCGGCGACCGGCGACCGCAGTACTGGCATGTGTAGTTGTCACGCACGAGCACCGTGAACCGCACGCGGCGCGACATCGCTCGAGGTGGCCGCTCGCCAGGATCGCGTGCCGGGCGACCAGCGCGGGTCGAACGGATTGCAGGACCGCCACGCAGGTGAGCGATGTTCTCCGACAAGCAGCGCAGCATACGCTCGGCGTCGGCTTCGCTCCTCACGGAGAAGACCCATTGCCGCTTCTCGTTGAGCCGCACGCCCGGGCCATAGGGGCTGGTGGGGTCGCCTGGCAGGAAGTTGGAGATCTGGACCGTGCCACTCTTCGTGAACACCCGCGCGACGGAACGCCCGTTGCGAACGATCTCGAGCGCCGCCCATCTGTCCTCGCCGAGTTGAACCGTCACGGCCGGATCCGCGTCCACCGCCGCCTGCAAAAAGTCCCGGAGCAGGGTGCGTCGGGCCGCAGAGAGTCCATTGCTCTCAATGCGCTGCTCGATGTCTTCGCCCGGCTTCGGCACAGCGCCCCCGCAGCAAGACTCTCCGGATAACGCCCGGTACTCAGCCGCGCGGAACGCAGGCCTGCTGCAGCTGTGCGCTGTCAGACGGGTCGCGGGGCACCTCCATCATCGCCTGCGCGGTGTCCTCGTATGCCGCCTCGCCCTCCGCCACGGCTTCTTCTAACGAACGGCCGCTTAGCTGCGGACGGGCGTTGCCTGGTCAACAGGCGCCGACGGAGCGGCGCCCTCCAGTGTGCGTGTGGAGTCGCGTCCGATCCCTCCATTGTTTGCAGGAGCACGGCTGCACGGGCCGGCGGGGACGACGCGTCCTTGCCTTGTCGGCTCAGCGCTCCGTGCACGCCGGTTCCGGAAGCTGCTCGGGGACGGCCTCGGCTTCGGCGAGCCAGGCGGCGGGGGAGACATCGGACGGCATGCGCCAGTCGCCGCGCGGCGAGAGGTTGCCGCCGGAGCCGACCTTGGGGCCGTCGGGCAGCGCGTCGCGCTTGAACTGGCTGGCGAAGAAGCGCTGCACGAACACCAGCAGCCAGCGGCGGATGGTGGCGAGGTCGTAGCGGCCGGCGAACGCGTGCAGCGCGAGGCGCGCGAGCCGGCGCGGGCCGCTGCCGAAGCGCAGCACGTGGTAGAGGAAGAAGTCGTGCAGCTCGTACGGGCCGATGATGTCCTCCGAGCGCTGCACGATGTCGCCGTCGGCGTCGGGGCGCAGCAGCTCGGGGCTGATCGGCGTCGCGAGCACGTCGCGCAGCACCGCCTGCACCGCCGCATCGCCGCGGAAGATCGTCTCCGCGGTCCAGCCCATCAGGTAGGTGATCAGCGTCTTCGGCACGCCGGCGTTGACGCCGTAGTGTGACAGGTGATCGCCGCCGTACGTGCACCAGCCGAGCGCCAGCTCGGAGAGATCGCCGGTGCCGAGATCGATGCCGCGCTCCTGCGACGCGGTGGCGAACAGCAGCAGCTTGCGCAGCCACGCCTGCACGTTCTCGAACGTCAGGTCCTCCTGCGCCGGCGGATGCCCGATGGCGGCGAAGATCGCCTCGGCGAGCCCGGTGATCGGCAGCTCGCGGAACTGCGCGCCGAGCGCCCGCGCGAGGCGCTCGGCGTTGCCACGCGTGCGCGCCGTCGTGCCGAAGCCCGGCATGGTGAGGGCGATCAGGCGCGTGCGCTCGAGCTGCAGGAGATCGAGCGCGTGCGCGGCGACGAGCAGCGCGTGCGTCGAATCCTGGCCGCCGGAGACGCCGATGACGATGCGCCGCGCCGCCGGCGGCAGCGCGTGCAGCCGGCGGGCGAGTGCCGTCGCCTGGATGAGGAACACCTCGCGGCAGCGCGTGTCGCGCTCGGCGGGATCGGCGGGCACGAACGGATGCGGCTCGGCGGCGCGCGCCAGCTGCTCCCAGGTGGCGCGCGGGCGCAGCTCGGCGGCGAGGCCGCCATCGACCGCGCGGTACGGCCGGCGCGCGAGGTCGCGCGCGTTGGCGCCGAACGAGGTCTGGCGCATCCGGTCCTGCACCAGCGCCTGCAGGTCGGCGTCGACGACGACATGCGTGCCGGCGAGCGCGAAGCGCTTCGTCTCGGCGATCAGCCGGCCGCGCTCGGCGATCAGGCCGTGGCCGTCCCAGGCGAGGTCGGCGGTCGACTCGCCGAAGCCGGCGGCGCTGTAGAGCTGCACGGCGAGCGTCTTCGCCGACGACGCGCAGACGAGGCGCTGGCGGTATTCCCACTTGCCGACCGTGATGTTCGACGCCGAGAGGTTGGCGAGCACCGTCGCGCCGGCGAGCGCCGCCAGCGTGCCCGGCGGCACCGGCACCCAGAGGTCCTCGCAGATGTCGGTGTGCAGGACGAAGCCGGGCAGATGCGGCGCGTGGATCAGCACGTCGGTGCCGAACGGCACCTCGGCGCCGAGCAGCGGCAGCGCCGACGCCCGCGTCTCGGCGGCGGGGCGGAACCAGCGCAGCTCGTAGAACTCGCGGTAGTTCGGCGGATACGCCTTGGGCACGACGGCGAGCGCGCGGCCGCGGTAGAGCGTGACGGCGCAGTTGAACAGCAGGCCCTCGACGATCAGCGGCGCACCGACCGTGCAGAGCAGGTTCCAGTCGGCGGTCGCCGCCGCGAGGCGCGCGAGGCCGGCGCGCACGGCGGCGAGCAGCGGCTCCTGGAAGAACAGGTCGCCGCACGTGTAGCCGCTCAGCCCGAGCTCGGGGCAGAGCGCATAGTGTGCCCCGGCGCGATACACCGCATCGAGCTGCTCGAGGTGGGCGGCGACGTTGAACTCGGGATCGGCGACGCGCACCGGCGGCACGCAGACCGCGAGCCGCGCAAAGCCGTGCGTGCGTACGTCGAGGAAGTTGCGGTCGCCGCCACCGTCCGCCCGCATCATGCGCCGCCTATACACCGGACCGCGGCGGATTGCCGCATGGGCGGACGCTCCCCGCCGGCGCCGCGGGAACGAGGACGCCGCGTGCCCGTACGACCGGCGCCGCGCCACCCCCGGGGCGGGCGCGTCCTGCTGTTTCCCACCTTGAGTCGGGTCGAGAAAGGGAGTAGTCGCGAAAGTCTACTCGTTCATGGGCTCGATCATCCAGTTCGGACCGCCACGAAAGCGCCGCCCCGGGTCGCGGACCGGCCGCGACACGGACCACTCCGGCGGGCCGCGCATCCTGCACTGCCATCACTGCGGCGAGCCGCACCCGGTCGTGCGCCTCGCCGGCGGCGAGGAACGCTGCGTCACCGCGTTCTGGGACGGCAGCCTCTGGTTCTGCCGCAATCGCGGCTGCCGCCGCGCCTGGCTCGAGGGCGGCGAGGCGTACCCGGGGATGCCGCGCGACCCGGCGCGCGGCGGCGGGTCGCGCGGCAGCGGGCGCGGGAAGCGGTAGGCGCGGGAACCCTGGGACCGCGGGCGGCTCGCCCGCGGTCCCAGGGGGGGCTTACACGGCGTCCGGCGCGGTAGCCTGATCCAACGGGCGCCGAGGGACCGGCGCCCTCCAGGGGGCGTGGAGTGCAGACGGATCCTCCTGAACCCCGAACCCCTAACCCCTAACCCCGTAACCCCCTCACCACGTCAGCGACCACTGATTTGCCGCGCCCCGACCCCTCCCGTATTCTCCGCGGCATGCGCTGTCTGCTCGTGTCGCTCGCGCTGCTCGCCGCCCCGGTGCTGGCTCAGGACCAGCCGCCGCCCCGCACCATCGTCGTGACGGGCGAAGGCAAGGTGTACGCGCCGCCCGATCTCGCCATCGTCTCCTTCGGCGTCGAGACCGCCGCGCCGACCGCCGCCGCGGCGATGGCGGAGAACACGAAAAAGAGCACGGCGCTGATCGAGGCGATCAAGCGCGCGCTCGGGCCGCGCGACCGCGTGTCGACCACCCAGTACGCGCTCTCCCCGGTGTACGAGCAGCGCGAGCGCGCCACCGGCAGCCCGCCGCGCATCACCGGCTACGTCGCCAGCAACATGGTGCGCGTCGAGCTGCGCGACGTCGGCACGGTCGGGGCGCTGATCGACACCGCGACCCGCGCCGGCGCGAACCGCGCCGACCAGCTCGAGTTCACGCTCGAGGAGCGCGGCGCGGCGCAGTCGGACGCGCTGCAGCGCGCCGGCGCCGATGCGCGCCGCCAGGCCGAGGCCACCGCCGCCGCCCTCGGCCTCGAGCTCGGCCGCATCCTCAACGCCACCATCGGCGGCGCGCCGATCATCTACCCCAGGGCCTACGCCCGCGACCGCATGGTGGCGATGGAAGCCGCGCCGCCGCCGATCGAGGCCGGCGACATCGGCGTCAGCGCACAGCTGCAGGTGACGTTCGAGATCAAGTGATCGGCGCGTGTCGACAGCCTCGGGCGTCGGGCCGGCGCCACGGCGCCGGGCCCGACAGGTTGCCACCCTCGGCGCATCGCGCCGAGCCCTCGGCCCCGCCGCTGTGCCCCGGGGCGCAGCGGGATATCATCGCAACGCAAGGAGGACTTCCATGACGATGCTCACCCGCACGACCGCAACGGCGGCGTGCCTGATGGTGCTCGGCGGCTGCGCCGCCTGGGAACGGCAGGGCGGAACGACCAAGGGCGCGGTGTACGGCACCGCGGCCGGCGCCGCGGCCGGCTCGGCGATCGGTGCGATCGCCGGCGGCGGCGAAGGCGCCTGGAAGGGCGCGGCGGTTGGCGCCGTGGTCGGCGCGATCGGCGGCGGCCTGATGGGCAACTACATGGACAAGCAGGCGCGCGAGATGCAGTCGGTCGTCGACCAGAACGATCAGCTGCGCAAGGAGCAGGAGACGATCTACCTGTCGCTCGGCAGCGACGTGCTGTTCGACTCCGGCCAGGCGACGCTGCAGCCCGGCGCGCGCACCAAGCTCGCCGAGCTCGCCGCCGTCCTCGCCCGCTATCCGCGCACCGTCGTGCAGATCACCGGCAACACCGACAGCCGCGGCAGCGCCGAGCTGAACGACCGCCTGTCGCGCGAGCGCGCCCAGGCGGTCGCCGACGAGCTGGTCGCCAACGGCGTCAACCCGACGCGCATCACGACGCGCGGCGCCGGCGCGAGCAACCCGGTGGCGAGCAACGACACCCCCGCCGGCCGCCAGCAGAACCGCCGCGTCGACATCGTCGTCCGGCCGGATGAAGGCCTGCGCGAGGAGTCGGCGCAGCAGCAGCAGCAGCAGCAGGGCGGCGGCGCGTACGAGGAACCGAAGTGACCCAGGCTGTTCGCTGTCAGGCTGTTGGCTGCCAGGGGCCTGAGGTTCCTGCTTCGATAGCCGCTCTCTCACGATTCGAATCTCCGGCCCCTAACAGCCTAACAGCCAACAGCCTAACAGCGTGATAGCGTAACAGCCTGACAGCCTCTCCCCCCATGCCCTACGCCCGCCGCCGCGTTCTCGTCACTGGGGCCGGCGGGTTCATCGGCAGCCATCTCGTCGAGGCGCTGGTCGCCGCCGGCGCACAAGTCACGGCGCTGGTGCACTACGACGGGCGTGGCACGCGCGGCGATCTCGCCGTGCTGCCGGCGGCGACGCTGAACGAGGTGCGCGTCGCCGGCGGCGACGTGCGCGACGCGTTCTTCCTCGCCCGCCTCGTCGCGCAGCACGAGGTCGTCTTCCACCTCGCGGCGCTGGTCGGCATTCCGTACTCGTACCAGGCGCCGCAGTCGTACCTCGATACGAACGTGCAGGGGACGCTCAACGTGCTCGAGGCGGCGCGCGCCGCCGGCGTCGCGCGCCTCGTGCACGTCTCGACGAGCGAGGTGTACGGCACGGCGCAGACCGTGCCGATCGACGAGCGGCACCCGCTGCGCGCGCAGTCGCCGTACGCCGCCTCGAAGCTCGGCGGCGAGGCGCTGGCGGCGAGCTATCACGCGTCGTTCGGCCTGCCGGTGACGATCGTGCGGCCGTTCAACACGTACGGACCGCGCCAGTCGCGCCGCGCCGTGATTCCCGCAATCCTCGCGCAGCTGGTGCGCCGCGTCGCGGTGCTGCGCCTCGGCGCGCTCGCGCCACGCCGGGATTTCACCTACGTGACCGACACGGTGCAGGGGCTGCTCGCGCTCGGCGCCGCCGACGCGGCGGTCGGCGCGGTGACGAACCTCGGCTCGGGGCGCGACATCTCGGTCGGCGAGCTCGCCGCGCTGTGCTGTGAAGTCGCGGACTACCATCCGCCGATCGCCACCGACCCCGAGCGCACGCGGCCGCCGGAGAGCGAAGTGCAGCACCTGTGCTGCGATGCGTCGCGCGCCGCACAGCTCGCCGGCTGGGAGCCGCGGGTGTCCCTGCGCGACGGGCTCGCGGCGACCCTCGCCAACCTCGCGCAACGCGGCGCGGACGCAAGCGACGATGGCTACGCCGTGTGAGTCGTACGCGGTGGACACCGGCACGACGCCCTGACAGACCCGGCGCGGACGATGCACGACAGCGACGTCACCGCGGTGGTGCTGTCGATCGGCGAGCCGTCCGTCGATCGCGCGCTGGAGAGCCTGGCGCAGCAGACGCAGCCGCCGGCGGCGATCGTGCGCATCGACGGCGTCACGCCGTTCCACCGCGCGCTGAACGCCGGCCTCGCACGCGTCACAACCGCGTTCTTCGTCCAGGTCGACGCCGACACGGTGCTCGACCCGACCGCGCTCGCCGACCTGCGCGCCTGCATGGCGCCGGGCGTCGCGCTCGCCGTCGGCGGCCTGCGCGATCCGCTGCGCGGCAGCATCGTCGGCATCAAGCTCTACCGCACCGTGGCCGCCGCCGCGCTGCCGTGCCCCGATTCGGTCACGCCCGCCGTCGACTTCCTCGCCGCGATGCGCGCGCGCGGCTGGCTGACCGCGCATGCGCTCGCGTACCGCCCCGGCCCGCGCGCGCTCTGGCACACCTTCGGCGAGCACGCGCCCGACTACACGCCGGACTACACGTTCGCGAAGTTCCGCCTGCTCGGCGCGCGCTACCGCCACTGGCGCACCGGCGCGAGCCTGCGCCGGCTGTTCGCCTCCGTGCAGGCGAGCGGCCATCCCGCCGCGGCGCTCGCTCAGGCGGCGCTCGCCCACGGCCTGTTCTGGCCGCAGGCGCACGATGCACTCCGCCCCGTCGCATCCGATGCCGACGCGCACCGTCTCGCGGCGCTGCTCGCGCCAGAGACGCGCGCGGACGGCATGCCCGCGCGCGCCGCGCTCGCGTCGCCGGCACCGGCGGCGTTCGTCGAGCAGTACCGGCTCGCCAGCGCCCTGGCGCAGGCCGGCGAGGGGGCACCGTGCCGTCTGCAGCTCGAGGCGCTCGCCGCCGGCACGGATGCGGTGGCCTGGGTGGCGCTCGTCGGATTCTGTCGCGGGCTGCTCGACCCGGTGGGGGACGCGGCGCGCGCCGCGGCCGACTTCGCCGAGCTCGCGCGGCTCTTCCCCGGCCAGGTGCCGCCATGACGGCGCCGCCGGCCACGGCGGCGCCGTGCATCGTGTACGTGTGCAGCACGTCGATCCACCTGGCGCATACCCGCCTGCCCCTGCTGCGCCACATGCGCCGCACCGGCTGGCGCGTCATCGCCGCGGCGCCGGCCGATGCCGGCACGCCGCTGCTCACCGCCGCGGGCATCGAATGGGTGCCGCTGCCGATCGTGCGCGAGATTGCGCGCCCAATCCGCCACCTGCGCACCTACCGCGCGCTGCGGCGCCTCTACCGCACGGTGCAGCCGGCGCTCGTCCACCACTTCACCGCCAACGCGATGATCTACGGCGGTCTGGCCGCCTGGCGCAGTGGCGCGCCGCCGATGGTGCAGGCGCTGCCCGGCCTCGGCGTGTTCGCCAGTCCGCGCCGGGACGCGCGCCTGCTGCGCATCTGGCTGGACGGCGCGTACCGGATCGTCACCCGCCTGCCGAACTGCCGCACGGTGTTCCAGAACCCGGACGATTTCGCGGCCCTCGTCGACACGGGCATCGTGCCGCGTGCACGCGCGGCGCTGATCCGCGGCTCGGGCATCGACATCGACGTCTTCCGGCCGGCACCGGAGCCGCCGGGCACGCCGGTCGTGCTGTTCTGCGGCCGCATGCTCGCGTCGAAGGGCATCCACGACCTGATCGCCGCCGCACACCTGCTGCGCGAACGGCAGGTGCGCTGCGTGATTCGCCTCGTCGGCCGCCTCGATCCGACGCACCGCGATGCGGTGGCGGCGGACACGCTGCGCGACGCGGTGGCGCGCGGTCTGATCGAATGGGACGGCGCGCGCGACGACATGCCGGCGGTGTACGCGGCGGCGCACATCGTCGCCCTGCCGTCGTACCGCGAGGGCGTGCCGCGCGTGCTCGTCGAGGGTGCCACCTGCGGCCGCGCGCTGGTCGCCACCGACGTGCCCGGCTGCCGCGAGATCGTCCTCCACGAACGCACCGGCCTGCTCGTGCCACCGCGCGATCCGGCCCGCCTTGCCGATGCCCTGGCGCGGCTGATCGGCGCGCCGACCGAGCGCCTCGCCTTCGGCCGCGCGGCGCGCGCACTCGCGGTCAGCGGGTTCGCCGCGCAGGCGGTGGTCGAGGCGACGGTCGCTGTCTACCGTGAGCTGCTCGGCGACACGCCGCCGCCGGGCGCGCTCACGTCCGGAACACGCTGCGATAGCCCCAGCACACGTCCCACCGCGGCTGGTCGCGAGTGAGTTCCCGCAGGTCGCCCGACGCCGACGTATCGAGCGTCAGGCCGAGGTGGAGCGGCGCGGCGGTGTTGCGCCGCATGCGGACACAGACTGAGCGACCGAGCACCGTGCGCTCGGCGTACGAAACGTCGAAGCCCGCGCCGGCCACCTCCTCGACCAGCGCGCGCACGGCGAGTGGCCGGCCGGCGCGCGAGATGGCGATGCGCGGCGTCGGCGGTGCCAGGACATCCGGCAGATCGTCCTGCCAGGTGTCGACGTGCAGCAATGCCGCGCCATCGGCGGCGAGCACGCGCCACACCTCCTCGAGCACGGCGTCCTTGCGCGCCATGTAGTGGATCGCGCCCTGGCTGAGCACGACATCGAAGCTGCCGTCGGCAAACGGGAGCCGCTGCGCATCGAGGAAGTGGATGACCGGCAGCGCCACGGCCGCGAGCTCCGCCTCCGTGAAGATCGCGTGGAAGCGCGCCACATCGCGCAGGCTCCCGCTGCCGCGCATCGCGTCCCACGGATGGCGGTTGATGCCGTGCAGCTCGGCGTCCGGATACCGCCGCCGCAGATCGAGCAGTGCGCGCCCCTCGCCACAGCCGATCTCGAGCACGCGCAGCTGAGGGCGCGCCGCGCAGCGCTCGAGTGCCGCCCGCACCGCGCCGGAGCCGAAGCGACGCTCGAAGGCATCGAGGCCGCGACTGACCGAATGATGACCGCGCGCCGGATTCACATTGACTCCACCCGCGCTGCTAGCGCAGAACACGGGGCGAAGGCGACTGCCGGTAGTGGAACGACTGATCGTCATGGGAGCCGGCGGCCTCGCCAAGCGCGTGCTCGACATCGTCGAGCGGACCCCGAATCAGGAGGTCATCGGCCTGGTAGCCGCCGATCGCGCCGCCGGCGCGCAGTTCGCCGGCTATCACATTCTCGGCTGTGACGATGCCCTGCCCGCCCTCGTCGCGCGCCACCACGCCGACGGCATCGTCGTCGCCATCGGCGACAACTGGCGCCGGGCGACGGTGGCGGCCACGGCGCTCGCGGCGGTACCCGACCTGCCGTTCGCGTCGATCATCCACCCGTCGGTGCAGATCGCGCGCGGCGCGACGATCGGGCCCGGCGGGATCATCGGCGCGGGCGCGGTCGTCGACAGCGACGCACGGGTCGGCGCCCTGGCGCTGGTGCACCTCAATGCAGGGATCTGTCACGACGCCGTCCTCGGCGATTACGCCAGCCTCGGCCCGCACGCGGTACTGAGCGGCGCCGCGCACGTCGGCGCCTACAGCGCCATCGGCGCCGGCGCCCAGCTCTTCCACAACAGACGCGTCGGCGAGCACACGGTGATCGGCGCCGGCGCGACGGTGACCCGTGACATCCCCGCCTACACCGTCGCGTACGGCACGCCGGCACGCGTCATCCGCACCCGGCAGGCCGGTGAGCCCTATCTCTGAACGCCGCCGCGGCGCGGCCCGCACCGGCCTGCGTGCCCTGCACGGGCCGACGTTCGCCGGCAACGAATGGCGCTACCTGCGCGCGTGTCTCGACAGCGGCTGGGTCTCCTCGGCGGGGCCGTTCGTGCCGCGCTTCGAGGCGGCGCTCACCGCCGCTACCGGCGCGCACCACGCGGTCGCGACGCTCACCGGCAGCACCGCGCTGCAGGTCGCGCTGCAGATCGCCGACGTCGGGCCCGGCGATCTCGTGCTGCTGCCGGCGCTGACGTTCATCGCGCCGTTCAACGCCGCGTGTGCGCTCGGCGCGACGCCGGTCCTGCTCGACGTCACGCCGCACACCTGGCAGCTCGATGCCGATCGTCTCGCCGCGTGGCTCGAACGCCACTGCACGCGGCGCGGCGGCGCGTGCATCGAGCGGCGCACCGGCCGCCGCGTGCGCGCCGTCGTCGCCGTGCATCTCCTCGGGCTCGCCTGCCAGATCGACCGCATCGTCGCGCTGGCGCGCCGCTACCGGCTGGCGGTGATCGAGGACGCGGCGCAGGCGCTCGGCGTGCGCTATCGCGGCCGGCACGTCGGCACCTTCGGCGACGTCGGCATCCTCAGCTTCAACGGCAACAAGGTCGCCACCGCGGGCGGCGGCGGCGCGCTCCTGCTCGGGACGGCACGGCGCGCCGCGCGCGCCCGCCGTCTGACGACGCACGGGCGGGCGCTCGAGCGCGCCGGCGCCCTGCACGTCGAGGTCGGCGGCAACTTCCGCATGAGCGCCCTGCACGCCGCCGTGGGTCTCGCGCAGCTCGAGCAGCTCGACGGGATCCTCGCCCGCAAGCGCCGCCTCGCGGCCGCCTACGCGCGCGGCTTCGCCGCCGTGCCGGGCGTGACGCCGATGCCGCTCACGCCGCACACCGAGGCGACGTTCTGGCTCTACACCATCACCCTGCCGAGCGCGGCGCAGCGCCAGCGCGTGCAGCGCGCGCTCGCCGCCGCCGGCATCGGCGCGCAGCCCCTCTGGCCGCCACTCGATCGCCACCCGCCGGCGCGCGACCGCCCGCGCGACGACCTGCGCCACGCGCACGATCTCTTCGCGCGCAGCCTCTGCCTGCCATCGAGCCCGGATTTGCGGCTGCGGGAAGTGCGGCGGTGCGTGGAGGTCGTGGCGGCGGCGGTGGGGTGAGGAGGAAGGCTGTTAGGCTGTTAGGCTGTTAGGGGGTTAGGCTGTTAGGACCCTGTTAGCGCCATCGAGAGCGCGCTTGGTACAAGTGATCCGTGCGCGCGCAGTTCGAGATCATCGGTCCCCTTCGCGAGCCGCAGACGATTGCCGCCGGACCATCGGTGCGGGACCGGGCTCGCTTGCGGCGGCTGTACGGTCGAGGGCGATGGCGAAAGCGGAAAGGCATTGCGACAGTCCGGCTGCCCGACGGATTTCGCTGCGATGCCGAGGTGCATTGGTACGAGGCAACCGGCATTGGTAGAAGAGAAGTGAAGATCAAACGACTGGTACGGTGATGAGAATGGCGCGAAAGACCAGGCCGAAGAAGCGGTTCGTTGTTTGCGTAAGGAACACGGGATATCCCGCCTCTCTTGAGTTGCGGAAGATCTACCAAGCGCTTGGCGACCCCGATGCGGAAGTGCACGGCTTGCTGCGCGTCATCGACGAGTCCGGAGAGGACTACCTCTACCCGCACAGGTTCTTCATGGCGCTGGACCTCCCGCAGCCGGTCGAGAGCGCTCTGCGTCGAGCCGCCGGATGATGCATGGCGGCGCTAACAAGGCGCTGCAGCCGACGCGGGCCGCGGGGCCGAACGGCCAACGGGAGCCCGCGCGTGTCGGCCCGCGCGACGACCTGCGCCACGCACACGACCTCTACGCGCGCAGCCTCTGCCTGCCGTCGAGCCCGGATCTGTTGCTGCGCGAGGTGCGGCGGTGCGTGGAGGTGGTGGTGGAGGCGGTTTAGCGAAGGTCAGGTTGTTAGGTTGTTAGTTGTGAGGTTGTTAGGTTTCCTGAGCCGAGAATTTGTACCAACTGCGGGCTCATAGGCTTCTTCAACCTGACAACTTAACAACTAACAACCTAACAACCTACTTCAGGGGTGCAGCCCCACCCCCTCCAGCCCCGTCCGCTCATC
>CBFGUK010000133.1:0-12637 GCA_965651925.1 uncultured bacterium | reverse complement strand
CATCCAACAGGCGCCGAGGGATCGGCGCCCTCCAACGCGTACTGGCGACGACACAGCTGCCTTCCAATCGCCGACCCAGTATTTGCGCCGTCGCCCCCATGTGGTAGCTGCCGCAGGTGCTGCCTCGGCAGCATCCCGACCGAGGTTTGCCCACACGAGCCCCATGAGTACACGAACCGCTGCCAAGCCGACCGCGCCGGCCGCGACGCCGACGCTCGACAACCCGTTCGAGGCGCCACCGTCCGCTTCCACCGAGACGCTGCCGCCGTACGATCAGGCGCTGCGCGACGGCGCCGAGCTGCAGCAGCGGCCGTACACCGCCGCCGGCACGATCCAGATCCTGCGCCAGCACGCGCGCAACCGGATGACGGTCTGGGAGCGCATCGACGCGCTGCAGGACCGCGGCGCGCAGCCGACCGTGCTGTGGCAGAACTGGGGCAAGAATCTCGACGGTGCCTCGATCGTGACGCTCGTGACCACCATCAACGGGCGCGACGTGGCGATCTACGGGCATGACTTCACCGTGCGCGCCGGGTCGATGGACGCCACCAACGGCCGCAAGCTCGCCAACCTCATCTACCTCGCCGGCGACCGCGGCATCCCGCTGATCGGCATGAACGACAGCGCCGGCGCCTACGTGCCGGCCGGCATCGGCGGCCTCGACGGCTATGCCGAAGCCTTCACCGCCCTGCGCCGCATCAGCGGCGTCGTGCCGAGCATCATGTGCATGTTCGGCTTCAACGCCGGCGGCGGCGCCTACCTGCCGCGCCAGGGCAGCTTCATGATCCAGCCCGACGACACGTTCTTCGGCCTCACCGGCCCGGGCGTCGTGAAGAGCGTGCTCGGCGAGGACGTGACGCCCGACGAGCTCGGCGGGCCGCGCGTCCACGGCGCCAGCGGCGTCACCGACGTGCACGTGAAGGACGAGGTCGCGGCGCTGCGCACCGCGCGCCGGCTGCTGTCGTACCTGCCGAGCTCGAACAAGGTCATGGCGCCGCACCTGCCGACCGGTGATCCGATCGAGCGCCGCACGACCGAGATCGACGCGCTCCTGCGCAAGGCGTTCAACTCGCCGACCGGCTTCAACACGCCGATCGACGTGTCGATCATCGTCGAGCGGCTGTGCGATCGCGGCGACTACTTCGAGCTGCAGCCCGACCGGGCGCGCAACGCGATCACCGCGTTCGGCCGCCTCGGCGGCAACGTCGTCGGCTTCGTCGCCAACAACAGCGCCGTCGCCAGCGGCCAGATCGACGTCGACGCGGCATACAAGATCGCGCGCTTCGTGCGCTTCTGCTCGCTCTACAACGTGCCGGTGATCTTCATCGAGGACACCACCGGCTTCCTCCCCGGCCGCGAGCAGGAAAGCCGCGGCATCGTCCAGGCCGGGCGCGCGATGCTGGACTCGATCATCGACCTGCGCACGCCGCGCATCCTCCTCATCCTGCGCAACGCGTTCGGCGGCGCCTACGCGGCGTTCAACTGCTACGCGACCGGCGCCGACCTCGTGCTCGCGCTGCCGACGACGCGCGTCGCGGTGATGGGCCCGGCCGGCAAGGAATACGTCTACAAGGACGAGCTGCGCGCCGTGCGCAGCCGCGCCGCGACGATGGCGCGCGAGGGCGGTCCGGAGGCGGCGCGCACCGCCGAGGAATGGCTCAAGACGCAGGAGGCGGAAATCAGCCTGCGCTACGAGCGCGAGCTGATGAACCCGCGCGAGGCGCTGTCACTCGGCTCGATCTCCGAGATCGTCATGCCGCACGACCTCCGCCACGTCCTCGCCCGCAATCTCCAGGCACTGCTGCGCGCCTACGTCCCCTCGCCGATGGGCGGCGTGCAGCGCGAGTTCCACTGATCCGGTGCGCATGACCCTGCCGCTCAAGCCCTTCGATCCGTACACGAACAATCCGCTCATCCATCGCGACCGCCGGCTGTCGCTGGCGCGCTCGGAGTGGGCGCGGTCGTTCGCGTGCGACGACATGCGCGTGCTGATCGTCTGCCGCGGGCCGGTGCGCAAGGAGGCGATCGAGGTCTTCCGCGAGATGGGCATGACCGAGATCGGCATGCTGCTCTCGGAACGCGACAGCATCGTGTACGCGCGTGCCCTCTCGCCCGAGGTGCGCATCATCGACCCGCAGCACGTGCACCCGGTACCCGACTACACCGGCGCGACGACCGAGGAACGCGAGGAGCGCATCCGGCAGATCATCGCCATCTGCCGCCAGCACGGCTACGACTACGTCTTCGCCGGCTACGGCTTCATGGCCGAGGATGCGCACTTCGTGCGCTCGCTCGAGCAGGCCGGCCTGCACTTCATCGGCCCCGGGTCGTACACCCAGGCCGCGGCGGGCGCGAAGGACGAGGCGAAGCGCACCGCGATCGCGCACGACGTCTCGGTCACGCCGGGCATCAACGACGCGACGGTGCGCACGCTGCTGCGCACGCATCCCGACCGCAAGGCGCTGCGCGCCTGTGCCCGGCAGCACCGCCTCGAGGTGCCGGCGCTGAGCGACGCCAGCGTGCCGCTCGCGGCCCTCGCCGAGCAGCTTCTCGAGGCGTCGTACCGCGCGCACTGCGATCTGTTCTCGGTCGAGGAGCTCGCCGCGACGATCCAGGACGAGGCGGCGCGCCTGCTGGCGGAGAATCCCGGCCGCCGCTTCCGCCTCAAGGCGATTGGCGGCGGCGGCGGCAAGGGCCAGCGGATCTTCTCGGACGCGGCGGGCGTGCCCGGGCTGGTGCGCGAGATTCTCGCCGAAGTGAAGGCCGGCGGCGTCGGCGACAACAAGAACATGCTCATCGAGCTCAACGTCGAGTCGACGCGCCACAACGAGATCCAGATGCTCGGCAACGGCGAGTGGTGCGTGACGCTCGGCGGCCGCGACTGCTCGCTGCAGATGCACGAACAGAAGCTCGTCGAGGTGTCGATCACCGTCGAGGGCCTGCGCGACGCGATCGGGCGCGCCCGCGCCGCCGGCCAGGTGACCAAGGCCGAGGTGCTGAGCCGCGACCTCGCCGTGCTCGAGCGCATGGAGGCCGAAGCCGAACGCTTCGGGCGCGCGGTGCGCCTCGACAGCGCCTCGACCTTCGAGTGCATCGTCGAGGGCGACCGCCACTACTTCATGGAGGTCAACACGCGCATCCAGGTCGAGCATCGCGTCTCCGAGCTCTGCTATGCGCTGCGCTTCACCAATCCCGCCGATCCCGCCGAGAGCTTCGACGTCCATTCGCTGATCGAAGCGATGGCGCTCATCGCCCGCCACCGGTCGCGCCTGCCGCGGCCGACGCGCGTGCCGCGCGAGGGGGCGGCGCTCGAGGTGCGGCTGAACGCGACCGACGGGGCCCTGCAACCCGCCGCCGGCGGCGTGCTCGTGTCGTGGTCGGACCCGATCGACGTCGAGATCCGCGACGACCAGGGGATCAGCATCAAGAACCCGGACACCGGGCTGTTCATGCGCTACCGCCTCGCCGGCGCGTACGACTCGAACGTCGCGCTGCTGCTGGCGACCGGCGCGACGCGCGAGGAGAGCTGGGCGCGGCTCACCGAGGTGCTGCGCCGCACGCGGCTGCGCGGCATCGATCTCGCGACCAACCGCGAGTTCCACCTCGGCATCATGCACTGGTTCCGCGACCGCGATCCGTGGGCGAAGCCGACGACGAAGTTCGTCGTGCCGTACCTCACGCAGGTCGGCCTGCTCGCGCAGGAGGCGCAGGCCGTCGATCTCGAGTACGCGTTCCACGACATCGAACGGCGGCGCGTCGCCGCGCTCGGCCCCGAGGCGCGCGCCTGCTTCGACCTGAAGGAGACGCTCGTCGAGCGGCCGCTGCGGCTGCTGTTCCACGAGCCGCACTTCCTGTCGGCGTGGCTCTCGCAGCACCGGCACGACGTCGGCGTCGCCGACGGGCGCGTCACCTGGCGGCGCAATCCGGTCGAGGTGCTCGCCGACACCTACCGGCTGCTCGACATGGCCGAGGACGACGCCGCGGCGGCGGCCGAGGTCATCTGGCGCCACGACCGCGAGCTGCTCGACACCGCCCTCGCGTTCTACCGCCAGCTCGCCGCGCATCTGCCGGCGGACATGAGCTGGACCGAGATCGATCAGGCCCTGCAGGGCACCCGCCCGGCGTTCGGCATCAACGACGGGCTCTGGGAGCGTGTCCGCGGCGCCCACCTCGGTCACCAGCTCGGCCTCGAGATCCTCGGCCTCGTCCCGCTGCTCGGCGACCGCGCCGGCTTCTACGAGCTGCGCCTCGGTGAGGACCTGACGCCGATCATCCCCGAGCGCCTGCTCGACCCGGCGCTGCAGGAGGCGATGAAGAAAGTCCTCGTGCCGCCGCCGGCGACGCGCTCGGACGAGATCGTCGCCGCCATGGGCGGCACGTACTGGGACCGCGAGGCGCCGCACCTGCCGCCGTTCGTCGAGGCCGGCGCCCACTTCGCCAAGGGCGATCCGCTCTACATCATCGAAGTGATGAAGATGTTCAACAAGGTCTACGCGCCGTTCGCCGGTCAGGTCGTCGACCTGTGCGCCGAGAACGGCACGGTCGTGCGCAAGGGCCAGCTCCTCTTCCGCGTCGATCCCGACGAGAAGGTCGTCACCGAAGACCCCGCCGAACGCGCCGCCCGCATCCGCGCGAACACGGATCAGTACCTCACCGCGCTGCTCGGGTAGGTTCCCTCTCCCCGCAGGGGAGAAGGTACAGTGAGGGCATCCGACCACTCCCGCGCGCGCCACGGCGCGTCCGCGCGCGGAGGGGCGCTCGCGGAAAGCCGCCCCCTCCCTCCCGGGAGGAGAATCGAAGACTTCGCGCTGGACGGCGCGGCGGGGATCGGGAACGATGCCGCGCGATGCGCACGCCGCGGCAGCTCGATGCGATCACACCGGCGTGGCTGACGCAGGCCCTGCACAGCGGCGGCGTGCTGCCGCCGGACGCGGCGGTCACGGATGTCGCCGTGACGCCGATCGGCGAGGGCGTCGGATTCCTCAGCCGCGTCGCGCGCTGCGTCCTGACCTGCGCCGGCGCGCCGGCCGGCGCGCCGGCGTCGGTGGTGGTGAAGATCGAGCCTGATGCGGGCGCGTATCGCGCGCTCGGCGATGCACTCCACGCCTTCGAGCGCGAAATCCGTTTTTACCGCGAGATCGCGCCGCATGTCCCGGTGCGCCTCGCCCGGCTCTACTTCGCCGCGACCGAGCCGCCGGACTTCGCGCTGGTCATGGAGGACCTCAGCTTCGCGAGACCGGGCGATCAGGTGGCCGGCCTGCACGCCGATCAGGTGCTGGCGACCGCCCGCCTCGTCGGACGCCTGCAGGGCCGCTTCTGGGACAACGCGGCCCTCGCGGCGCTCGAGTGGATGCCGTGCTCGAACCACGTCGAGCTCGACTACCGCGCGAACTGGCCGGCGTTCGTCGCGCACTTCGGTGACCTCGTCGGCGCCGAGGGGCTCGCCATCGGCGCGCGCCTCGGTGAGCACGTCGCCTGGCTCGAAGCGGAGATCGCGAAGCGGCCGCGCACCGTCGTGCACAGCGACCTGCGCGCCGACAACCTGCTGTTCGGCCCGGCCGACGGCGACGACGCGGTGCTGATCGTCGACTGGCAGCTCGCCATCCGCAGCATGGGCGCGTTCGACATCGCGCGCCTGACGGGCGGCAGCGAGCTGCCGGACGAGCGCCGCGGCCACCACTTCGACGTCCTCGCGGCGTGGTACGAGGCGCTGCGCGACGCCGGGGTCACCGGCTACACGACCACCGACGCGCTGCGCGACTTCCGACTCGGCGTGCTCTACGCGCTCTGCTACCCCGTGCACTTCCTTCCCGGGGCTTTGCAGGCCGCCGGCCGCAGCCGTCAGCTCGTCGAGGCCATCTGCCGCCGTCTGTTCACCGCCGCCGTCGAGATCGACGCCGCTGCGGTCCTGCCCTGACCCCCGCTCCCGCACGCGGGAGCGGCGAGTGCTTGCTCACGAACGCAGCCGGTCATGAGGCGGCGCGCTGCATGCGGGCAGGGACGCCCACGGTCCGCGCGTCGGCAGCGCGCGCGGAGCCGTGATTGACCGCTCACGCGGCCGCCCGATAGGTACGACCCGCCGACGCGCCGGAACGGGTGTGCAGAAGTTGAACACGGACAGACCGCCGCCGCTGCTCGCCCGCGCGGACGATCCAGCCTACCGCGCGCAGGCGCAGGCCGAGGAGGAGTTCTGGCGCCGCGTGCCGCCAGGTGCGCTGGAAGCCACCGAGGCGCTGCATGCGCCCGGACCGCTCGACCGCTTTCTCAACCGCCGCTTCACCGGCGACGAGCGCCTGCACTGGTCACGCAGCCTCGCGCGCCACGGCCGCTTCCGCCGCGGCGCCTTCCTCGGCACCAGCGCGATCGCGCTCGAGGCCGGCATTCTCGAGACCAATCCGGATCTGCAGCTCACGTTCTACGACATCACCGACGGCGGCCTGGCGCGGCGCCGCGAGCTGCTCGGCACGCGGTTTCCCGGCCGGGTGGCGACGCAGGTCGCCGATCTGAACTTCCTCGAGCTGGCGCCGGCGAGCTGCGACCTGATCGTCAGCTCGAGCACGATCCACCACGTGACGAACCTCGAGTACCTCGCCTTCCAGATCAATCGCGCGCTGACGCCGGACGGCTGCTTCTTCCTCGAGGACTATGTCGGCGAGCCGCGCTTCCAGTTCGCGCCGCTCAAGCGGCAGGTCTACAACGAGGTGTTCAACCGCGACCGCCTGCGCCGCGGGCAGTCGCCATCGGCGCTTGCCTGGCTCGACGCGAGCGATCTGAGCCCGTTCTGCGGCGTGCGGTCGGACGCGATCCTGCCGGTGTTCGCGACGTATCTCGAGGCCGTCGACGTGCGCACCGCCAGCGCGCTCACCGTGGCGATGTCGCGCAGCCGCCCGCTCACCGACGCGAGCGACTCGCCGTGGGTGTCCGATGCGTGGAGCGTACGCGATCGCTGGCGCTTCCTCTACGCCGTGCTGCGCCAGCGCCTCCTCGGCCGCTCCGCGTCGCCGCAGACGCTGATCCCGGACGAGTTCTGGCACGAGCTGCACCTCGTCGGCGACGTGCTCAGCAGCGCCGGCCTCGTCGAGCCCGGCCTCGCGTTCGCCTGCTACCGCAAGCGCCGCTGACCCCCGGAAGGGGATCAGCCACAGAGGTGGGGAGGACGCGACGTCGAGCCGATTCGCCCCTCTCGTTCGACGAACAATCGACTCGGCGCCCCCCTCCGTACCTGCCTCCCGGAGGCTCGGGGCGCTAGGCGATACTCATCATCTCCACCTCAATTCTCTGTGGCGGAGGTACCGATCCGCTGACATCATCCTCGGCGCTGCGTGCACGCAGAGCACGCGAGGCTGTGGAGGTGAGATGATGGAGGCATGGAAGCTCGGCGAGCACCTCGGCGCTGCGACCGATGAGGGTGATGCAGCAATTATCGCGGAAGCCGAACAGTTGCTGGCGCTGGAGGACGATGCCGGCGCGCGGGCGCTGCTCGACGGGGCGCTGGGTGCCGTCCGCCAGACCCGCGATCTGGCGCGCGAACGGACGCTCGTGCAGGCCCTGCTGGCGCTCGAGCTGCACGCCCGGCGCCCCGCGGCGGCGCTCGCCCATGCCGATCGCGTCGTCGCGTGTGCGCGCCGCCTCGCGGATCGCGCCGGCGAGGCGGACGCGCTGCTGACCGTCAGCGACTGCGCGCGCGCCCTCGAGCGGCTGCCGAAGGCGCAGCAGGCCTGCACGGCGGCGCTCGAGCTGTTCGGCGAGCTTGGCGACCGGCGCCGCTGTGCCGATGCCGAGTACCGCCTCGGCACGCTCGCCGGTCGGCACAACCCCGAGCTGGCGACCGCGCACTACCAGCGCGCCATGACGCTCTACACGGAGGCCGACGACGATCCCGGCGCGCTGCGCATCAGCAACCCGCCGCTGCCCGATCCGGGCGCCGACTCGCGCCCGATCGAGGCCTGGGTGATGGTCAAGACCGTGCAGCGCGACCTCGACGCGCTGCAGGCGCAACCGGAAGCGCCCGACACGCCACCGGCGCGCACGCCGCGGCGCGTGTCACCCGTCACGGCACCGCCTGCCGCCCCGCCACCGGCGACGGCGGTCAGCCGGCGCGAGCAGATGACGGCCGCCGCCGTCCTCGGCGGCGTGACGGCACTCTTCGCCGCCGTCATGGCGATCAGTCAGCGCCTGCCCGCGCTCTCCCTGCCCGTCGGCCTGCTGATGAGCGCGCTGCTCGGCGCCGGCGCCGGCGTGCTCGCCGCGGCGGCGGGCGCGCGCGGCGGCCTGCGTGCGCCGGCGCTGCGCCGCGGGGTGCCGGTGGCGACCGCCACGCTGGTCTTCGCCCTGAGCGCCTGGGTACTGCCGGTGCGCGAGCGCGGTCCCGCCGCACCCGATCTCGCCACCGCGCCGATCGGCGATGCCGAGCTGCCGCCCCCGGCGGCCGCGCAGCCGCTTACCGCCGATTCCGAGGCGGCGGCGCGCGAGCGCTTCGCGCGCGCGCTGCAGGACGCCGAGGCGCGCGGCGACCAGCGTGCCCAGGCTGACGTGCTGCGCGAGCATGCCGCGTTCGAGCAGTCGCTCGGCGAGCACGACACGGCGCTGACCCTGCGGGCGCGCAGCGCCGATCTCTATCGCGCCGCCGGCGCGACGCCGGATGCCGCCGACATGGTGGCGGCGAACGGGACGCTGCTCACCCGCATGCACCGCCTCGGCGCCGCCGGCGAGCAGTACGCGCGGGCCCGTGCGCTCTACGAGGAGGCCGGCGCGCCGGCCGGCGAGCTGCACACGCTGCGCCGTCTCGGCAGCATCGAGCGGCGGCGGCAGCGCACCGGCGAGGCTCGTGTCGCCTACGAGCAGGCGCTCGCACTGGCGCGCGCGCGAGACGATGCCGCGGCCCAGCGCGCCGGGCTGCGAGGCCGCGGCAGCGTAGCGCGCGCCCCCCGGGACGCCCCGGGCGCGCGGACCCCATACGCCGCGGCACTCGCCAGTGCCGAGGCGGCGGGCGACCGCGCGGCGCAGGTGCGTGCCTGGCTGGCGCTGGCGGCACTCGACGACGCGGCCGGGCAGAACGACGCTGCGTCGCAGGCCTGGACGCGTGCGGTCGTGCTCGCCGAGGCCGACGGCAGCGCCCGCCTGCACGCGCGCGCCCGCCACCAGCGGGCCCGCGGCGCCGCACGCCTCGGGCAGCCGGCCGCCGCACGCAGCGACTATCAGACGGCGCTGCGTCTCGCGGCCGCCGCGCCGCCACCCGACCTGCAGGCGGCGGCGCTCGTCGACCTCGCGGCGCTCGAGGTGCAGGCCGGGCAGCCCGCCGCGGCACGGCGCTACCTCGAGCAGGCGCTGGCGCTGTACGCCGACCTGCGGCACCCCGCGCGCCGCGCGCGCGTCCTGCTCGCACTCGGCGATCTCGATGCCGTGCACGGCACACCCGAAGCCGCAACGCGCGCGTGGCAGGAGGCGCTCGACACGCTCGAGCGCACCGACGACGGCGAGGCGCGCCTCGCCGCGCTCGACCGCCTGCAGCGCGTCCTCGCCGACCGCAACCCGGGGCAGGCCGGGGCGTACGCGGCACGCGCCGCGGTCCTGCGCGGCGACGCTGCGCCGACGGAATCCGATGCCGGCGACGCGCCGCCGGCGCGCTGATTCTTGATTGCCTGACGCACGGGGGGCGCGGAGACCCGCTCCGCGCCTCCCGTGCGGTGATGCTGCGCTCACTCGCAGTCGATGAACAGCTCGGCGACGAGGTCGCCTGACGACGTGCCGAGCGCGTGCGTTGCGCCGCGCAGCGCGAGGTCATTGATTCGGCCGGCACGGAATTCGTTGCACGGCACGGCATTGCCGACGTTCTCGGCCGTGCCGTCGAGCGGCAGATCGACGCTGCCGAGCGCGGCGTCGTACATGACCGTGCGCGACTGGCCACTCGTCATCCGCGTGCAGCTCGAGCCGAGCCCGAACAAGGTATCGCTGCCGTCACACGGCAGAGCCGCCTCGACGCGCAGCGCGGTGCCGAGATCGCACTGCAACTGCCCCGGTCGCTGACCGCCGGCGAAATCGTCCTCGCACTGGCACTGACAGACGTTCGCAGCGTCGCCGACCGGTTCAGGGCCGATGCACTCGGTCCCGAAGGGCAGGCAGTCGGCATCGCTGTCGCACACCGAATCGGTGAACCTGCAGAAGCCGGTGCAGCCGGAATCGACGTCGAGCAGGCCCTGGCCTCCGCAGTACGCGAAGCAGCTGTTCAGGCAATCGAACCAGTCGGCGCACGGTCCGAGATCGGCATCGGAAATCAGGTCGTGGTCCAACCGCTCGCTCCCGGCGCAGTCGAGCCGACCGCCGAAGCAGGACACCGGTTGCGCGCACATGACGCCGATGCCGGGGATCGCCACGGGATCGAGCGCGACCGGTTCGCAATCGCCGAACGCGACGCCCGAGAACGGGGCGCTGAAATCGAACCCGATGGTGCCGCTCAGCGGGATGACGAGCGGTTCCGGGTCGTTCGCCGTGTTCAGCTCGATGCGACTCGTCGCCGCATCGAGCGTGCACTGATGCGCGCCGATCGGCGCCGGGTCCTCGGCGAGGCGGAACACGTTGGCGACGTCGCCGAAGGTCGCATCCCAACCCGGCGCCGGCGCGGCGAGCCAGCCGCCGGTGCCGCTCACGCTCCACGCATGGCAGTCGAAGGGCGCGCCGGCGACGCTGAGCGTCAGCGCCCCCTTGATCGCCGTGGCGGTGGTGGTCGTGTACGCGAATGTCGTCGTCGGGCCGCTGAACACCACCTCGTCGCAACCGAGGAACGGCGCGCCCGACGGCACGCGTACCGACTGATGCTCGATGACGAGCATCGCGTGCCCCGCCGTGCCGGCGGGCACGCCCAGTCCGGTCTGCAGCGTCCAGTCCGGACCGACGTCGCCGGCCGGCTGCGAGGCCTCGACGTCGTAGGCCGTGCCGCCGTCACAGTCGATGCTGCCACTGCTGCCGGCGGCGAGCAGCTTGAGGCAGAGATAGCTGCCGTCGGCGACGTTGATCTCGAGCACCGCGTCGGCCTGCAGGCTGAGCGGCGCGATGCCGTCGCCATCCGGCGTGCCGCCGTCGATGACCAGCGGCAGGTAGTCGAAGAAGTAGCCGGCGACGTTCTGCCCCGCCACCGCCGAGCTGAACAGGCCGGTGTCGGTGTTCGCGGGCGTGGAGAGGAACGATCCCGCCGCGACGTGGAAGACGCGCGCGCCAAGCGGCCCGGTCGGCACCGTCACCGGCGTCGCCGTGAAGGTGATCGTCGGCGTACGGGTGATCGTCGGCGTCGGCGTGATCGTCAGTGTGCGGGTCGGCGTCCGCGTCGTCGTCGGCGTGCGCGTGCGCGTCGGCGTGCGCGTCACCGTCGCGGTCGGGTTCGGCGTCGGCGTCTCGGTCGGCTGCACGCCAATCTCCCGGCACATCTCGATGTGGGCCTGCGAGCCGCGCAGCTCGCAGCCGCCGATCGTGTCGCCTCGCGTGCGGCTGACGGTGGCGAGCGTCACCAGCACCGGATCGTCGCTGAGCGGCGGCACGAAATCGAGCCCGCGCGCCTGCAGCTTCAGCTCGAAGACGTTCGGCGTCGCCACCGGGCGCAGGCGGAGGGTGCGCCGCACGCCGGCGGTCTCGCGGGCACAGGAGATGATCGGCCCGCGCACGCCGGTACGCGAACGGCAGTCGCCGGCACCCCAGTCGAGCAGCACGTCGACGCCAGCCGGGGTGTGCACGCGCACGCTCAGGCCGCCGGCGGCGATGTCGTCGATCAGTCCGCCGAACGGCGCATTGGTGTTCACGGTCCCGGTGACGAGCAGCTGACCGTTGGCTTTGCGCGGGCTCGTGCGGGCGCGCAGCTTGACGCGCTTGAGAATCAGCGAGCCCGGCTCGCCGGCGGCGACGGTGGCTGTCGGCGTCGGCCCCGCCGCGCCGACGGTGATGTGCCCGTCGGTCGCAACGCTGGTTTGCGCCGAGCCGTTCGGGTCCGACGAGCCGGAATTCGTGCCGATCAGCGGGTGGTCGCCGAACGCGGCGCCCGGGCGCACGGTGACGGTGCAGGTGAACAGCACCGACCCGTCGGGGATCGGGTCGACGTTGTCCAACGCGAGCACCAGGGCGCGCATGGCGACGCAGCTCACTCCCGGCGTGCAGCCCGCCGGCTGGAATGCGTACGAGGTCCCGCCCTTGTTGATGTCGGGATTCACCACGCAGTCGGGGCGGCCGTTGACGCGCGCGGCCACCGGGGTGTCGGCGTCGAACCCGATGTCGACCTGGATGCCGGCGACGTCGAGCCCGCCGCTGTCGAGCGTCACGTCGAACGTCGTCGTCTCCCCCGGCAGGGCCGCACCGCTGCCGATCTGCACCGTGACGATGCCCGGCGCGCGCGGCCCGACGGCGCGCGGCGTGTCGCACCCGTTGAGCGCGACGACCATGGCGCGCGCCAGCTCCTCGATGCGCACCGCGCCGTCGCCATCGACATCGGCGGCAGGACAGGCGCTCAGGCTCCGAATGCCGAGCGCGACCTCGCTGCCGAAGACCAGTTCGTTGATGCTGACGGCGTTGTCGCCGTTGCAGTCACCATCGCACGTCTGTGCGCTGCCCGGCGCCGCCGTCAGGCTCGCGAGCAACGCGATCAGCCAGGCGGCGC
>CBFGUK010000132.1:0-12647 GCA_965651925.1 uncultured bacterium | reverse complement strand
CGGCGAAGAAGGCACCGGCGAAGAAGGCACCGGCGAAGAAGAAGCCGGCGACCAAGGCGGCGAAGCCGACTCCGCGTCGCGCCGCGACCCGCCAGCCGAAGGCGACCCCGCGTCGCGATGCCACCCGCCAGCAGAAGAAGGCGGCGCGCCGCTAGTCGAACGCCGCGCCGGCCACCGGACTGCGGCGATCAGGAACGCCGGCGCGCCGGCTTTGCGTCGGCGGCGATGCGGCGTTCGACCTCGGCCTTGAACTCGTTGACCGACTGCGCGAGCGCCGTGCGCTCGGCGAGGCGGCGCAAGGGGCCGGGGAGCCAGAAGCCGAGCACGAGCTCCTGGCGGCAGGTCGTCTCGGTGAGCGCCGGTCCGAGCTTGCGGAACTTGTAGAAGCCCTCGATCGACTGCACGTCGCCATCGATCGCCTTCCACGTGAGCAGCGACGGCTTCTTGTACGCGTACTCGAGCACGTAGCGGATCGTCTTGACGCGCGCGTCGATCAGGAACTCGACCTCGCGGCCGACGCCGTGCGCATCGGTGGACAGGATGCGCACCTGCGACACGGCCGAGGACCACTCCGGATAGCGCGCGAAGTCGAGGATGGCCGCGAAGCAGTCGGCCTGTGATGCGGCGATTTCGACCGTGACCTCCTGCGCGGCATCGAGCGACATGCCCGCCTACTGGCGCGCCCGCCGGCGCGAGTCAATGGCGGCGCGGGTGCGCGATTCGCTGCGATTGAGCAGGATGGCGATGGTGCGCGACGGCCCGTGCGCGACGGCGACGTCGGCGCGTCCGTCGCGGTCGAAGTCGGCGGTGATCACCGCCTGCGGGTCGCGCCCGACCGGCACCTGGATCGGCTGGCTGAAGGTACCGCCGGCGATCCCCGGGAGGATCTCGACGCTGTCGCCATGCTCGGCCGCGGTGACGAGATCCATGTGGCCGTCGCGGTCGAAGTCCTCGGCGAGCGACGGTCGCGCCACGCCGGCGAGCTTCTCGATCGTCGGCTCGCCGAGTTGCTCGCCGGTGCCGAGCAGGATGGCGACCGATTCGCTGAGCGTGCTGCCGACGACGAGGTCCTGATGGCCGTCCTCGTTCGTGTCGCCGACGATCAGGAAGCCGGGCCGCTTCGGCGCGGGGTGTGTTGCGATGCGCGGAAACTGTCCCTCGCCGTCGCCGTACAGGATCGAGACCGAGTCGCTGAGCGAGTTGAGGACGGCGAGATCGACGCTGGTCGGGCTCGCGAAGCTGCCGATGGCGAGCGCGTTCGGCCCGCTGCCGACGCGGATCGGCCGCGGCGCGGCGAAGCCGCCGCGGCCGTCGCCCTGCAGGATCACGACGGTATCGCTGCCGAAGCTCGCCACCGCGAGATCGGCGCGCTCGTCGAAGTTGAAGTCGCCCGCGGCGAGGGCGCGCGGCTGCCGCCCGACGGTGACCGGTGGCAGCGCGCGGAAGCGGCCGTCGCCGGTGCCGAGGAAGACGCCGACGCTGCCGGTGTCCTCGCTCGCGCCGGCGAGGTCCGGATAGCCGTCGCCATCGAAATCCGCGCTGGCGAGCGCCGCGAGCGGCCCGAAGCCGCTGATCGCGCACGGCACGCCGGCGAAGCTGCCGTCGCCGCGGCCGCGCAGCCAGACGGCGGCGCGCGACAGATGGCCGAGCGCGAGCACGTCCTGCAGGCCGTCGGCGTCGAGGTCGCCGGCGAGCACGGTCTCGACCGCCGGACCGACGAGATACGCGCCGGAGGCGGAGAAACCGCCCGCGCGTCCGGCGAGGATGACGAGCGCGCCGGCACTGCGGTCGGCGACGATGATGTCCGGCCGGCCGTCGCCGGTGACGTCGACGACGGCGAGATCGGTGACCTGCGCCGACGGCCACAGCGGCTCGCCGGCGCCCGGGCGTCCGTCGGCCGCGCCGCGATGCAGCAGGATGCCGCCGGTGCCGATGCCGAGCACGTCGAGATGACCGTCGGCGGTGACGTCGGCGAGCACGACGCGGCGCGTGCCGCGCGTCGTCGTCACCGGTGGCGCCGCCTCGAATACGCCGTCGCCGCGGCCGCGCAGCACGTGCAGCGTGCCGGCGATGTCGTCGGCGAGCACGACGTCGGCATGGCCGTCGCCGTCGAGATCGCCGACCGCGAGATCGACGGCGAAGCGCGGGGCGTCGAGATCGCGCTCGCGCCAGCCGGCGTCGCCGCGCGTCAGGATCGTCACGCCGGCGTCGTGCGCGACCAGCACCACCTCCTCACCCCCGGGTGTGAGGCGCGCGATGCGCGCCGCCCGGGCCGCGCCGGGCAGCGGCAGGCCCGCCGGTGCGCCGATGCCGCCGCGCGCGTCGAGCGGCGCGATCGCCATCCGCCGGCCGTCGCGCTCGGCCCAGGCGACGAGGCTGCTGCCGGCGGCGAGCACGCGCACCGGACCGCTGCCCGGCGCGCGGCCGGTGCGCTCCAGCGCGCCATCGGCATGCCGGAACACGGTTACCCCGTCGGTCGTGGCGACCACGACCCGCTGCGCGTCGGCACCGGCGAGCGACGCCGCGAGCGGCTCGCCACCGAGGTCGAGCTCCTGGCGCGTCTGGAACGCGATCCCGGCGGGCGAGGGCGTCGGAGCCAGCACCGCTGCCGCCGCCACCACCAGGATGGTCAGCAGCAGACGGGCGGTATGGCGGCGACGCATGGCGACGACGATGCGGAAAACGAACCGGTATGCTGCAGCGGCGGAACGAACAAATGGTGCGGAGGTACTGAAGTGCGGTGCGGAGGTGCGAAGGCGTGGAGGGGCTGGGGAGGGAGGGAGTGTCCTCAGCACCTCACACGGCTCCGCCGCAGCCGGCTATGCAGGGTGTCGGTCACCGCTGCGCAGCGCGGCACATCGCGCGCCCCACCTCCGCACCTCAGAACCTCCGCACCTCCGCACGCCGTGAATCCTGCTACCCGTGGCTGCGCCGCGTCACCAGACGTCCGGTGCGGCGCACATTGGGCCGCGAGCGCCCGATCGCGCGTCGCGGCGATACGTTCTTCTCGCGCAGCCGATCGAGCGCCACGCGCACGGCGCCGGGCTCGAGGCCGAGCGTCTCACAGACGACGTGGAAGCTGAACGGCGAGCGGTTGCGGGCGCTGCGCACCCAGTACTCGGCCTCGCTGCGCACCCGGCCGACAGGGCTCAGATAGCTGCGGATGCCGTCCTCGAGAATTGCCAGCATCAACGCCTTGGTCCCGGTGTACTGGGAGTTGCGCGACTCACCGCCTCCCAGCGACGTGATGCGCAACAGGTCCAGGTCGGAATCGCCCACTTCCCGCCCGAACCCATCGTCGCCACTTCTGCTGCTACTGCTGGTTTCCATAACCGGTGCGGGTCTCCTCTGTTTGGTGCTCACAGCAGGCAGCAAGCAGTGTGCCCGCATGTCGCAAGCTACTGGCGTCGATCAGCGCCAGGCATTGCATGGTTGCGACACTACCACCATCTCGCAGGAATGCCACGGCGATCTCGACTAAGTCCCCGACTTTGAAACATTTGCTCAGAACGTATCGGCGCCAGATAGTTGCCGTTCTGCGCGGCCTTTGCCATGCGCGGTGACCGGCGAGGTGACCGTCCAGCGACGATCCGGTGACGGTGCAGAGGGCGCGAACAGGCTTGAACGGGCGGAGTTGCGGCGCCGGCGCCACTCACTCGCGCCACTGCGTCGGTGCGGCGGCGAGGGCGGGTCCGAGTCCGAGACGGTCGCAGCAGTCGCTGAAGGCGGTGCGGGGCACGCCGGTCCAGTGGAGGTCGGCGAGGGATTCGGCGAGCGGAACGTCGACGCGCAGCGTCGCGAGCAGCTTGTAGAGCCGGGCCTCGCGCTGATGGGCGGCGAGGGCGGCGGCGAGGCGCTCGCGATTGCGCACGCCGGCGGGCCAGCGGCCGGGATCGGCGGGAATGGCCTCGAGGCTGCCGCAGGCGGCGAGCAGGGCGGCGGCGGATTTCGCGCCCCAGCCCGGGATGCCGGGGATGCCGTCGGCGCTGTCGCCGACGAGGGCGAGGAAGTCGGGGATGGCGGCCGGGGGGACGCCGAACTTCGCCCGCACGGCGTCTTCGTCGTAGGTCACGCGGCGGATGCGGTCGTGGGTGACGACGCGCGTGCCGCGCACGCACTGGGCGAGGTCCTTGTCCGGCGAGAGCAGGACGACCTGCTCGACATCGGCGGCGAAGCGCGCCGCGGCGGTGGCGAGCGCGTCATCGGCCTCGAACTCGACCATCGGCCAGACGACGAGGCCGAGCGCGCGCAGTACCTCCTCGGCGAGCGGAAACTGGGCGACGAGGTCGGCCGGGAGTCCGGCGCCGGTCTTGTAGCCGGCGAACAGCTCGTTGCGGAACGATTCGATGACGTGATCGGTCGCCGCGGCGACGTGCGTGACCGCGGGGTCGCGCAGCAGCGCGAGCATCGAGCGGGCGAGCGCCCGCGTGGCGCCGATCTCGCGACCGTCGGGGGCGCGCGTCGACGGCACGGCGAACCAGGCGCGGAACAGCTCGAACGTCGCGTCGATCAGATGCAGGCGCATGGAACGAGGCGCAGCGCGCCGCACCATGGCGGCCGTTTACCGCGCGGCGGGCTGTCATGGGCGGTCGATGCGCGCCCGGCACCGGTCCCGTGTTGCGCCCCCTCGCGTCGATCAGGAGCATCGGTCGTGCATGGTCTGCCGCGCATCACGATGGCCGGATTCCCTCCGGCGGCTACCCGAGCACGCGGCGGCCGTGCGGGCAAACGCGGCCGCCGATTTTGACTTTCCGCTTGCGGTCGTGCCATTTCGGCCCGCGGATGATGAAACGCCTGCAGGCCAGCCCATCGTTTCTCGTCGCGGTCACGGCCGTCGTGGTGATTGCGGTCGGCTACCTCGCGTGGAGTGTCCTGCGGCCCGACCCGTACGTGCGCTCCGAGCGGGTGGTGCGCGAGGCCCGTCGCGAGCTCGCCTACCAGGTGCGCGAGTTCCAGCGGAATCTCGACGACGTCGTGCGCCAGGCGCGCGGCGCCGGGCGCGATCCGGCGCAGGCGATCGACGAGGCCGCGGCCCGGGCGCAGAAGAATCTCGAGCAGGTGGTCGACGCGGCGCGCGACCGTCTCGCCGACCTCGACGTCGAGCTGCGCACGCAACGCAACCGCATGAACCGCATCGAGACGCGCGCCCGGGAGGCGCGCGACATGGTCGTCGAGGCCGCCGAGCAGGCGAAAGCGAAGGCGCGCAGCAATTGATGCCTGCCGCGCGCGCCGCGCGCGATCCCGCCGGCTCCGGAGGAGCTGCCGATGTCAGATCAGATCCAGTCCGTCCTCAAGGAAGATCGTGTGTTCCCGCCGCCCGCGGATTTCAGCGCCGCGGCGCACATCCCGAGCGCCGAGCGCCTCGAGGAGATCCGCCGCGCGGCGGCGCGTGATCCGCAGGCGTTCTGGGCGGGGGTGGCGAAGGAGCTGCACTGGTTCACGCCGTGGACGACGGTGCTCGAGTGGACGCCGCCGTTCGCGAAGTGGTTCGGCGGCGGCACGACGAACCTCTGCTACAACTGCGTCGACCGCCACGCCGCCACCTGGCGGCGCAACAAGGCGGCGATCGTCTGGGAAGGCGAACCGGGCGACAGCCGCGTGCTGACGTTCGCCGACCTGCAGCGCGAGGTGACGCGCTGTGCGAACGTGCTGCAGAGCCTCGGCGTGGTCGCCGGCGACCGCGTCGGCATCTACCTGCCGATGATCCCCGAGCTCGCGATCGCCGTGCTCGCCTGTGCGCGCATCGGCGCGACGCACAGCGTCGTCTTCGGCGGCTTCAGCGCCGAGGCGCTGCGCGACCGGCTCAACGACGCGCAGGCGAAGGTGGTCATCACCGCCGACGGCGGCTACCGTCGCGGCGCCATCGTGCCGCTCAAGGCGAACGTCGACGAGGCGCTGCACCAGGCCCCCTCGGTCGAGCACGTGCTCGTCGTCTCGCGCACCGGGCAGACCGTGTCGATGCTCGAAGGGCGCGACGTGTGGTGGAGCGAGCTGATGGAGGAGGCGAGCGACGTCGGCGACTGCGCCGCCCTCGACGCCGAGCATCCGCTGTTCATCCTCTACACCAGCGGCACCACCGGCAAGCCGAAGGGCGTCGTGCACACCACCGGCGGCTACATGGTGCACACCTACATCACCAGCAAGTGGGTGTTCGATCTGAAGGAGGACGACACGTTCTTCTGCACCGCCGACGTCGGCTGGGTGACCGGACACAGCTACGTCATCTACGGCATCCTCGCGAACGGCGTCACCTCGGTGATGTACGAGGGGGCGCCGAACTGGCCCGAGCCCGACCGCTTCTGGCGCATCATCGACAAGTACGGCGTCAGCATCCTCTACACCGCGCCGACCGCGATCCGCGCGTTCATGAAGTGGGGCACGGAGTGGCCGCGCAAGCACCGTCTCGACCGCCTGCGGCTCCTCGGCTCGGTCGGCGAGCCGATCAATCCGGAAGCGTGGATCTGGTACCGGCGCGAGATCGGCAAGGACCGCTGCCCGATCGTCGACACGTGGTGGCAGACCGAGACCGGCGGCATCCTGATCACGCCGCTGCCCGGGGCGACACCGACGAAACCCGGCTCGGCGACGCAGCCGTTTCCCGGCATCGACGTCGACATCGTGACGCGCGACGGCCAGCCGGTCGGCCCCAACCAGGGCGGCTTCCTCGTCATCCGCCAGCCCTGGCCGGGCATGCTGCGCACGATCTACGGCGATCCCGACCGCTACGTGCAGCAGTACTGGAGCCAGGTCGACGGCATGTACTTCACCGGCGACGGCGCGCGCCGTGACGACGACGGCTACTACTGGATCATGGGCCGCATCGACGACGTGGTGAACGTCTCCGGCCACCGCCTCGGCACGATGGAGGTCGAAAGCGCGCTCGTCGCGCATCCCGCCGTCGCCGAAGCCGCCGTCGTCGGCCGCCCCGATGACCTCAAGGGCCAGGCGATCGCCGCCTTCGTCACGCTCGAGGCCGGCTACACCTGGAGCAAGGAGCTCGAAAAAGAGCTGCGCGAGCACGTCGCGCACGAGATCGGCGCCTTCGCGCGCCCCGACGACCTGCGCCACGCCGACATGCTGCCCAAGACGCGCAGCGGCAAGATCATGCGCCGCCTGCTGCGCGACATCGCCTCCGGCAAGGAAACCCTCGGCGACACGACGACGCTGGAAGACCTGTCGGTCCTCGCGAAGCTGCGGGAAGACGAGGAATAGGCTGTTAGGGGGTTAGGCTGTTCGCTGTTAGGGGACTACTCTTCTCAGCTCGAGCCACAAACTTCAGGCCCCTAACAGCCTAACAGCCAACAGCCTGACAGCCCGATCCTCAACAGCCCCCACCATGACCTTACGTGTCCACAACACCCTCACCAACACGCTCGAGGACTTCGTCCCACTCCATCCGCCGCGCGTCGGGATGTACGTCTGCGGCGTCACGGTCTACGACCGCTCGCACATCGGACACGCGCGCGCGCTGGTGACGTTCGACGTCATCTACCGCTACCTGCGCTTCAGCGGCTACGAGGTGAACTTCGTCCGCAACTTCACCGACGTCGACGACAAGATCATCCAGCGCGGCCTCGAGCGCGGGTTGTCGGCGCGCGAGGTGTCGGAGGCGAACATCGCCTCGTTCCGCGAGGACATGCAGGTGCTCGGCTGCCTGCCGCCGACCGCCGAGCCGAAGGCGACCGAGCACATCGCCGAGATGATCGCGCTGATCCAGGAGCTCGAGGCGAAGGGGCTCGCGTATCCGGCGCCGAACGGCGACGTGTACTTCGCGGTCGACAAGCTGCCGTCCTACGGGCAGCTCTCCGGCCGCCGGCTCGAGGACATGCAGGCCGGCGCGCGCGTCGAAGTCGACGAGCAGAAGCGCCATCCGATGGACTTCGCGCTGTGGAAGGCCAGCAAGCCCGACGAGCCCGCATGGGACAGCCCGTGGGGCCCCGGTCGCCCGGGCTGGCACATCGAGTGTTCGGCGATGGCGAGCAAGTACCTCGGCCAGCCGTTCGACATCCACGGCGGCGGCAACGATCTCATCTTCCCGCACCACGAAAACGAGATCGCGCAGAGCGAGGGCGCCAGGGGCTGCCAGCTGGCGCGCTACTGGCTCCACAACGGCATGGTGACGCTCGGCACCGAGAAGATGTCGAAGTCGCTCGGCAACGTCTGGACGGTGCACGACGCCGCGCGGCAGGTCGGCGGCGAGGCACTGCGCCTGCTCGTCCTCGGCACGCACTACCGCGGCCCGCTCGACTTCCAGCCCGACCGGCTGCTCGAGGTACGCCGCACGCTCGACCGCCTCTACGAATCGCTGGCGCGTGCCGACGAGGCACTCGCCGCGCACGGCACGCCGCCGCCCGACACGGCGGTGCACGAGGCGCTGCTCGCCGAGTTCCGCGCCGGCATGGACGACGACTTCAACACCGCGCGCGGCCTCGCGGCGCTGTTCGACGCGCTGCGCGCCCTCAACCGCCACGTCGATGCGGGCGAATGGTCGCCGGCTGCCGGCGCGCGCGCCGCACTGGCGGCGATGGCCGAGGTGCTCGGCGTCGGCGGTCAGGACGCGCGCACCTGGCTCGAGCGCGACCGCGCCCGCGGGCTCGAGGACCGCGCCCTGTCGCCGGCCGACATCGAGCGCCTGATCGGCGAGCGCGCCGCGGCGCGCAAGGCGCGCGACTTCAAGCGCGCCGACGCGATCCGCGACGAGCTCAAGGCCAAGGGCGTGGTGCTCGAGGACGGCCCGCAGGGCACGACCTGGAAGATCGAGCACTGAGCGGCGCCTCCACCGCTCGTCACCCCGGGCGGCGGAAGCGGGCGAAGTAGGCGACGCGTGGCCCCAGGCGCCGCTCGAACCTGAATCCGGCTGCCTCCGCCGCCGCGATCAGGACCGGCAGGCGCACCCCGTCCGGATCGATACCGAGGACCTCGCCGACGACCAGCCGCCCGCCGGGTTTGAGCACCCGCACGAGCTCGCGCAGCGCGGCGTCGGAATCGGGAATCTCGCCGAGCACGCCGATCAGGAACGCCGCATCGAGGCTCGCGTCGTCATACGGCAGACGCTGGGCGTCGCCGGTCGTCGCGACGATGTTCGCGACGCCGGCGGCGCGCGCGCGCCGCGCCAGCACGTCCAGCATCTCCGGCTGAATGTCCAGGACGTCGAGGCGACCGCCCGGTTCGAGCGCCCGCGCAATGGGGAGCGAGTAGATGCCCACTCCGGGGCCGATCTCGAGCAGGTGCTCGCCGGGTTGCGGCGCCAGCACGCTACGCAGCCGCGCCGGCGTCAGCGGCCAGCGCGGCATGTAGAGCACCCAGCGCTGCGCGAACGGCATCGGCCCGGGTTGCTGCTGGCTCGAGCGGCGCGCCGCCCAGCCGGCGAGCGCGGCGGCGAGCAGGCACAGCGCCGCGCCGACGGGCCGGCCGCTCACCAGGGCCGCGAACCCGGCAAGCGCGGCGACGGTCGCCACGCTGGTGAGGTGATCGGCCGGACGGGTTGTTGGTGAAACCGGTGTCGTCATGGCCGCAAAATATGAGCAGTTGATCGGGTTCGGCTACTCGCACTAGACTCGCGTCTGCGCATGCCCGCGAGGCCACAGAAACCCCAACGGCGACAGGCGCGACAGCAGCGCGCGCAGGACACCGTCGAGGTCATCGTTCGAGCAACTGCTCAGATTCTGAGCCGGGAAGGAGCGGCGCGCCTCACGACCAACCGCGTCGCCGAGCGGGCCGGCGTCTCGATCGGCTCCCTGTATCAGTATTTCGCGAACAAGGAGGCGCTGATCGCCGAGGTGCGGCGCCGCTACGACGACCGCTTTCGCGAGCGGTTGATCGCGCTCGCCGGAGCGGTTGCCACGCGGTCGCTGCACGAAGCGATCGCGGCGTGTGTGCAGACGCTGATCGACGTGCATCGCGACGACGTCCACCTGCACAACGCGATTTCGGCCGCCGGCATTGGCGGCGACGAACGGCGCCTGTTCCACCAGCTCGCGACGAGTTGGCTCGACGCGCGCCGTGACGAGGTGCGCCGGCCCGATCGGGCGCTCGCTGCGGTGGTGGCGCTCGACGCCGCCGAGGCGCTGATACACGGCGTTGCACTGCGTGAGCCGGAGCGCCTCGACGCCCCGGCGTTTGCCGCCGAGGTCACGGACCTGCTGGTCCGCTATCTGGCCCGTGACGACCGTCCGGACGAGACTCCACACACCCGCCGCGGGGTTCGGGCCGGGCCGCATCGGCGGTCGCGAACAGCCGTGACAGAGCCGAATGCCGGCGCGTAGAGTCCCCCCATGCCGGCGCACGTGCCCGCCGATCCTCGATCCCTGGGCGACTTCTCGTATCACGAGTGGAAGCCGCCGCTGCTCGCCGGGTTCGTCGATCGCATCTGGTGCTCGGCGGGACGTGTCGCGCTGCCGCGCAAGCGCATCTTCCCGAACACCTCCGTCGAGCTGATCGTTTCGCTCGGCGAACCAATGCAGCTGAGTGACCGGCGAGGGGTGCATCGCCTCGACGCCGGTTCGCTGTCCGGCCTGCAGGCCGGGCCGGTCGTCCTCGAGCTCGGCGCATCGTTCGATACGCTCGGCATCCGCCTGCGTCCGGCTGGCGCCTATGCGCTGCTCGCGGGCGCGGTGGCGGAGGTCAGCGATCGCACGCACGACCTCGACGCGCTCCTCGGCCGCGCCGCGGCGGAGCTCGCCGAGCGCTGTCACGGCGCGCGCTCGCCCGAAGCGCGCCTGCGCTGTGCCGACGCGTGGCTGCGCGCGCGCCTGGCCGCGCCGCGCCGTCTCGATCCGGCAATCGCGTGGAGTGCCGCCGCGCTCGAGCAGAGCGGTGGCGTGCTGCCGATCGCCGCGCTGCGCGCCGAGACCGGCTACTCGAAGGCCCGCCTCGCCGCCGCGTTCCGCGCCCAGATCGGCTTCTCGCCGAAGCGTTACGCGCGCATCGTGCGCCTGCGGCGCGCGATGGCGCTGCTGCACGCCGGCCGGCTGTCCGCCGTCGAGGTCGCGCTCGACGCCGGCTACGCCGACCAGGCACACATGGTCAGCGACTTCCGCGATCTGACCGGCCTCACCCCCGGCGCCTTCACGCGCGCCCCGCGCTACGGCATCACGCTCGCCGTCGCAGCAGCGTAAGTTCCTCCGCAAAGACGCGAAGGACGCCAAGCCGTTCCCTCATGCCGGGCTTCGCGTCCTCCGCGCCGTCGCGGTCGAACTTTTCTTCAAGACGTCACTGTCGCACCCGCGCTACCGTACCGCGCATGACGACTCCCACAGCGATTCCCCCTTCGATGCAGGCTGTGCGGCTGATCGCCAGCCTGTGGGTACCGCAGACCCTGCATGCCGCCGCCGTGCTCGGCGTCGCCGATGCGATCGCGCCCGAGGGCAGCCGTGCCGAGGACATCGCCGCGGCGACGGGCACGCAGCCCGGCGCGCTGCGCCGGTTGCTGCGCGCGATGGTGGCGCTCGCGCTCTGTACGGAGCGCGACGATGGCCGCGTCGCGCTCACGCCGGTCGGGGCGACGCTGCGCAGCGACGCGCCGGACAGCGTGCGCTCGTGGGCGCTGCTCATGGGCAGCCCGATGGTCTGGCCGTGCTGGGGCCGGCTCGCCGACTGCGTCCGCACCGGGCAGCCGGCCACGCAGCTCATCGCCGGGCAGGGGCCGTTCGAGTGGATTGCCGCGCATCCCGAGCAGGCGGCGATCTTCGACCGCGCAATGGAAGAGCTGACACGGCGCTTCGCGCCGGTGCTCGCCACGCAGTACGACTTCTCGCGCGCGCGTACGGTGATCGACGTCGGTGGGGGTCATGGCGCGCTGCTCGCCGGCGTGCTCGCCCATCATCCCGCGCTGCGGGGCGCGGTCTTCGACCTCGCGCATTGCGCGCCCGGGGCCGCGGCGCTGTTCGCCGCCGCCGGGCTCGGCGAGCGGGCGCGCTTCGAGGCCGGCGACATGTTCAGCGCCGTGCCGGCCGGCGGCGACGTGTACCTGCTGAAGAGCGTCATCCACGACTGGGACGACGAGGACAGCATCGCGATCCTGCGCCGCTGCCGCGCCGCGCTCGCCGGCGACGCGCGCCTGCTGATCGTCGAAGTGCCGCTGCCCGAGCGCTGCGGCCGCTCGCCGATGGATCAGGGACACGCCGGCACCGACCTCAACATGCTCGTCATGACCGGTGGACAGGAGCGCACGGTCGAGGAATATCGCCGGCTGTGCAGCGCCGCCGGCCTCGATCTGACGCGCGTGATCGCGACACCAGCGCCGTTCGTGCTGCTGGAGGCGGCCGCGGCATGAGTCAACGCGCGCGTCCGCAGCCGGAGCGGCAGTCGACGCACGCGCCGCGGCCGAACCGCGATCCCGCGGCGCTCGAGCGCGTGCGCGCGCTCGTTGCCGCGCTGCCCGAGACGTCGGAGAAGCTCGCCTGGGGCGGGCCGACGTTCCGCGTCGGCCGCCAGGCGCGCATGTTCGCCATGTACGTCGACGATCATCACGGCGACGGGCGCATCGCGCTCTGGTGCCGCGCGCCCGACGGCGTGCAGGAACTGCTCGTCGATGCCGATCCCGAACGGTTTTTCCGGCCACCCTACGTCGGGCCGCAGGGCTGGATCGGCATTCGTCTTGATCGCGCCGTCGACTGGGGCGAGATCGCCGACTTCCTCGCCGACGC
>CBFGUK010000131.1:0-12796 GCA_965651925.1 uncultured bacterium | reverse complement strand
TAGCGAGCACACGGCGTTGATACCAGCGCGGAAGAGGAGGTGCGGAGGTGCGGAGGTGACGTCACGCAGCGGGGGGACGCGTCGGGGAGCGCGGGCGGCCCGGCCGCATGGCGGCGGGGCAGTGCTGACGTCTTGACGTGCTGACGTGGGCGGGATGACGGCGGTGGGGTTCGGCGCTGATAAATGTCTTGACGACCGACCGATCGGTCGGTAGGGTCCCGACCGATCGGTCGGTTGACGAAATGCGCACGCTCCCGGCGGACAGCTCGGCACGCGACAAGATTCTCGAAGCGGCGGAAGCGCTGTTTGCGCGCCGCGGCTACGCCGGCGTCGGCATGAGCGAGATCGCCGAGGCGGTCGGGCTCGGCAAATCGAGCCTGTTCCACCATTTCCCGAGCAAGGCGCAGCTCTACGCCGCGGTCGCCGACCGCATCCTGCGCGAGGTCGAGGACGCCACCGCCCGGGCGCTGGCCGCCGGCGGCACGCCGGTCGAGCGGCTCGACCGCTGGATCGACACGGTCATTGACCTCCTCGGCGCCCGCCCGACGCACGCGCGCATGCTGCTGCGGGCCCTGTTCGAGGACGACGAGCTGAGCGGCACCTCCGACGAGGAGCGCGCCGCGGACGAGCGCCTGCGGCGCATCATCGGCCGCGCCAGCGAGTTGCTGCGCGACGGCATGGGCGCCGGCCAGCTGCGCGCCGCGCACATCGCGCACACGCTGCAGAGCCTGATCGGCCTGCTGATCTTCCACTTCGCCTCCGGCGACTTCGGCGCCGAGATGCTCGGCCGGCCGGTGTTCGCGCCGGCCGAGGTGAAGCGGCGCAAGGACGAAATCCGCAACCTGCTCCATCACGGACTGCTGGCGCCGGCGGCGGCGCGAAAGGAGACCTGACCCATGCCCAGCGACAAGATCCTCGCCGACCAGCGGCGGCACCTCGGCACCTTCGAGGTCGTCGAGATCGACGAACCGCGGATCGCCGCCCTGCGCGCGCAGCTCGACGTCGACGTGCCGCTCGACCTGCACTGGACCTGGGAGTACGGCAACGAGGTCGAGGAGCTGCGCGACCTCTACGAGAAGAGCAAGCGCGGCCAGTGGAACGCCGAATCCGACGTCGACTGGGCGCAGCCGTTCCCGCGCGACGAGTGGTTCATGCCGCCGAAGGGCGCGCTGCTGCTGCCCTCGGTGCTCGCCGAGCTCGGCGTCGACGAGGCGACCTGCCGGGAAGCGGCCTGGGACGAGTTCGCGCACATCGCCTCGCAGCTGCTGCACGGCGAGCAGGCAGCCCTGCAGCTGTGCGGCCAGCTCACCAACGCCTGCCCGACCATGGATGCGAAGTTCGCCGCCGGCGCGCAGGTGATCGACGAGGTGCGCCACACCGAGGTGCTGGCGAAGTTCCTGCAGCGCAAGATGGGCGCGCTGCACCCGATCGACCCGACGCTCAAGGTGCTGCTCGACCTGCTGCTCGCCGCGCCGACGTGGAAGCTGAAGACGCTCGGCATGCAGTGCCTGTTCGAGGGCATCGCCGTCGGCATTTTCGACCAGATCGCGCGCGCGACGACGAGCCCGCTGCTGCACGACATCGCGCGCCGCGTGCAGGTCGACGAGGCGCGCCACGCCGCCTTCGGCATCCTGACGATGCGCCGCCTCGTGACGGAGTCGACGCCGGAGGAGCTGGCGGAGATGGAGGACTTCGCCTTCCGCGTGCTCGAGTGCCTGAACGCGAACCAGCAGCTCGACATGCTGCGTCTCCTCGGCCCGAAGTACGGTCTCGATCCCGAGGCGGTCGTGCAGATGGTGCACGCGATGCCGAACTGGGCGGCGATCAACAGCGAGATCTACATGCACACCGTCGTGCCGAACCTGCAGCGCCTCGGCCTGCTCACCGAGCGCACCGAAGCGCACTGGCGCCGGCTGGGCATGCTGCATGAGCAGAAGGTTGTTAGTTGTTGAGTTGTTAGTTGTTGGGTCTGCAGCGGCGCCTGTTGAGATCGACGCGGGTCACCTGGTCCAACAGGCGCCGAGGGACCGGCGCCGTCCAGGGCGCGTGCTCAGCAGACGCGTGTTCCGCCTCCTCCGACTAACACCCTGACAACGTAACAACTAACAACCTTCCTACGTCCGTACCGGCACGCCCTGCGCCGCCAGATACGCCTTGCACTCCGCCACCGTGTACTCGCGGTAGTGGAAGATCGAGGCGGCGAGCGCGGCGGTGGCGCCGCCGGCGGTGAGGCCTTCGCGGATGTGCTCGAGCGTGCCGACGCCGCCGGAGGCGATCACCGGGACGCGCACGGCGTCGGCAACGGCGCGCGTCAGCGCGATGTCGTACCCCGCTTTCGTGCCGTCGCGATCCATGCTGGTCAGCAGGATCTCGCCCGCGCCGTAGCGCTCCATGCGCTGCGCCCACGCGATCGCGTCGAGGCCGGTCGCCGTGCGGCCGCCGTGGATGTACACCTCCCAGCGCGACGGATCGCTGTCGGGGACGCGCTTCGCGTCGATGGCGACGACGATGCACTGGCTGCCGAAGCGCACGCACGCTTCGCCGACGAAGTCGGGCTGCTGCACGGCGGCGGTGTTGATCGACACCTTGTCGGCGCCGGCGTTGAGCAGGTCGCGGATGTCCTGCACGGTGCGCACGCCGCCGCCGACGGTGAGCGGCATGAACACCGTCTCGGCGGTGCGCGCGACGACGTCGAGGATGATGCGCCGCCGCTCGTGCGAGGCGGTGATGTCGAGAAACGTCAGCTCGTCGGCCCCCTCGTCGTCATAGCGCTGCGCGATCTCCACCGGATCGCCGGCGTCGCGCAGCCCGACGAAGTTGACGCCCTTCACGACGCGCCCGTCCTTGACGTCGAGACAGGGAATGATGCGGCGGGTCAGCATGGCGGGCGCGCTCTGCTCACGCCGTTCCGCCGGCATCGGCGAGCGCGATCGCCTCGGGCAGCGACACGGCGCCGGTGTAGAGCGCCCGGCCGACGATGACGCCGACGACACCGGCGGCGGCACAGGGCAGCAGCGCCGCGATGTCGTCGAGCGAACCGACGCCGCCCGAGGCGATGACCGGAATGCCGACGCCTTCGGCGAGGGCGCGCGTCGCGGCGACGTTGACCCCCTGCTGCGTGCCGTCGCGATCGATGTCGGTGTAGATGATGCACGCCGCGCCGAGGCCGGCGAAGCGCCGCGCGAGATCGAGCGCCGTCACGTCGCTGGTCTCGAGCCAGCCCTGCACGGCCACCCGACCGTTGCGCGCATCGATGCCGATGGCGACGCGGCCGGGAAAGCGGCGACAGGCCTCCTCGACCACCTCCGGCGTCTCGAGCGCCGCGGTGCCGAAGATGACGCGATCGGCGCCGAGGCCGAGCAGCGTGCCGGCGCGCTCGACGGTGCGCACGCCGCCGCCGACCTGCACCGGCACCGGCAGGGTCGCGCACAGCGCCGCGATCGCCTCGCCGTTCTCCGGCCGCCCGCTCACCGCGCCGTCGAGGTCGACGACGTGCAGATAGCGCGCCCCCGCCTCCACCCAGCGCCGGCCCATGGCGACCGGATCATCGCCGTAGACGGTCTCGGCGGCGAAGTCGCCGCGCAGCAGCCGCACGCAGCGGCCGCCTTTCAGGTCGATCGCGGGCAGGATCAGCATGGGTCACAGATGGCCACAGATGCGGCGCGATGGCCACCGGGCGGCGCCGCGCCGCTCACGCGCGCGCACCGACCGTCGCACCGAAGTTCCGCAGGATCTCGAGGCCGACGCGCTGACTCTTCTCGGGATGGAACTGGCAGGCGAAGAGGTTGTCGCGCGCCACGGCGGAAACGAACTCGCCGCTGTAGTCGGTCGTCGTGGCGATCACGCCGGGATCGGCCGGTTCGACGTAGTAGGAGTGGACGAAGTAGACGAACGCGCCCTCGGCGATGCCGGCGAGGGCCGCGGCATCGCGGCGGCGGCGCAGCTGGTTCCAACCCATGTGCGGGATGCGCAGCGCCGGATCGTCTTCGCGGAAGCGCACGACGCGCCCGCGCAGCAGCCCGAGCCCCTGCACCGGCCCGAACTCCTCGCTCTCCTCGAACAGCAGCTGCATGCCGAGACAGATGCCGAGAAACGGCGTGCCGCGCTCGACGACGCGCCGTACGACGTCGACCAGCCCGTACGCGCGCAGGTTGTCCATGCACGCGCCGAACGCGCCCACCCCCGGCAGCACGACTCCCGGCGCGCGCTCGATCGCCGCTCCGTCGCGTGTCACTTCCGCCGCCACCCCGACCCGCTCGAAGCCCTTCTGCACGGAGCGCAGGTTGCCCATGCCGTAGTCGATGATTGCGAGCGTCGGAGATGCCGTCATGCGCGTCCGGAGGGGTGAAAGGCCGCATTCTGTCGGCGGGCCGTGAGGCTGTCCAGCCACCCCGGCGGTGTTGCCGGCTGACGCGACACCACGCGCGTGGAACGCGACACGACGACCGCGATCGGCGCGCTGCGCCAGTTGTCGTGGCGCTCCACGGCATCGTATGGCGTCGGCGCCCCGGCCCGTCAGCGGCGGCGCTGAACCGACGAGGAGGATCCGATGCAGCTCACCGGTGCCCTGCGCGAGGAGTACGACCGGCTGTGGGCGACCTGTCAGATCGATCCGACGCGCGCCCGGGAGGTCGAGCGGGCGGTGACGGCGCTCGCGGCGAACGCCGCCCGCTACGTCACCGTCAGCGGTGCGGTCGGCGTGCCGTGGTACGTCGTCGCCGTGATCCACAACATGGAAGCGGGCCAGCGCTTCGACTACCATCTGCACAACGGCGACCCGCTCACCGCCCGCACCCGCCAGGTGCCGGCCGGGCGTCCGCCGGACGGCGCGCCGCCATTCACCTGGGAGGTGAGCGCCGTCGACGCACTGCGCTTCGACCGCATGGATCGCTGGTCGGACTGGGGCGTCGCCGGCACGCTCTACAAGCTCGAGGGCTTCAACGGCTGGGGCTATCGCCGCCATCACCCCGAGGTCCTGTCGCCGTATCTGTGGAGCGTCTCGAACCACTACCGGCGCGGCAAGTACGTCGCCGACGGCCGCTGGTCGCCGACGGCACGCTCGACGCAGATCGGCGCGGCCGTCCTGCTGCGCCGCATGGCCGAGCGGGCGCTGATCGCCTTCGGCGTCGCCACGCCGACCGAGCCGCCGACGCCGGACGACCTGCTCGACGCCGCGCCGCTGATCACCTACTGGACCGGCGGCCGTGAAGTCCCCGGCGCCCGCGCGCTGCAGGAGTTCCTCAACCGCATGCCCGGCATCGCGGTGAAGGTCGACGGCAAACCCGGCGAGCGCACCTCGACCGCGGTGAAGCGGGTGCTCGGGCGCTATCTGCGCGGCGATCCGCGCGACGACGAGCCGGCGTGAGCGCCGTGTGCGGCGCTCAGAGCGCGCCCTTGGTCGACAGGACGCCCTGGACGCGCGGGTCGACCTGCGTTGCGGCATCGAGCGCGCGGGCGAGCGCCTTGAACGTCGCCTCGATGATGTGGTGGGCGTTGCGGCCGCGGACGAGATCGACGTGCAGGTTGAAGCCGAGCGTGTTGACGAACGCGAGCAGGAAGTCGTGCACGAGCTCGGTATCGAACGTGCCGACGCGCGCGCGCCGGATCTCGACGTTGTAGACGAGGAACGGGCGGCCGCTCAGGTCGACGACGACGCGCACCAGCGCCTCGTCGAGCGGGCAGGCGGCGTCGCCGAAGCGGCGGATGCCGGCCTTGTCGCCGAGCGCGTCCTTGAACGCCTGCCCGAGCGCCAGCCCGACGTCCTCGACGGTGTGGTGCTGATCGACGGCGAGATCGCCGCTGGCGCGCACCTCGACGTCGAAGAACCCGTGCCGCGCCAGCGCGTCGAGCATGTGGTCGAGAAACGGCACCCCGGTGTCGATCGCCGCGCTCCCGCGGCCGTCGATCACCACACTGGCGGCGATGTCGGTTTCCTTCGTCGTGCGCGCCACGCGCGCCGTGCGCGCTCTCGGCATGGCAGCTCCCTATGGTGCGCGCCGAAACTCGATGGTGACGGGAGCGAAGTCAAGCACGCCGGCGGACCGGATTTTCAACGCGGAGACGCGGAGACGCGAAGACTGCAAAAGGCGCACGGCTAACGCCGGCGGATTCTGATCGCGGCGGCGTGCGCGTCGTAGCCTTCGAGCGCGGCGAGCGTCTCGACCGCCGGGCCGAGGCGGCGCAGCGCGGCGGGGCTGCCGCGCACGACGCTGGTCCGTTTGACGAAGTGGTACGTGCCGAGCGGCGAGAAGAAGCGCGCGCTGCCGCCGGTCGGCAGGACGTGGTTCGGGCCGGCGACGTAGTCGCCGAGCGGCGCCGGCGCCCACGGCCCTTCGAAGATCGCGCCGGCGTTGCGCAGCCGCCTGGTCAGCGCCCCGGGGTCGCGCACCAGCAGCTCGAGGTGCTCGGGCGCGACCTCCTCGGCGAGCGCGACGGCCTCGTCGAGGTCGCGCGTGACGATGAGCGCGCCGCGCCGCCGCAGGATGCGTTCGATCGCGCCGCGGCGCGGCAGCGCGGCGAGCTGGTCGGCGATCGCGCGCTGCACCGCCTGCGCGAGGCGCACCGACGGCGTCAGCAGCAGCGCGCTTTCGTCGCCGCTGCCGTGCTCGGCCTGGGCGAGCAGGTCGGCGGCGACCCAGGCGGGCTCGGCGGCCGCGTCGGCGATCACCAGCACCTCGCTCGGCCCGGCGGTCGAGTCGATGTCGACCTGCCCGTACACCTGCCGCTTCGCCGCCTGCACGTAGGCGTTGCCGGGGCCGACGATCTTGTCGACCGGCGCGATGCTCCGGGTGCCGTAGGCGAGCGCCGCCACCGCCTGGGCGCCGCCGACGCGGTACACCGCCGTCGCCCCGGCGATGCGCGCCGCCGCGAGCACCGCCGGCGGATGGCCATCGCGCCCGGCGGGCGAGACCATGATGACGTCGGCGACGCCGGCGACGCGCGCCGGGATGACGTTCATCAGCACCGAGGACGGATAGGCGGCGTGGCCACCGGGCACGTACACGCCGACGCGGCGCAGCGGCGTGATGTTCTGCCCGAGGACGAGGCCGCTCGCGTCGCGATAGCGCCACGAGGCCTGCCGCTGGCGCTGGTGGAAGGCGCGGATGCGCCGCGCCGCGAGCCGCAGCGCGCGCCGCACCGGCGCCGGCAGCGCGCGTTCGGCGGCGGCGAGATCGGCGTCGGGCACGCGCACCGTCGCCGCGGTCAGCGCGATGCCGTCGAACTGTTTCGTGTAGGCGAACAGCGCCGCGTCGCCGCGCCGCCGCACCGCCGCGACGATCGCCGCCGCGGCCGCCTCGGCGCGCTGCTGATCCCCGGCATGGGTGGCGCGCAGCCGGGCGAACGCGCGGCGGAACCCGGAGTCACTGGAACGAAGAATGCGGACCATCACGACCGCCACAGATGCCCACAGATGGCCGCGGAGCGCCACCGCGGCCGGAGCCGGCCGGCGGACGCCACCGCGCGCCCGCCGCGGATCAGCCTTTCGCCCCCGTGACGCGTTCGACGTCGGCGCCGAGCGCGGAGAGCTTCGCCTCGATGTGCTCGTAGCCGCGGTCGAGGTGGTAGACGCGCCGCACCTCGGTGGTGTTCTCGGCGGCGAGGCCGGCGAGAATCAGCGAGACGCTGGCGCGCAGGTCGGTGGCCATCACCGGCGCGCCGCTGAGCTGCGAGACGCCGCGCACCACCGCGTTGTGGCCGTCGATGGTGATCTCGGCGCCGAGCCGCGCGAGCTCCTGGGCGTGCATGAAGCGGTTTTCGAAGATCGTCTCCGAGATCACGCTCGTGCCCTCGGCGATCGCGGCGAGCGCCATCATCTGCGCCTGCAGGTCGGTCGGGAATCCGGGATAGGCGGCGGTCTTCACATCGACGCCGCGCAGCCGCTGCGGCACGCGCACGCGCAGGCCGGCGGCGTCCTCGTCGACGGTGAGCCCGGCCTCGCGCAGCTTGGCGAGCACGGCGGTGAGGTGCGCCCCGCACGCGCCGCGCACGAACACGTCGCCGCCAGTGATCGCCCCGGCCATCAGGAACGTCCCCGCCTCGATGCGGTCGGGCATGACCGTGACGTCCATGCCGGACAGGCGCGGCACGCCGGCGATGCGGATGAGCGGCTCGCCCGCCCCCTGCACCTGCGCGCCCATCGCCGTCAGCGCCGCGCCGAGGTCGGCGATCTCCGGCTCGCAGGCGGCGTTCTCGATCGTCGTCTCGCCCTCGGCGAGCGCCGCGACCATCATCAGGTGCTCGGTGGCGCCGACCGACGGCAGATCGAGGTGGATGCGTGTGCCGCGGAAGCGCTCGACCGACGCCTCGGCGTAGCCGTGCGCGATCTCGATCGTCGCCCCGAGCTCGCGCAGGCCGTGGATGTGCAGGTTCACCGGCCGGCCGCCGATCGCACAGCCGCCGGGCAGCGAGACGCGCGCGTGCCGGAAGCGCGCCAGCAGCGGGCCGAGCACGAGGAACGAGGCGCGCATCGTCTTCACCAGCTCGTACGCCGCCTCGTGGCGGTGCACGCCGGCGGCGCAGATGCGGGCGCCACCGTCAAAACGCTCGACCACCGCGCCGAGATCCTCGAGCAGGCGCAGCGTCGTGCGCACGTCGACCACATCCGGCAGGTTGCGCAGTACGCACGGCGCGTCGGTCAGCAGCGTCGCAAAGAGGATCGGCAACGCCGCATTCTTCGCCCCGGCGACCGCCACCTCGCCCTGCAGCCGCCGCCCGCCACGCACCAGGATCGTGTCCATCGTCGCCCTCTCCTAGCGTGTCCGGGCCGCCGTGCAACGTACCTTTCTACGGAAAAAGAGAGTGACCGGTGACCGGTGACCAGTGACCGGTTCGGAAGGCGTGCTGAGGTGCGGAGGTGCGGAGGTGGATGCCCCCCTGGGAGCGCGGGCGTCTCGCCCGCAGCACACCGCGCCGGCGCGGGGACGCCAGTGGCGAAGCTGCTGTGGCGCGGGACGCCTGGCCAATACCTCCAACATCGACTTGGCGTCCTCCCCATCTCCGCGGCAGATTTCTTATCTCCCCTCCGGTTTGCCACACGACGGTGCGGATGCTTCACGCTCGGCGCATGGACCGGAACATCGGCCGCGGCGAGCGTCTGGTCGGCTGGGTCCTGCTCGTCGCCGCCTTCGCCGTCCACGCCGCGATCCTGCTCCAGCGCCCGGTGGTCGGGGTGGCCGAGAACGGCGACTTCTGGCGGGTGATGAAGCCCGCCGGCATCGTGCCACTCGAGGCGTACGCGACCGTCGACCACAAGTACGTCAGCGAAGACTATCTCGAGGTCGCCATCCCGCCGTGCTGCGCCGGCTTCTCCTCGGCGGCGGTGGTCGCGGCGGCAGCCCGCTTCCTCGTGCCCGGCCCGACGCTCGACATCCGCCAGATGGGCACCGCCTGGCTGCTGCTGTTCGCCGCCGCGTTCGGCCTCGCCCTGCTGGTCGGCCTCTCGCCACTCCTCTGCGCGCTGCTCGCCTGGGCGGCGCTCGACGTCTCGTACGCGCTCTACTTCAACAGCTTCTTCGCCGATCCGGCGGCGCTGCTCGGCGTGCTCGGCATCACGCTCGCGCTGCTCGCCTGGGAGCGGCCGTGGCGGCCGGCACTGCACCGGATCGCGCTGCTCGCCGCCGCGGCGGCCGCCGGCCTGAGCAAGAACCTCTACATGGCGACCCCGCTGCTCCTCGCCGGCGTGCTGATCGCCTGGCCGCGCAGGCCCTGGCGCGCGCACCTGCGCACCGAGGCGCCGCTGCTCGTCGCGCTCGCCGCCCTCGGCGCGTTCGCCATCTGGCACTTCACGGCCGGCAGGGGATACCGGTTTCCCGAGATCAACAACCACCACATGGTGTTCCGCGGCCTGGCGACCGTCGCCGACGATCCCGCGGCCCTGCTCGCCGAGCTCGGGGTCGATTACCGGCACGCGCGGTTCACCGGGCGCACGTTCTTCGAGCTCGACGCCGAGGACCGCCGCGTGACGACCAGCGCGCTGCGCGACGTCTCGCGCCTGCGCGTCGCCGCCGGCTATCTGCGCCAGCCGGCCCGGCTGCGCCGCGCGATCGGACCGGCCCTCGAGCCGCTGCGCGAAGTCGGCACGCCGGACCCGAATTTCTACGACCGCTCGCGGCCGCCGGCGTTCTACCGCGGCTGGTGGCAGTTCGCGCGCCTGCGCGGCGAGCTGACCCCGCTCGCCACGCTGCTGCTCGTCGCCGGCGTCGTCGCCGTCGCGGCCGCCGCCTGGCGCCGCGCCTGGCGCGGCGTCGATGCCGCCTTCGCGTTTCTGCTCCTCAACGCCGCGTTCATCGTCGCGGCGAGCATCCTCGGCGACGGCTTCTTCGGCCTGCGGCGCCACACCATCGCCGCCCGCTTCAGCCTCGATCTGGCACTGGCGATCGTGCTGTATGCGGGCGTCCGGCAAGTCACCGAGCGCCTCTGGCCGACGCGCGGAGATTCGCCGACGCCGCCGCTTCCAGACACGGACTTGTAGCCGCGGCTACGACGCGCTTCCGGGTTGTCGCGTCGCGACCAGAACGCGAGGCCGGCCGGCGAGGTCGGTGGCGATGCGTGTGTCCGTCAAACCGGCGGCGCGGGCGAGTGCCAGGACGGTGTCGCCCTGCGTCGCGCCGATCTCGACCAGCAACCGGCCGCCGGGCACGAGCCGCGCCGGCGCATCGGCGAGCAGACGGCGGATGACGGCGAGGCCGTCGGCACCGGTGTAGAGCGCCTCGTGCGGCTCGTACGCGAGCTCCGGCGAGGCCGCATCGGCGGGCGCGAGGTACGGCGGATTGCTGACGATGCAGTCGAACCGGGCCGCGGGCGCCAGCGGCGCATAGAGGTCGCCGGCGACGAACGTGATGCGGTCGGCGACGCCGTGTGCCGTCGCGTTGTGCCGCGCGACGGCGAGCGCCGCCGCCGAGGTGTCCACCGCGGTGACCTGCGCCGCGGGCAGCTCGCGCGCGATCGCCACCGCCAGACAGCCCGATCCGGTGCCGAGGTCGAGGACGCGCCGGGTCGCCGTGCCGCCGTGAGCTGTTTCTCCGGCCGCGATCGCCAGCTCGACGAGCAGCTCGGTCTCGGGACGCGGGATGAGGACGTCGGGGGTGACGGCGAACGGCAGCGACCAGAACTCCTGCACGCCGGTCAGATAGGCGAGCGGCTCGCGACGGGCGCGGCGGGCGATGAGCCCGGTGAACGCGACAGCGGCGGTGGCGGCGACCGGCTCGCGCAGCCGGGCGAGCAGCGTGCTGCGGCTGAGACCGAGTGCGTGCGCGAGCAGCAGCTCGGCATCGAGGCGGGCGCTGTCGACGCCGGCCGCGGCGAGGCGCGCGGCCGCATCACGCAGCAGCGCGCCGGCGGTCATCCGCGCGGGTCCTGGAGCAGCTCCGCCTGGTGATGCGTGACCAGCGCGTCGATCAGCGGCTGCAGCTCGCCGTCGATGACCCGGTCGAGGCTGTAGAGCGTGAGATTGATGCGATGGTCGGTGACCCGCCCCTGCGGGAAGTTGTACGTGCGGATGCGTTCGGAGCGGTCGCCGCTGCCGACCATGCCGCGCCGGCTCTCGGCTTCCGCCGCATGCTGCTCGGCCTGCGCGCGCTCGAGCAGGCGGGCGCGCAGGATCTTCAGCGCCTTCGCCTTGTTCTTGTGCTGCGACTTCTCGTCCTGGCAGGCGACGACGAGCCCGGTCGGCAGGTGCGTGACGCGCACCGCCGAATCGGTCGTGTTGACGCTCTGCCCGCCGGGGCCCGACGAACGGTAGACGTCGATGCGCAGGTCGCGCGCCTCGTCGATCGCGACCTCGACGTCCTCGGCCTCGGGCAGCACCGCGACGGTGACCGCCGAGGTGTGGATGCGCCCCGCCGCCTCGGTCGCCGGCACGCGCTGCACGCGATGCACCCCGCCCTCGAACTTGAGCCGGCTGTACGCCCCCTGCCCTTCGATCAGCGCGATGATTTCCTTGAACCCGCCGAGCCCCGTGCTGCTGGCGCTCAGCACGTCGACCTTCCAGCCCTGCGTCTCGGCGTAGCGGCTGTACATGCGGAACAGGTCGGCGGCGAAGAGACTCGCCTCCTCGCCACCGGTGCCCGCCCGGATCTCGAGCACGACGTTGCGCTCGTCGTTCGGATCCTTCGGCAGGAGGAGCAGCGTCAGCTGCCGTTCGAGCGCCTCGAGGCGGGCGCGCAGCTCGGGCAGCTCCGCGCGGGCGAGCTCACGCAGCTCGGCATCGCCGGTCTCGAGCAGCTCGCGATGCCCGTCGATCTCGTGCGCCAGCGCCTTCCATTCGCGGTACGCGGCGACGATCGGCTCGAGCTCGGCGCGTTCGCGGGCGACGCGGGCGAAGTCCTGGCGGCTGCCCGCGATGGCGGGATCGATCAGCCGCTCCTCGAGATCGACGTAGCGGCGCTCGACGTCGGCGAGTTTGTCCAGCATCAGGCGCTCGGAACGAAAAAAGGCGCCGGGGAGGTCCCCCGGCGCCCTTCACTTCGGTGCCGCGCTGGGCCCGAATCCGAGCCCGTACGCTACTTCTGGTCGCTCTGCTTCAGGCCGTACTTGCGGCGGAAGCGCTCGACGCGGCCGGCGGTATCGAGCAGCTTCTGCTTGCCGGTGAAGAACGGATGGCACGCCGAGCAGATGTCGACGTGCAGCTCCTTCTTCGTCGACCGCGTCTCGAACGTGTTGCCGCACGCGCACACGACGGTCGCCGTTTCGTAGGCGGGATGGATGTTTTCCTGCATGGTCTTGGTCTCCCGGGCGAACCGCATGTGTCTAGCAACGGCGCTCCCCATGGGCAACCGGGGCTGGAAGGGGGGCGGGG
>CBFGUK010000130.1:0-12897 GCA_965651925.1 uncultured bacterium | reverse complement strand
CCCCCTGGGCGCGTGCCACCACCCCAACAACTTATTATCTTCAGCCGGACACCACCTCGCGGCCGGCCGCGCGCGCTGCGCGCGCGGCCGACCGGTCACTGGTCACCGGTCACCGGTCACGTTTTGTGTTGTTCGTGTCGCGCGCCGCGTGCTACCGAGCCCGACACACGCAACGCGGGGAGGATGGGGACGTGGCGGATCTGCTGTCAGCACTGAACGACAGGCAGCGCGAGGCGGTGCTGCATGGTGACGGACCGCTGCTGATCCTCGCCGGGGCCGGGTCGGGCAAGACGCGCACGCTGACGCACCGCGTCGCGCACGTGATCGGCGAGCGCGGCGTCGAGCCGTGGCGCATCCTCGCCGTGACGTTCACGAACAAGGCGGCGGCGGAGATGCGGGCGCGACTCGAGCAGCTGCTCGGCGCCGAGCGCCTGCCGTGGGTGTCGACGTTCCACGCCGCCTGCGTGCGCATCCTGCGCCGCGAGATCGAGGCGCTCGGCTTCACGCGCGACTTCACGATCTATGACGACCGCGACACCGAGCGGCTCGTCAAGGACGTGCTCGCCGATCTGCACATTCCGGAGTCGGTGCTCACGCCGCGCCGCGCCGGGGCGCTGATCGACGCGGCGAAGAACAAGGGCCTGACGCCGGCGGCGTACGCGCAGCACGCCGACCAGCACGAGGTGATGGCGCCGGTCTACCGTCGCTACCAGGACGTGCTGCGGCGCGCGAACGCGCTCGACTTCGGCGACCTGCTGCTCACCGTCGTGCGCCTGTTCACCGAGCAGCCGGAGATCCTCGACCGCTACCGCCACCGCTTCCACCACGTGCTCGTCGACGAGTACCAGGACACCAACGCGGTGCAGTACCGCATCACGAACCTGCTCGCCTCGCAGCACCGCAATCTGTGCGTCGTCGGCGACGACGACCAGTCGATCTACCGCTGGCGCGGCGCGGAGATCGCCAACATTCTCGACTTCGAGCGCGACTACCCCGACGCGACGGTGATCCGCCTCGAGCAGAACTACCGCTCGACCGGCAACATCCTCGATGCCGCCGGCGCGGTCGTGGCGTGCAACGCGCGCCGCAAGGGCAAGACGCTGTGGACGCGCAACCCGCGCGGCGACAAGGTCGCGGTCGCGCCGCTGCCCGACGATCTCGAGGAGGCGCGCTTCGTCGCGCGCGAGATCGAGCGCGCGCTCGCCGGCCCGTGGGCGCGGCGCGACATCGCCGTGCTCTACCGCACCAACGCGCAGTCGCGCGCGGTCGAAGAGGCGCTCGTCCGCCACCGCATTCCGTACGTGATGATCGGCGGCGTGAAGTTCTTCGCCCGCGCCGAGGTGAAGGACGTGCTCGCCTACCTGCGGCTGCTGGTGAACCCGGCCGACTCGCTGTCGGCGAAGCGCATCATCAACGTGCCGGCGCGCGGCATCGGGCCGGGCACCGTCGAGCGCCTGGCGGCGCTCGACGAGGAGGCCGGCGGCCTGCTCGCCGCCTGCCGGCTGGCGCTCGACCGCGAGCTGCTCAAGCCGGTGCAGGGCGAGCGCGTGCGCGCCTTCGCGGCGCTGATCGAGCGCTGCCGCACCCGCCTCGCCGAGGTGCCGTATCCCGAGCTCACGGCGCGGCTGATCGAGGAGAGCGGCTACGGCCAGATGCTGCGCGAGGACGGCAGCCCCGAGGCGCGCGAGCGCCTGCAGAACCTCGACGAGCTGCTCAAGGGCATGGAGGAATCGGCGGCGATGGGCCGCTCGCTGCCCGAGTACCTCGAGCAGGTGGCGCTGGTCAGCGACATCGACAACTGGGACGGCGGCGCCGATCGCGTCACGCTGATGACCCTGCACAGCGCCAAGGGCCTCGAGTTCCCGCTGGTGTTCATGATCGGCATGGAGGAGGGGCTGTTTCCGCACGCCCGCGTCGACGATGACGACGTCGAGGAGGAGCGCCGCCTCTGCTACGTCGGCATGACGCGCGCGATGCGCCGTCTCGTCCTGACGCACGCCCTGCGCCGGCGCGTCTACGCCGACGTGCAGATGAACCCGCGCAGCCGCTTCCTCGAGGAGATCCCGGCCGAGCTGACCGAGACGGTCGGCGAGGCGCCGCGGGCGGTGCGCCCGGAGTGGCGCGTGCCGCCGCGGGCGATGGGCGCCGCGGCGATGGCGGCGCGCCCCGCGGCGGCGCGGCAGCGGCCGCGGCCGGAGCGCATCGAGGTGGCGCGCGGCGAGGACGGCGAGCGGCTGCGGGTGGTGTACGACGTCGACGGGCTGCGCATCGGCAGCCGCGTCCGGCACGGCACCTTCGGGCTCGGCACCATCAAGGGGGTCGAGGGCAGCGGCGAGCAGCAGAAGGTGACGGTGCTGTTCCAGTCAGTGGGCGCGAAAAAGCTCCTGCTCAGGCATGCCGGCCTGCAGCCGGCGTAAGGGTCACTCGAGCTCGGTGTCGGCGGGATCGGGCGGATTGATCGACTCGTCGATGTCGTCGATCGACTTCTTCTGTTCCTTGCGCGCGGCGCGCTCGCGCATCTTCTCTTCCTGCTTGAGCTTGCGTGCCATTTCCTTGCGGCGCTTCTGATCGCGCTTGAACGTCTTCCCACCAGCCATCAGCGGACTCCTTTCGGGCGCGCGACGCCGTACCCCGTCGCGGCAGCGGCGACCGTAACAGAGAGCACCGCCCGACGCCACGTCCCGTCGGCCGGTCGCGGTGCGGCGCCGCGGGCTGACTGCTCCGGGCGGCGCTATTCGATGAAGTGGCCGAAGCGGTCGAAGCGCGGCAGCGCCAGCCAGCCCTGCGCGGGATCGCGCGACCAGTAGATGAACGTCGCCTTGCCCTTGATCGAGTCGACGTCGGCGAAGCCCCAGTAGCGGCTGTCGTAGCTGCGGTCGCGGTTGTCGCCGAGGACGAAGAACTTGCCCTCGGGCACCGTCGTCGGCGGCATGTTGTCGCGGTGGTCGTTCGAGGTGATCGTCCGGTCGACGAAGTGCGCGTGCTCGTCCTTGATCGGCTCGCCGTTGACCAGCACCTGCTTGTTGCGGATCTCGATCGTGTCGCCGGGAATGGCGATGACGCGCTTGATGAGATCGGTCGACGGATCGGTCGGATGGACGAAGACGACGATGTCGTCGCGCTCGAGGTCGCCGACCTTGAACAGCTCGGCGCCGATCAGCGGCAGGCGCACCGAGTAGGCGAGCTTGTTGACGAACAGGTGATCGCCGATCTGGATGGTCGGCAGCATCGACCCCGACGGCACCCAGAATGCCTGCACGACCGAGGAGCGCACCGCGAGCGCGATCAGCAGGGCCAGGCCGATCGACTCGACGTTCTGGCGCCACCGGGGCTTTTCGGGACGGGTGGTTGCAGGCGCAGCGGGTTTGGTCGTGGCAGCGGGTTTCATCGATCCCGCAGTGAACCATAGACGCTGCGGGAAGGCTACGGGTGACCGCGCGCCGGGGCGCGCGTCCCGTCAGAACTCGACGCTGAAGCCTTCGACCTCGCCGGTCGCCTGGTCGAGCAGCGCCACCGTGGCGCGCCGGTAGGCGGCGGCGGGGAAGTAGAGGTAGCCCTCGATCGTGGCGCCGGGGTCGAGCACCGCGTCGGCGAGGTGTGCGCGGGCGAGCGCCGGGGCGGAGCTGCCGGCGCGGGCGGCCGCGGCCGTCGGCGACAGCGCCGTGGCGCGATCACCTTCCTGCATCTGCAGGCGGACGCGCTCGGCCGCGAACGCGTACGTACGGTCGGTGCGGTTCTCGATCTTCAGCCGCACCGGCGTGATGCCCGGCAGGCCGGCGCCGAAGGCGCGCGGCACGTCGGCGCCGCGCAGCGGCTCGACCGCGATCAGCACGCCGGTGTCCCGGCGGCCGTCGACGCGCGGCGGCCGCCGCGTGCGCTGCGCCGCGACCGCCGCGACGGCCTTGGCGAAGTCGTCGCGGAACGTCAGCGAGCCGGGGAACGGCTCGTCGGTCGTGGCGTCGAACTGCGCCCCGGCATTCGAGCAGGTGATCGTCACCGTCGCGGTGTCGCGGCGCGTCACCTCCTGGCGCATGGCGCTGTAGCCCGCCGCCCGCGTGCCGCTGACCGTGCCCGGCGTGCCGGGCTGCGGCGGGGTGACGAGGCGCCCGTCGTAGCCGAGGCGCTGCAGCGCGCCGCGCGCGACGCGCACCGCCTCGCTGCACGGCATGTCGCGCTGGCGGGCGCTGCTGCGCGTCAGCGCGCCGCTGCTGCACCCGGCGGCGGCGCACAGCAGCGCGATGCCGAGCGCGGCCGCCGCGCGGCGGCCGCGCCGGTGCGCGGCAGGCTCAGCAGCCGGCCAGCGCGACATTCACCGCGGCGATCAGCTCGTTGATCGCGACCTCGCCGTCGCCGTTGCCGTCGAACGCCGGACAGGCGGAGGCCGGGCTGTTGCCGAGCGCGATGTTCACGCCGGTGATCAGCTCGTTGATGCTCACCGTCGCGTCGCCGTCACAGTCGCCGGCGCACGCCGCCACCGGCGGCGTCCCGGTCGGCTGCGGCGAGGTCGTCACCGTCGGCGTCGGCGTCGGCAGCAGCGGACAGCTGCCGAGCGCGAGATCGAACGGCGCGAACTGCTCGCCGCGCGTCGTTACCGGGCCGTCAGGCAGACTGATGACTGACAGGGTGTTGTCTCCACCAGAGTCGACAACGTATGCCGTCGCGCCGTCGTCGGTGATGACAATGTCGAGCGGCGCGCTGCCGACCGGGATTGCAGCCTCTGCAGTCTCGCTCGTGGTGTCGATCGGGGTGAGCGTGTTGTCGAGGCTGTTCGTCACATAGGCGCGGCTGCCATCGGGCACGAAGGCGATGCCGCGCGGTCGCGTACCGACGGCAACCGAACGCGGCGGTGGTCCCTGCGGCAGCGTGAACACGGCGATGGTGCCGTTGTTCAGGCTGGCATAGAGCCGCATGGCATCCGGTGACACGGCGAGCGCAGCCGGAGCGGCCGGCAGATCCCACGTGTCAACCACCGCGAGCGTGCCGAGGTCGATGACCGAGATCGACCATGCCGGGTTCATGCCCGAGCCGGAGTTGGCGACAAAGGCGCGCGAGCCGTCGGGCAGCAGCGCCAGGCCGCGCGGCGCGTCGCCAACCGGGATCGTGTCGATGACCGTGTCGGTGGACGTGCTGATGACCGACACGGTGTCGCTGGCGAGGTTCGCGACCAGCAGGCGGCTGCGGTCCGGGGTGAGGACGAGATCGGCCGGGGCGGTGCCGGCGGTGAGCGACACGGGCGGCTCGATGCCGTTCATGTCGAGGATCTGCACGACCCCGGTGTCCTGGCGCGAGACGTAGACGCGGCGGCGGGCCGGATCGACGGCGAGTGCGGTCGGCATACAGGTCGGCGGTGACAACGGGCAGTCTGGCAGCGCGACCGCCGCCTCGAGCGTCAGGTCGGGGCGCGCGAAGGCGTCGACCGTGCCGCGCAGGCGACTGAGCACGTACAGGCACTCCTGCCCGCGCGCTGCCTCCGCAAACGACAAAACCAAGGCGCCGGTGAGCAGTGCCTGCAGCAAAAGCCCGGCGGCCCTCTTCCCAGACAGTTGCCAATTAGAAGCGTGTGCGGGCATAACCATGGTCATATTCGTCCCGTCCTTGAGCGGCAAGGCAAACCGTGCGCCCGCCGCATCGCCAAAATTCCTTGAAATACTTCGACACCGGACAATAGGATGCGCCGTTCGGACGTTTATGCATGCGAGTGTGCCTCCGGGTGCCCGACGTGAGGCGGGTGGTCCTCCTCACCTGGGCCGTTTGGCTGTGCGTGGCGGCCTCGCCGGGCTGGGCGGCGCCGCTGTTCGGGGCACCGGGGACCTACGCGGTGGACGGGTCGCCGGTCGGCATCGTCGACGCGGTGCTCGACGAGCAGGCCGGACGTGATCTGGTGACGGCGAACGAGGCGGGTAGCGAAGGCCCGTCGCTGTCGATTCTCGGCAATCGGGGGCAGGGGAGCTTTTTTCCGGAGCGGCGCGTGACCGTGAGTGCGACGCAATACATTCTGCAGGGGATAGCGGGCGGCGATTTCAACGTTGACGGTCGCGACGACGTCGCGGTGATCGTCGACGACATCACCGAGCTGCCGATCCGCGCCAGCGTGCTCGTCTACCTGACGCGCGCCAACGGCACCCTGCCCGCCGAGCCGGCCGAGTATCGCCTGAGCGGGTTCTTCCCGCGCGCCATCGCCGCCGGCGAGCTCACCGATGACGACGCGCCCGACCTCGTCGTCGGCTACGCGCAGACGGGTGGCGGTGGCGGCCTGGTCAGCGTCCTCGCCGGGCAGCGCAACGCCTCGGGACCGACCGGGCGCTTTGCCGCCGCCGGCACGACGGTGGTCGGCACGGCGCCGAGCGCGATCACGCTCGGCGACCTCGATGGCGACGGCGTGGTCGACGCGCTGGTCGCGGATCGCGACGGCGGCCGCGTCTTCGCGCTCTACGGCACCGGCAATCCCGCCGCACCGCTCGGCGCGCCGGTCGAGCTGCTGGCGACGAGCACGCCGGTCGCGGCGCTGGTGCACGAGGTGCCCGGCCGCGCCCTGCCGCAGGTGCTGGTCGCCACGTCGGCCACCGGCCGGCTGGTGACGCTGACCCAGACCGCGCCGCGCACGTTCGCCGCGCCGGTCGAGCAGCGCGTCGGCTTCCTCGTCGAGACGATGGCGCTGGCCGACTGCGACGACGACGGGCTCGACGACCTCGTCGTGCTGAGCGCGCTCGGCGCCGAGCTGTGGACCGGCACCGCCGAGGGGACGTTCCGCTTCGGCGAGACGATCGTCGGTGGCGACGCGCTCGATGCGCTGGTGCTCGCCGATCTCAACGACGACGACCGCATCGACGTCGCCGCCAGCGCCTCGACGGAGGATCGCGTCACGGTCGTCCTCAACGGCACCGACGCGCCGTTCACGCCGTCGCCGACGCCGAGCATCACCGACACGCCCGACGTCACCGTGACGCCGACACCGGGCGCGACGGTCTGCACCGGCGACTGCGACGGCGACGCGCAGGTGTCGATCAACGAGCTCATCCGCGGCGTCAACATCGCGCTGGGGAATACCGCGCTCGACGAGTGCACGGTGTTCGACGCCGACGGCAACGGGCAGGTCGCCGTCAACGAGCTCATCGCCGCGGTGAACGCGGCACTCGCCGGCTGCCCGGCGTGAGGGGAATCGCGGAGAAAGTGCGGGGGGATATGACAACGACGATCACGACGTACCGCCGGTTGCTGCCCGTCCTCGCCTTGCTGGTCGTGATCGCGTTCGCCCTGCCGGCGCGCGCCCAGGAGGACACGCCGACCGACACCGCGACGCCGACCGAAACCGACACGGCGACGCCGACCGAAACCGCCACCGCCACGGCCACCGACACGGCCACGGCGACGCACACCGCCACCGCGACCGACACCCCGGAGCCGACCGCCACCGTCACCGACACCGCGACCGTCACCGCGACGGCCACCGACACCGCGACGCCGACCGCGACCGACACGCCGCTGCCGACCGCGACCGATACGGCGACCGCCACCGCGACCGCCACGGCCAGCGAGACGCCGACGCCGACCGCGACGGCGACCGACACGGCGACGCCGACCGCTACCGACACCGCGACGCCGACGATCACCGACACCGTCACCCCGACGCCGACCGACACCGCCACCGCAACCCCGACGATCACCGACACGGTCACGGCGACGCCGACCGACACCGCCACCGCGACGCCGACGCACACCGCGACGCCGACGGTGACCGACACGCCGACACCGACGGCGACGCACACCGCGACGCCGACCGCGACGCACACCGCCACCGCGACGGCGACGAACACGCCGCAGATTGTCCGCATCAACCTCGGCTCGGGCAGCGGCCTGCCGAACGGCTCGGTCAACATCACCGCCTCGCTGGTCACCGCCGGGCTCGATGTCGCCGCCGCCGGCAACGACATCACCTTCGACAACACCGCGTTCGCGCTCAGCCTCGCGAACTGCGCCGTGAACCCCGCCCTGCAGCGCACGCTGTCGGGCGGCGTCGTCAACGTCAGCGGCAACCTGACGACGATGCGCATCCTCGTCCTCGGCGCGCCGCTCAACACCGACCCGATGCCCGACGGGCCGCTCTACACCTGCACGTTCACCATCCTCGGCAGCGCCCTGCCGGGCACGTATCCGCTGACCGGCTCGAACCACCTCGCGCAGGATCCGATGGGGCTCAACCTCAGCCCGGTGACCGGCGCGAACGGCTCGATCACCGTCACGCTCGTCGGCCCGACGGCGACGGTGACCAGCACGCCGACGGTCACCGCGACGCCGGTGGCCACCGCGACGCAGACCAGCACGTCGACGGCGACCTTCACCGCCACGGCGACGGCGACGCCGACCGACACCGAGACGCCGGTCCAGACGTTCACGGTCACCGCGACGGCGACGATCACCGACACGCCGACCGCCACCGCGACGCCCGAGGATACCGCGACCGCGACGGCCACGGCGACGGCGAGCGCCACGCCGACGGTCACCTCGACCGGCACGCAGACGTTCACGGCGACGGCGACGGCGACCGCGACCGCGACGCCGACGGTGACCAACACGCCGCAGATCGTGCACGTCAACCTCGGCACCGGCAGCGGCCTGCCGAACACCTCGGTGGCGATCACCACCTCGCTGGTCACCTCCGGGCTCGACGTCGCCGCGGCCGGCAACGACGTCACCTTCGACCACACCGCGTTCTCGCTCAGCATCGCCAACTGCACGGTGAACCCGGCGCTGCAGCGCACGCTGTCGGGTGGCGTGATCGGCAGCAGCGGCAACCTGACGACCGTCCGCATCCTCGTCCTCGGTGCGCCGCTCAACACCGATCCGATGCCCGACGGCCCGCTCTACACCTGCAACGTCGCCATCCTCGGCAGCGCGCTGCCCGGCAGCTACACGCTGACCGGCTCGAACCACATCGCCCAGGATCCGGACGGCAACAATCTCAGCCCGGTGACCGGCGCGAACGGCTCGATCACCGTCACGCTCGTCGGCCCGACGGCGACGGTCACCGCGACGCCGACCTCGACGCACACGCCGACGGTCACCGCCACCGCCACCCACACGGCGACGGTCACGAACACCCCGACCGAGACGTTCACGCCGACGGCGACGCACACACCGACCGCGACGGCGACGGCGACGTTCACCGCCACGGCCACCGAGACGCCGACGGCGACCGACACGCCGACCGCCACCGCCACGCCGACCGACACGGCGACCGCGACGGCGACCGCCACCGATACGGTCACCGCGACGGCCACCGAGACGCCGACGGCGACCGAGACGCCGATCAACACCTTCACCGTCACGGCGACCGCGACGGCGACGCCGACGGTGACCGACACGCCGACCAGCACGCCGACCGACACGGCGACGCCGACCGCCACCGCGACCGACACCGCCACCGCGACGGCCACCGCGACCGACACGGCGACGCCGACGGTGACCCACACCGCGACGGAGACGCCGACGTCGACCGCGACGCCGACGGTCACCAGCACGCCGCTGATCGTTCACGTCGATCTCGGCACCGGCAACGGTCTGCCGAACGGCCAGGTGGCGATCACCACGACGCTGGTGACCTCCGGCCTCGAGGTCGCCGCCGCCGGCAACGACATCACCTTCGACAACACCGCGCTGGCCCTCAACATCGGCAACTGCACGGTCAATCCAGCCCTGCAGCGCACCCTGGCGGGCGGCGTGGTCGGCGTGAACGGCACGCTGACGACGATGCGCATCCTCGTCCTCGGCGCGCCGCTCTACACCGATCCGATCCCCGACGGGCCGCTCTACACCTGCAACTTCGACATCCTCGGCAGCGCCGGTCCGGGCACCTACACGCTGACCGGCTCGAGCCACGTCGCGCAGGATCCGATGGGGCTCAACCTGCCGTTCGTCACCGGCGCGAACGGCGCGATCACCGTCACGCTCGTCGGCCCGACGGCGACGATCACCGCGACGCCGACCGATACGCCGACGCCGACCGACACGCCGACGGTGACCGCGACGCCGACCGACACGGACACGCCGACGGCGACCGCGACGGCGACGGAGACGCCGACCGAGACCGGCACGCCGACGGAGACCGGCACGCCGACCGAGACGCCGACGCCGACCGAGACGCCGATCAGCATCGTCATCGATCTCGGCGAGAACACCGGCCTCGCCGGTCAGCCGATCGACATCACCGCGACGCTCAACAGCTCGTTCCTCGGCGCCCAGGTCGCCGGCACGGGCAACGACATCACCTTCGACAACACGGTGCTGAGCATCGATCCGGCGAACTGCACGGCGAATCCGGCCAACGGCAAGCTGCTGTCGGCCGGCATCGTCAGCGTCGTCGGCACGCAGTCGACCCTGCGCGTCTTCATCCAGGGCCCGCCGATCAACAACGATCCGATCCCCGACGGGCTGCTCTACACCTGCCGCTTCGACATCGCCGGCGGCGCGCTGCCGGGCACGTATCCGCTGACCATCAGCAACGGCATCGCGCAGGATCCCGATGCGGCGCCGATCGCGCCGGTGGTCGGCTTCGACGGCGCGGTCACCGTCGTCCTCGTCGGCCCGACCTGGACGCCGAGCTCGACGCCGACGATCACGCCGACGCCGACCGACACGGCGACGCCGTCGATGACACCGACGGACACGCCGACCGAGACGCCGACGTTCACGCCGACGAACACGCCGACGAACACGCCGACGGATACGCCGACCAGCACGCCGACCGACACGCCGACGGCGACGCCGACGCAGCCGCCGCCGGTGCTCGAGCTCAGCGCCTCGGTCAGCCGCGATCCGGTACGCGCCGGCGACCTGGTGACCTACACCATCCTGTTCACCAACGCCGGCGGCCTGGCGAGCAACCTGACGCTCACCGCGAACGTGCCGGCGGGCACGACGTTCGAGTCGGCGAACCCCGAGGCGGATCTCGATCCGGGCGTCGGCGGCACCGGTACCGTCGAGTGGAGCTTCGACGACCTGCCGACCAGCGGCGGCGGCATGGTCACGCTGACCGTGCGCGTCAACGACGGCCTGCCCGACGACACGGTGATCGTGTTCACCGGCTACAACATCACCGCGCTGATTCCGCCGATGGTCACGCCGGGCCTCGGGCCGGACGTCACCACCACCGTGCAGACCGACCTCAGCCTCGAGATCGAGAAGATCGACGATCCCGACGGCGTCGCGCCCGGCGATCCGCTGACCTACGAGCTGATCATCGCCAACCGCAGCGACGAGGCGATGCGCGGCATCATTGTGCGCGAGCTGTTCGACCCGAACCTCACCGTCGTCTCCTCGCTGCCGCCGCCGGATTTCGGCACCAACGACCGCTGGAGCATTCCGTTCCTGCCCGCCGGCGGCTCGCGCACGATCAACATCGTCACCGAGGTGAAGCCCGACGCGAAGCCGGGCACGATCGTGCGCAACCTCGCGCAGGTCGAGGACGACACCGGCCGCGTCGCCCGCACCTGGGAGGACACCGAGGTCGTCTCGCCGGGCGTGCTCGGCATGTCGATCGACGACCTGCCCGATCCGGTCGGCGCGCTCGACGAGCTGGTCTACGCGATCACGTTCTCGAACCTGAGCGACGAGACGCTCACCGGCGTCGTCGTGCGCGCCGAGCCCGATCCGAACCTCGACCTCGAGTACTCGAGCCCGCCGGCCGACGACGAGTACGAGTGGGACATCGGCGAGCTCGCGCCGACCAGCGCCGACCGCATCTTCGCGAGCTTCACGATCTTCGACCCCGACGAGTACTACGACGGCACGCTGATTCCGCTGCGCGCCTGGGTCGAGGACGACTCCGGCTACGTCGCCAGCGCGGTCGAGGTCACGCTCTACCGCACCGAATCGGGCCCCGACTCACCGTACCTGCTCAACCTGAGCGGCGCGCCGCGCAACCTGCGCATCGGCGCGGTGACGACGGTGGTCTACGTCGTCAAGCTGACCAACCAGGGGGCGCTGCCGACCACCGACGTGGTGGTCAACAACGCGCTGCCGCCGGGGCTCGACTTCCTCGAATCCGATCCGCCGCCGGCCGACATCGACGGCACGCTGCTCGCCTGGCGGATCCCGACCATGCAGCCGGGCCAGACGCGCATGATCGTCATCAAGGCCGAGCTCGGCCCGACGGCGGTCGCCGGCGCCTCGCTGACCAACCGCACCACGGTGGTCGATGCCGAGGGCAACTCCGCGCAGGCGTCGTGGACGGGCGGCGTGCGTACCGGCACGACGCCGGGCGACGGCCGGCTGTCGCTCAACTTCACGATGCCGAAGAACGTGACCATCGCCGGCGGCCGTCCGGGCACGCTGAAGTCGTCGCTCACCGTGTCCAACGGCGCCCGCGGCCCGGCGCAGAACGTCACCGTCACGCTCGAGGGACCGGCCGCGGCGGGCTTCCAGTCCGCCATCCCCGGCCCGCAGTCGCAGGAGACGCTGACCGACGGGCGCCGCCGGATCACCTGGGTGTTCCCGAGCGTCAAGGGCCCGGGCAACCAGACGATCAAGCTCACGCACAGCGTGGCGCCGAACACGCCGAACGGCAGCTCGCTCACCTTCAACGCCTCGGTGAGCGCCGCCGACGGCCGACGGGATGACGAGACCCGTACCGTCTCGGTACGGAACCGCTGAAGGGGGAACACCGACTTCGGTCGGCCGGTGTGGGGCGTGACTCAGGGGCACGCCCCACACCCTCGTCATGTAGGCGAAGGCGGTTAGGCTGTTACGCTGTTAGGCTGTTAGGGGCCCGGGTTGTCGGCTCCATGTAGCGCCGCCCGCTCTTGAGACAGCGCCCTGGAGGGCGCCGCTCCGTCGGCGCCTGTTGGATTGGGCGACGCGCGCTTGATTCGATTCACCGCCGCGCCAGTGTAGCCGCGGCCC
>CBFGUK010000129.1:0-13059 GCA_965651925.1 uncultured bacterium | reverse complement strand
ATTGGGTCTGACAGATTCGATCTGACCGAATGGACTCGACGTCGCGTCCGCTGCGCCTCGGTGGCTGATGATGTCCCGGCACCTCGCTCCTACAGCGTCCAGTCGTCGTCGCCGCCGGCGAACGGTGAGGGCGGCAGCGTGCTGCGCTCGCCGGCGGCGGCCGGCTCGCCGAGGTGTGGCGGCGGCGCGCCGCCGGCCTTTTCCAGCGCGGCGAGCAGGTCGGGCACGGCGCGGCAGGCGGCGGCGGCGCGCGCCTTGATCAGCTGGTTGAGCTCGCCGAGGCGGCCGGCCCAGCGCAGCGGGTTGTCGCGGTAGTCGGCGATCTCGTGCTGGATGCCGCGCAGCGCGCCGTGGAACTGCGCGATGCGCGCCGCGGTGTCGGGCTCGAACAGCGTCAGGTCGCGCAGGGCCGCTTCGATGATCGGATGCTCGAGTGACGGGAAGGAGGCCGGGTTGTCGAGCGCGACGACGCGGCGCAGGACGGCATCGACGCGCCGCAGCTCGAGCAGCATCGCGGTGGCGAGCGATTCGCGCGCGCGGCGCCGCTCGCGGCGCTCGCCGCCGCGCGCCAGGCGGGCCCCGACCCAGGCGGAGCAGAGCGCGAGCAGCGCCCCGAGCGCCAGCGGCAGGAGGCCGATCTCGCCGCCGGCGGTCAGGCGGCCGGCCAGCGGCAGCGGCGCCGTCGCCGTCTCGGCCGCGGTCGGTGGCGGCAGCGGCGGTGCGGTGGCGGTGGCCTGCTGCGCGGCGCGCGTCGGCACGCGTGTCGGTGACGGCGGGACGGCGGTGACGGTCGCCGTGTGCGTTGCCGTTGTCGTCACCGTTGCCGTTTCCGTCTCCGGCGGTGGCGTCGGCGTGTCGGCCGGTGTGTCGGTCGGCAGCGGCGTCGGCGTGTCGGTGTCGCTCGCCGTCGCCGTCGGCGGGCGCGTCGGGCGGCGGGTCGGCCGGCGCGTCGGCGTGTCCGGCGGCGGCTCGGTCGGCGTCGACGCCGCCGGCAGCTCCTCGTCGATCAGCAGCTCATCCTGGGCGTGCCCCGGCCCCGACACGACCAGCACGACGAGCAGGAGAACGAGATGACGCACGCGCGTGCGCAATAGCGTAACAAGCACAAAAAGAGAATCGTGACCGGTGACCGGTGACCGGTGACCAGTGACCGGTCACTGGGTGGGGTGCAGGTGTGTGTTTCGTCTCGTGTAGCGCGCAACGCAAAGACGCGGAGGCGCGGAGCTCGGAGAGCGGGCTCAGCTGTCTGATGACCGGTCACCGGGCTTTGCACAAAAACCGGCTTCCCGCATCGTCCCGCGTATGGCGTATGGCTTATGGCTTATGGCCAGAGGGGGCTCCGGGCCATATGCCATAAGCCATATGCGGTCCGCGGCATGAGGGAGCTCACGCCATTACCAGGGCTTTTTGTGCAAAGCTCGGTCACCGGTCACGGGTCACCGGTCACGCCGTTTTCAGTGAAAGAAATGCCCCCCGTTCACGTCGAGCGCCTGGCCGGTGACGACGCGGGAGAGGTCGGAGGCGAAGAAGACGACGGCGTCGGCGATCTCGGCCGAGGTGGGGATGTGGTTGAGCGCGGTGCGGGAGGCGATGGCGCGGTAGATGTCGTCCGGCGTCACGCCCTGCTGGGCGGCGAGCTGCTTGAAGTAGCCCTGCAGCGCGGGACCCCAGATGTAGCCGGGGACGACGCTGTTGACGCGGATGCGATCGGGCCCGAGCTCGCGGGCGAGCGTCTGCGCCGCGGTCATCAGCGCGCCCTTCGACGATGCGTAGCCGCCGAAGCGCGGCTCGATGATGCGCATCGACATCGAGTTGATGAACACGATCGAGCCGCCGCCCTGGCGGCGCATGTGCGGCACGACCGCCTGCGTGAGCTGCAGCGCGCCGAAGACGTTGACGTCGAACACCGCGCGCCAGGCGGCGAGATCGGCGTCGGCGAACGGCGGCTCGACGCCGCCCTTGAACGCGTTGTTGACCAGCACGTCGATGCGGCCGAGCTCGGCGATGGCGGCGTCGACCAGCCGCGCGCTGTCCTCGGCGCGCGCGATGTCGGTCGGCACGGCGACCGCGCGCCGCCCGCCGGCGCGGATCTCCGCCGCCAGCGCCTCGAGCTTGTCGGCGCCGCGCGCCGCGAGGACGATGTCCGCGCCCTCGCGCGCCAGTGCCAGCGCGATCTCACGCCCCATTCCCGGCCCGATTCCCGACACGATCGCGACGCGCCTTTCGAGCAGCATCATCCCTCCGGATCTTCAACGCGAAGACGCAAAGCCGCGAAGGCCTCCGCGTCTTCGCGGCTTCGCGTTGAGGAATCAGACATTGATCAATGGCAGCACGTCGGCGCCGAAGGCGGCGATCTGGTCGCAGAGCTCGTCGCACGAGCGGGTGCGGAAGCGGATGCCGCAGTGCTGCACGCCGAGGCGGCGGATGCCGTGGAAGATCTCGGCGAGCGCGGCGGGCGAGCCGCTGCGCGTCCCGTCCGGCACGGCGAACCCCGGCGTGCCGACGTAGAGCCACGGCGCGTTCATGCCGAGCTCGATCGGCGCCGCGCCGCGCGTGCGCTGCCGGTGCTCGTGAATGAACGCGATCGCCGCCGCCATGCCCATCTCCGGCACGCCCTGCGGCAGCCAGCCGTCGCCGCGCTCGGCGGCGCGGCGCAGTGCGGGGCGCGTCGAGCCGCCGACCCAGATCGGCGGCCGCGGCTGCTGCACCGGCCGCGGGCGCTGGCCGAGATCGCGCACCGTCCAGGTCGCGCCGGCGTGCTCCGGGTACTCGTCGCGCCACGCGGCGGCGATGCAGTCGATCGCCTCATCGAGCAGGCGGCCGCGGCGGCGGAAGTCGACGCCGAGGGCCGCGAACTCCGCTTCGAGATGGCCGGCGCCGACGCCGAGGATGACGCGTCCCTGCGAGAGCGCATCGAGCGTCGCGAACGCCTTGGCGGTGACCAGCGGGTGGCGGTACGGCGCCACCCAGACGTAGGACAGCAGGCGGATGCGCGTCGTCACGGCGGCGAGAAAGCCGAGCGTCGCGACGGCGTCGTACCACACGGTCGACATCGCGTCGGCGTGCGAGCGCGGCACGGCGACGTGATCGGAGACGGCGAGGTAGAAGAGGCCGGCCTGGTCGGCGGCGACCGCGACGCGGCGCAGCTCCTCGACGCCGGCCGCCGCCTCCCACGGCTGCACGAACGTCGTGCTCTGCGCCGCGATCGGCACCTGCAGGCCGCACACCAGCCGGTCGGGCGGACAGACCGTGACGGTTGCAACGCCGAGGCGCGGTGACGGGGTGGGTCGCAGAGGTAACGTCATATGCTGTCCTCTGCGTCCCTCCGCGTCTCCGCGTCTCCGCGTTGAAACGTTCGCATCACGCGCGCTCGAGCGCCGCCTCACGGTAGCGCGTCGTGCTGTGCACCGGGTCGGTGTCGAAGCGCGGCTGCACCTCGCGGCCGAACAGGCGCACGGTCTCGAGCGCCACGTCCTGCGGCTGCGTCGAAGCGAGAATGCCGAAGATGATCTGGTCGCAGCCGACGTCGGCGTACTGCTGCACGGCACGCGCGCACTCGTCGGGATCGCCGACGATGCGCTGACCGCTGGCGATGCGTTCCTCGAGCTGTGCCGGCGTCGGATCGGGGATCAGCGCCGGCCACTGCGGCACGCCGGCCGGGCGCGGGAAGGTGTCGAGGTACCGGAAGACGAGGCTCGTGTGGTAGCCGCTGCCCATGTTCAGCGCCACGTCGCGGGCGCGCTTGCCGTCCTCGAGGCAGACGAGCTGGGTGACGCAGGCGACGTTGTCGTTGACGTACGCGCCGACCGGCTCGGCGTGACGGATCGCGTCCTTGTAGACGCGGATCAGCGGGGCGAAGTCCTTCGGCGAGCCGAGGCTGAAGCACAGCGCGCCGAGGCCGAGGCGGCCGGCCTTCTCGAACGTCGACGGGCTGCCGCAGGCGACCCACAGCGGCGGGTGCGGCTGGCTGTACGGCTTCGGCAGCACGTTGCGCTCGGGCATGGAGAAGTACGTGCCGTCGTAGCGGTAGCGCGTCTCGCGCCACATGCGCAGGATCTCGCGCAGCGACTCGTCGAACATCGCCCGCGTCGTCTCGCCGTCGGGGATGCCGAAGCCCTTGAACTCGGTGCTCGACGAGCCGCGCCCGGTGCCGAACTCGAAGCGGCCCTCGCTGAGGTGATCGAGCATGGCGACGCGCTCGGCGATGCGCGCCGGGTGATTGACCGGCGGCGTGATGTTGAAGATCGCCGAGCCGACGTGAATGCGCCGGGTGCGCGCCGCGATGTAGGGCAGGAACACCTCCGAGGCGGAGAGGTGCGAGTACTCCTCGAGGAAGTGGTGCTCGACCGACCACACGTACTTCCACCCGGCGGCGTCGCACGCGACCGCCAGCTCGAGCTCGCGCATCAGGCGGTCGTGCTCGGCGTTGACCGGATCGGTCTCCATCTCGTGCCGCGGCACGTGCGCCTGAACGAACAGTCCGAACTCCATGCCCACCCCTCGCTGGTCGCCGGCGTTGTATACGCGCCCCTCCGGACGGACAAGGCTTTGCGGCGCCACCTGTAGCCGCGGCCGCTGTGGCCGCCGGCGGTGCATCCGCACCGCCGGGTGGGGCGGTGCGGCATCCATGAAGGAACGGCACGCCTGTGCCACGCCCCGCCCCGGGCGCCGCTGCGCGTCGCCGGCGGGCACAGGGCCCGCGGCTACACGCGCGTATTCGAGAACTGTTCTAGCTCGCGCCAGGATTCTCGAGAAAGATTGCCAATAGGGTTTTTCCGTATTGCCGCTGCGGGCCGCAGACGACTAAGAAGATGCCTGGTCACGTTACAAATCCACTGCCGGGAGCTTCTCATGACGGGATGCAGGCTCGTGTCCGCGCGTCGCATCGTCTTCGCCATCGCGCTGTTCGCCGCGTCCGGCGCGCCAGCGGCGGATCCGCTGGTCGTCATTTCGCCGCAGACGGCCGGCTCGACGACGCTGTGCAACACCGGCTGCACGGTGTGCACCGTCGGCTCCGGCGAATGCATCGTCGCCGGCGAGGAGGACCTCGTGCTCTGCACGCCGACCTCGACCGGCCTGCCGATCACCGCCTGCGTCTGGAGCCTGTTCCTCGACGGCAGTGCGCCGGCGCTCGACATCAACAACCAGATCCGCGCCGCCGAGGTGACGCCGAACGGCAACATCACGTTCGTCACCCTGAACGACACCACCGTGCCGGGCATCGGCGTGCTCGCCAACACCGACCTCGGCGTGCTCGATCCCGCCGACAAGCTCAAGCCGTTCGTCGGCGGCGGCCCGTACGATGCCGGCACGTTCAAGCTCTATCTCAACGGCGATCTGACGCAGCAGGAGGAGGTGACGGCGAAGCCGTGGGATGCGCTCGCCGTGCTGCGCGACGGCAGCTGCGAGGACGCCGTCTCAGCCGTCCTCACCGCGCCGCACACGTGTCCGATCATCGGCTCGCTCACCGGCGGCTCGGGCGGGCCGGGGCTCGACGGCGTGCACTTCGAGAACGAGGACCTGCTGCGCTGCCGGCCGAACGACTTCGCGCTCAACGGCACCGTCGAGGCGTGCGCCTTCGCGATGTTCCTCGAAGCCGACCAGCTCAACGGCGGCGGCGCCGCCGGCCTGACGAGCGACATCGAGGCGCTCGACTTCCTCGCCTTCGATCCGCTGACGATGAGCGGTCAGATGGTGTTCAAGAAGGGCTCGGGTGTGCCGACCGGCTTCCCGCCGCACGCCCCGGGCAAGGACCTGCTGCTCTACGACGGCACGTTCGGCAACGGCCTCTGCGTGCCGAGCAACAAGCCGTGCGCGAACCTCGACGACTGTCCGGGCACCGACGTCGCGTGCGACACCGGCAGCTGTGCGATCGGCGGCGCACCGTGCGCGTCCGACGGCGACTGCACGAGCGGCGTGTGCAACCGCACGCGCACGCCGGTCGGCACGGTGACGAAGTTCTTCGACGGCGTCGCGGTCGGCCTGACGGGCTCGGGGCAGAACATCGAGGGCTTCGCGCTGCTGCCCGAGGACGACGGCGACGGCCTGCCGACCGGCATCGACAACTGCCCCCTGGTCGCCAACCCGCCGAGCGTGTGCAGCGGGCCAGGCAGCGAGACCTGCCCGGGCGGGCTGAGCAGCGAGTGCCCGCCGGGCGAGACGTGTGTGCAGGCCGACGACGACGGCGATGGCGTCGGCGATGCGTGCGACCAGTGCAACGGCCGCGACGACGCGGTGTGCGCCTGCGGCGACGGCATCCTCGACCAGCCGGCCGAGCAGTGCGACCTCGGCGCGGCGAACGGCGCGGGGCCGTGCGCCAACGACTGTACGATCTCCGGCAGCTGCACGGGCAGCCACGCGACCTGCACGACCGCCGCCGACTGCCCGCCGGGCCAGGGCTGCTGCGGCAACGACATCGTCGAGGCGGACGAGCAGTGCGACGACGGCAACCTCGTCCAGGACGACGTCTGCCTGTCCACCTGCGACACCAATCCCGGCGGTACGGCGATCCTCGGCTGCGAGGATCTCTCCGGCCCGAACATCGTCGCCGCCTCGGTGCGCCTGACGAAGTTCCTCGACAAGCCGACACCGGCCGAGCTCGATCGCTGGAAGACCAAGGGCCAGTTCACGTTCGCCCAGGGCCTGACGATCGATCCCGATACCCAGCCGGTGAAGATCATCTGGAACAACACGACCTCGGGCCTGCTGTTCCAGAGCGAGATCGAGCCGCCGGACTGCGTGCCGACGCCGTGCTTCGTGCAGGGCGGCACGCCGACGAAGCCGAAGTGGAAGTTCCTCGACAAGGAAGCGGATCTCGCCGCGGCGCCGAGCTGGCGCAAGGGCAAGCTGAAGATCAAGGCGAACAGCGCGGTGTTCAACTTCGATGGGCGCAACCAGTCGCTGTTCACCATCGCGGAGGCGGGCGCCGGCATGCGCCAGACGATCCGCATCGGCGACGTGTGCATCACCGCCGTCCTCGGCTGCACGCCAGCCACGAACGGCAAGTCGCTGAAGTGCCTGCCGCTGCCGTGACGTGAGCAGCACGCGGAGACGCGGAGCGCTCGGGCTCCGCGCCTCCGCGTGATCAGCGCCCGCGGAAGCGCGGCCGGCGCTTCTCGACGAACGCGCGCTGCGCCTCGCGCGCATCCTCGCTGCGGCGCAGGGGGCGGCCGAGCTCCTCCTGGCGGCGCCACGCGACGTCGAGCGGCAGCGCGAGCAGGTCGCGGACGCCGGCGCGTGTCGCGCGCACGGCGAGCGGCGCGTTGGCGGCGATCGCATCGGCGGTGGCGAGCGCGGTGTCGAGCAGACGATCGGCGGGCACGAGGTCGTTGATCAGCCCGATCGTCCGCGCCCGCTCGGCGTCGATCGGCCGCGCGGTGAGCAGCAGCTCGTGGGCATGCACCCAGCCGATCTGGCGCGGCAGCAGCACGGTCGCATTGCCGGTCGGGTACAGGCCGAGCGCCACCTCCTCGAGCGCGAACGTCGCGTGCGGCACCGCGTAGCGGATCTCCGCCGCGAGCAGGAGATCGCAGCCGCCGGCGCGCGCGTGGCCGTTGATCGCGCACACCAGCGGCGTCCGCAGGTCGAAGCCCGCGAGCGTCGCCGTCGCCGCGCTGCGCAGGCCGTCGAAGTCGGCGGGGTCGATGCGCTCGCCGCGCGCCAGCGCCTGCGCCGCCGGGATGGTGGTCCGCATGTCCATGCCGGCGCAGAACGCCTGCGCACCGGCGCCGGTCAGCACCGCGCAGCGGATGGCGTCGTCCTCGGCGATGCGCCGCCACGCTGCCGCCAGCGCGCCGAGCATCGCCGGGCTGAGCGCGTTGGCGCGCTCGGGCCGGTCGATGGTCACCAGCGCGACGTGCGGATGGGCGTCGGGCAGCTCGAAGCGGATGGTCATGTCGGGCGGGGTGACCGGTGACCAGTGACCGGTGACCGGTCGGCGGTGAAGGCTGCGCGCGGGGCGTGAGGAAACGGAGTGATCATGGCCGTGCCGTCGTATCGCTCTGCGGCGCGGGACGACAAGCGAGGAACGACCTGGCCTGCGGTCGGGGGGCGAGCGTTTCGGCGCTCCGCGATCCGCGATAAGCCGAGCGCATCCATGCGCGCGCATCGCCTGCGAACCGGGCTGGCCGTGGCCGCCACCGCGCTGCTGCTCGCCGGGTTCATCGACCTCGTGCTCGAGACGCCGGCGCTGCTGCTCGCCGCGGCGCTCGTGCCGGCCCTGGTCGCGGCGCTGCTCGCCGCGCGCCTCGACCGGCGCGCGCACCGGCCGATCGAGCTGCTGCTCGCCGTCTTCCTGTGGGGGGCGGTGGTCGCGCCGGTGGTCGCCGCGCTGCTCAACCGCGCGCTGCGCGACGCGCTGCGCGCGCACGCCGACGATCCGACGCGGCTGGCGGCGGCGCTCGGCGCGCCGCTGATCGAGGAGGGCGCGAAGGCGGCGGCGCTCGTGCTGCTCGCGCTCGTGTGGCGGCGCGCGCTCGGCGACGTGCGCGCCGGCATCGTGTTCGGCGCGCTCGTCGGCGCCGGCTTCGCCATGACCGAGAACCTGACCTATTTCGCCGCCGCGGCGCTGCAGCGCGGTGCGAGCGGGCTGCTCGAGAGCGTCTACCTGCGCGCCGCGCTCGGCGCCTTCCTGCATCCGACGTTCACCGCCTGCTGCGGCGCCGGCATCGGCGGCGCGCGCCGCGTCCCGGGCGCCGCCGGTGCGCTCGCCGTCGCGCTGCTCGGCTTCGGCGCCGCGGTCGTGCTGCACGGGCTGTGGAACGGCATCGGCGCCCCGTGGCTGCACACCGCGACGTGCGCCCCGGGCGCCGCCGTCGTCTGTCCGCTCGACGGCCGCCTGCGCTACTGGCTCCTCACCGCGCCGTTGATCACGACCGTGTTCCTCGCGCCCGGCATGCTCGCCCTGCGCCTCGCCCTCCGTGCCGAAGCCCGCGCCGCACTCGCCACGAACAGGGCACCCGATCCGCTCTCCCCGCCCCGCAGCGGGTCAGGGTGAGGCGACCACTCCAGCGCGGAATTTCCCTCTCCCCCCGTGAGAGGGAAACGACCTCACGGCCCGCACGGATGGGCGACGACGATCGCCGGGAGGCCGCCCCAGGCGATGGCGACGGCAGCGAGGCCGCCGGCGAGCGCGGTGACCGTGGCGGCGAAGCGCGTCGCGGCATCGGCGCTGCGCGCGTGCCGGCGCAGCGCGGCGATGACGACGACGGCGGCGGCGGCGAGCGCGACGACGGTGATCAGGCCGATCGCCAGCCGCAGCGTGCCGGCGCCGGCAAGGACGCCGCCGGCGTCGCGCCGGGCGCAGTGCACGGCCGTCCAGCCGTACACGGCGCCGAGATGCGCGAACCAGAGCAGCGGTCCGGCGACGATCGCCAGGATGTAGCGCACGAAGCCCGACTCGCGTGCCGGCATCGCCGTCAGCCCAGGACGCGCGGCACGCCGTGCACGAGCACGAGGCCGAGGAGCCCCTGCGCGACGGTGTAGTGCCAGAACAGCGCGGTGTTCTCGAGCGTCACGCTGCGCTGCGCGGTGAGCCGCCCGCACCACGAGCGGACCGCGGTGTAGCCCGCCATCAGGATGGCGATCGCGACGTAGGCGCCCTGCAGCGCGGTGACCATGTAGACGATCGCGCCGTAACTCGTGGCGCTCGGCCGCAGCCCGCTCTGCCACTGCGCCCACAGTTCGGCGCCCCAGGCGAGTGCGAGCAGCAGCGGCGCGAGCAGCAGCGCGCAGCGCATGAGGCCGTGGCCGCGGCGGTCGGAGCGGGCGAGCGCGCGCCGGGCGAGCACGAGCGCGGCGCTGCTCAGCGCCAGCAGCACCGCGCCGGTAGCGGGCCAGCCGAGTGCCGGCAGCGCCTGGCCGCTCGCCGCGGGCCAGACCTGCGGCGCGACGAGCCGCAGATAGAAGTACGAGAAGACGAGCACGGCGAAGATCGTGCCGGAGACGAGCAGCATGACCACCAGCGCCCACCACGAGTGCGAGCGCGTGCCGGTGGCGTACGCCGGCAGCACGATGCCGCCGCCGATGTCGATCGGTTCCTGCGTCGGACCGGGATCGGTGTCCCACAGCCAGCGCAGCAGCATCGCCACGGTGAACACGGCGAGCACCAGCGCCGGCAGCAGCAGCTTGATCGTCAGGCAGAAGAAGAACAGCGCCGTGCCCCAGGCGGCGAGCACCGGCGGCCACCCCGGTCCCGGCATCTGCAGGACGTACTGTGGTGCCGCATTGATCGGGCTGGTGACGATCGTCTCGCGGCCGCCGGTCGCGGTACCGGGGAGGAAGTAGCGGCCGGCGGCGACGTCGTCGGGCAGGCCCGGCTGCTCCCAGAGCGGGTCGCGGCTGGTGATGATCGGAATGCTGCGCACGCCGTACGCCGCGTTCGGCAGCCACTCGAGCGTGCCGGCGCGCCAGGTGTTGCCCGCGCCGCCCTCGTCGGCGAGCGATCCGGGGCGGAAGTGGCGCGCGAGATCGATCAGGAACAGCAGCACGCCCAGGGCGAGCAGGAACGCGCCGCCGGTGCTGGTCAGGTTCAGCCACTCCCAGCCGAGCTCGGCGGGGTAGGTCGCGACGCGCCGCGGCATGCCGAGCAGGCCGCTGATGTGCATCGGGAAGAACGCGATGTTGAAGCCGAGGAACATCAGCGCGAAGACCCAGCGGCCGAGCCGTTCGGAGAGCGGCTGCGTGCTCGCCGTCGGCGCCCAGTAGTAGAACGCCGCGAACAGCGGGAAGACCATCCCGCCGATCAGCACGTAGTGGAAGTGCGCGACGACGAAGTAGGTGTCGTGCACCTGCCAGTCGAACGGCACCATGCCGACCATCACGCCGGTGAGGCCGCCGAGCGTGAAGATGAACAGGAAGCCGAGGAGGAAGAGCGTCGGCACGGTGAGGCGCAGGCGGCCGGCGGCGATGGTCGCGATCCAGGCGAACACCTGGATGCCGCTCGGCACGGCGACCGCCATGCTCGCCGCCGAGAAGAAGCTCACCGACAGGCGCGGAATGCCGGTGGCGAACATGTGGTGCACCCAGACGCCGAGGCTGATGAACCCGGTGGCGAGCAGGCTGAGCACGACGAAGCGGTACGCGACGAGCGGCACGCCGGCCATGGTCGGCAGGATCGTCGACACGAACCCGGCGGCGGGCAGGAAGATGATGTAGACCTCGGGATGGCCGAAGAACCAGAACAGGTGCTGCCAGAGCAGCGGATCGCCGCCGCGCTCGGCGATGAAGAACGGCCAGTCGAAGCTGCGCTCGATCTCGAGCAGGGCGGTGCCGAGGATGATTGCCGGAAAGCCGAAGACGATCATGCCGGAGAACACCAGCATCGCCCAGGCGTAGATCGGCAGCTTGTCGAGCGACATGCCCGGGGCGCGCGTGCGCAGCACGCCGACGATGATCTCGATGGCGCCGGCGATGGCGGAGATCTCGATGAAGCCGATGCCGAGCAGCCAGAAGTCCGCGTTGTGGCCCGGCGAGAACGCGCTGCTGGTCAGCGGCGGGTACATGAACCAGCCGCCGCGTGGCGCGAGATCGACGAACAGGCTGCCGAAGAAGATCAGCCCGCCGACCGCATAGGCCCAGTACGCGTACGCGCTCAGGCGCGGGAACGGCAGGTCGCGCGCCGCCTGCATGTTGGGCAGCAGGTAGACGCCCATCGCCTCCACCGCCGGCACGGCGAACAGGAACATCATGATCGTGCCGTGCATGGTGAAGAACTGGTTGTAGCGGTCCTGGCTGATCAGGTCGTGTTCGGCGATCGCGAGCTGCGTGCGCATGACCAGCGCCAGCACGCCGGCGAGCAGGAAGAAGAGCAGCGCCGTGCCGATGTAGAGCAGGCCGATGTAGGTGTTGTTGACGACGGTGAGAAAGCGCAGCCCGCGCGGCGGCCGCCACGCCTTGCGCAGCGCCTCGACCTCTCCCGGCGGGCGCGGCGTCGGATTCGGATGGGTCATCGCGTCCACGGCGCGTCTCCCGTGCTGTCCCCGGGCCGCATGCGGTTCACTCGAGGCTCGCCAGCCAGCTCGCCAGCGCGCGCAGCTCGGCGCCGGCGAGGAACGCGAACGACGGCATGCGGTTGCCCGGCTTGATGTGCTGGCTCGAGGCGATCCAGCCGGCCATCGTGCCGGCGTGAATCGGCAGCACGCCGGCGGCGAGCGAGCGGCGGCCGCCGACGTGCGTGAGGTTCGGGCCGATGACGCCGGCGGCCGGCGTGCCGGCGACGGTGTGACACGCGCCGCAGCCGGCGGCGAGGAACGCGGCCTCGCCGCGGCGCAGGAACGGATCGCTCGCCGGCACCGCCGGCGCCGCCTGGCGGCGGCGCCAGGTGGCGAACGCGGGTTCGTCGGCGACGACGACGTACAGCGCCATCAGCGCGTGCGCGCCGCCGCAGAACTCGGCGCACTGGCCGCGGTAGACGCCGGGCCGGTCGGCGCGCAGGCGCAGCCGGTTCGTGCGCCCGGGGATCATGTCGAGCTTGCCGGCGAGCGCCGGCACCCAGAAGCTGTGGATCACGTCGGCGGTGGTCAGGCGCAGCTCGACCGGCACGCCGGCGGGCAGCCAGATCTCGTTCGCCGTCTCGAACGCCGCGGCGTCGTCCGCCGCCGGATAGCGCACGCGCCACCACCACTGTTCGCCGATCACGTCGACCACCAGCGCCGGCGGCTCGGTCTCGTCGCGCAGCGTGGCGGTCATCCCGAGCCCGTGCCAGAGGAGCGCGCTGAGCGTGACCACCGGCAGCGCCACGCCGCCGAGCAGGACCGCGCGCTCGTCGGCGAGCCAGCGCCGTCGCGCCGGCGGGACGAGCGTCGCCCAGGCGGTGAGCGCGATGACGAGGAGCAGGATCGCGCCGCCACCGGCAAAGAGCAGCACCGTCAGCCGGCTGACCGCGGCGGCTTCCTCGCCGGCCGGCGCGAGGACGGCCTGCAGGCCGGTGCAGCCGGCACCGGCCAGGGCGGTGGCGAGCGCAACGGTGAGGCGGCGTGCGCCGCGCCGCATCGCGGCTGCCGCGGGATGCCGGTCGGGCGGCGAGGCCATCAGGGCTCCTCCGCGGGCGGCGCCGCGGCC
>CBFGUK010000128.1:0-13744 GCA_965651925.1 uncultured bacterium | reverse complement strand
GACGTGCTGTTCATGCAGAAACACTGGGACGTGATGCGCAGCGACGACGCCGGCGAGTCGTGGCGCGAGGTGAGCGGCAACCTGCCGACCGACTTCGGCTTCCCGATCGACGTGCACGCGCACGAGCCGGAGACGATCTACGTCGTGCCGATCACCAGCGACTCGCACCACTTCCCGCCCGAGGGCCGGCTGCGCGTCTACCGCAGCCGCACCGGCGGCGTGGAGTGGGAACCGCTGACCCGCGGCCTGCCGCAGCGCGACTGCTACGTCAACGTGCTGCGCGACGCGATGGCGGTCGACGCGCTCGAGGGCTGCGGCGTCTACTTCGGCACCACCGGCGGCCAGGTGTACGCGTCGCGCGACGGCGGCGACTCGTGGTCGGCGATCGTCCGCGACCTGCCGCCGGTGCTCGCCGTCGAGGTGCAGACGCTGCCATGATCCGCGTCGTCCTGCCGGCGCACCTGCGCACGCTGGCGCGCACCGGGCGCGAGGTGACGGTCGCGCTCGACGCGCCGCCGACCATCGGTGCCGTCCTCGATGCACTCGAGGCCCGGTACCCGATGCTGCGCGGCACGATCCGCGACCAGACGACGCGCCAGCGCCGGCCCTTCGTGCGCTTCTTCGCCTGCAGCGAGGACCTCTCGCACGAGCCCCCCGAGACGCCGCTGCCAGACCCCGTCGCGCGCGGCGACGAACCGTTCCTCATCGTCGGCGCCATGGCCGGCGGATGAATGGAGCAGGTTGTCAGGTTGTTACGTTTCCCGGCGGGAGCCGACACGACCGCAATCAACCCACCAACCTACCAACTGACAACTCAACAACTTAACAACCTCACATGGATGCTGCATCGCACAAGGAGGCCACACACTATGCCCCGCTACGTTGACGGTTTCGTCCTCCCCGTTCCGAAGAAGAACCTGGCGGCGTACAAGCGCCTGGCGCGCCTGGCCGGCAAGGTGTGGCGCGAGCACGGCGCGCTGCAGTACATCGAATGCGTCGCCGACGACGTGAAGCCCGGCAAGTACACGTCGTTCCCGCAGAGCGTGAAGCTCAAGAACGACGAAGTCGTGATCTTCGCCTGGATCGTCTACGAGTCGCGCCGCCACCGCGACCAGGTGAACAAGAAGGTGATGCAGGATCCGCGGCTGCAGGGCATGGATCCGAAGAACGCACCGTTCGACGGCAAGCGCCTGATCTTCGGCGGCTTCAAGATCGCGGTCGAGATGTGACCGAGGGGAACGCCACCGAGGGCGGAGAGGACACCGAGTCGCTGGTCCATCGGAGTCGATCTGACTGATTGACTCGACTCCGCGTCCTCTCCGCCTCTGTGGCTGATCGTCTTGGGCTGGCGCTCCGCCCTCAGCCCGCGGTCGCGCGGCGGCGGCGATCGAGGAAGCGGCGCACGGCGGGATCGCGCTCGAGGCCGATGGCGCGATCGTAGGCCTCGGCGGCGGCGTGCGCGTCACCGCTGCGCTGCAGGAGCTCGGCGCGCGCGGCCCAGTACGGCTGGTAGTCGTGCAGCCGCCGATCGGCGCCGAGCGCCTCGATCTCCGCGATGCCGGCCGCCGGGCCGCGCGTCTCGGCGACCGCGATCGCGCGGTTGAGCGCCACGACCGGCGAGCCGGTCTCGACGAGCAGCAGGTCGTAGATGCGCTCGATCGCCGCCCAGTCGGCGTGGCCGGTGCGTCGCCGGACGACGTGCGCCGACTGCACGGCGGCCTCGAGCTGGTAGCGGCCGCGGCCGGGCAGCGTGCTCGCGCGGCGCAGCAGCGCCTCGGCCTCGTCGATCAGCGCCGCGTCCCAGCGCGCCGGATCCTGGGCGGCGAGCGGCACGTACTCGCCCGCCTCGTCGCGCCGCGCGCCGGCACGCGCCTGCGCGTAGAGCATCAGCGCGAGCAGCCCGAGCGCCTCGGCCTCCTCGGGCAGCAGCGTGACCAGCAGCCGCCCGAGCCAGATCGCCTCGTCGGCGAGCGCCCGGCGGCGCGCGTCGGTGCCGGCCGGATCCGCCCAGCCCTCGGCGAACGCGGCATAGACGGCGGTGAGCACCGCGGCCAGGCGGTCGCCGAGCTCGCGGCGCTCCGGGACGCGGAACGGAATGCCGGCATCGCGGATCTTGTGCTTGGCGCGCACCAGGCGCTGCGCCATGGTCGCCGGCGCGACGAGAAACGCCGAGCCGATCGTCGCCGCATCGAAGCCGAGCACGGTCTGCAGGATCAGCGGCGCGCGGATCGCGGCATCGATTGCCGGGTGCGCGCAGGCGAACATCAGTGCCAGCCGCTCGTCGGGCAGCGCCGCGCGCTCGGCGGCGGCCGCCGCGAGCTCGTCGGCGATCAGGCGCAGGTGGCCGCCCGCCGCCTCGCCGCTGCGCTGGCGCCGCACGGCATCGATCTGGCGGCGGCGCGCGACGGTGAGCAGCCAGCCTTCGGGATTGTCGGGCACGCCCCCCGCCGGCCAGTCGACCAGCGCCGCGGCGAACGCCTCGGCGAGCGCGTCCTCGGCGCCGGCGACGTCGTGCGTCCGCGCCGCGAGCAGCGCCACGAGGCGGCCGTAGCTCCGCCGCGCCACCGCCTCGGCGGCGGCACGCGCCGCGGCGTCCGCGGCGGGCGCCATGCCGTCGCTCACAGCGGCCAGACCGGCCGCACCTCGACGACGCCGCGCGCCGCGCTCGGACAGCGCGCCGCCCAGACCAGGGCGGTGTCGAGGTCGGGCACGTCGATGACGTGGAAGCCGCCGAGCTGCTCCTTCGCCTCGACGTACGGGCCGTCGATCACCTGCGTGCGGTCACCGCTGACGCGCACGCTGGTCGTCGTCCCCGCGCCGCGCAGCCGCTCGCCGGTGACGTAGATGCCCGCCTTCTTCATCGCCTCGACGTACGCCGCACAGTGCGGCATCCGCTCGTCCATCATCGCCACCCGCTCGGCGTCGTCCTCGTAGATCAGCAGCATGAACTTCATGCGGAACCCTCCTGCACTGATGACGCTTCGGGGATGCATCAATCGACATCGCCGGGGCAAGCAGCGTGACCGGTGACCGGTTCCGGGCAATCGGATCGGCCACCGAGAATGGAAGGACACCGAGTGGAACTTCCAGGAAGCACTCCGTTTCGACTCGGTGGCCTCGTACGCTCTGTGGCGACGCCCCGTCGGAGCCGCCGCGCGAAGCACTCTTCTAGCACCGGTCACTGTTCACCGGTCACTGGTCACCAGGCGTAAGCCTCCGGGGCCTCGCCGCCGGGGCCGGGCCAGAGCTCGTCGAGGCTGGCGAGGGTGGCGTCGTCGAGGCGGATGTCGCAGGCATGCAGGGCGCCGTCGAGCTGCGCCATGGTGCGCGGGCCGATGATCGGTGCGGTGACCGCCGGCTGGTGCAGCAGCCAGGCGAGCGCGACGTCCGCCGGCGGTTCGCCGAGCGTCGCGCACAGACGCTCGTAGCCCTCGAGCTGGGCGCGGTGCCGGGCGACGCGCTCGCGGACGAAATCCGAGGCGCGCCGGCCCTCGGTCGCCTCGAGCGCGCCGGCGAGGAGGCCGGCGCCGAGCGGACTCCACGGCAGCAGCGCGAGGCCGAGCGCGCGGCAGGCGGGGATGACCTCGAGCTCGATCGTGCGCGCGCGCAGATTGTAGAGGCTCTGCTCGCTGACCAGGCCGAGGACGTGGCGCGCCGCCGCGGCGGCATTGGCCTGCACGAGCTGCCAGCCGGCGAAATTGCTGCTGCCGACGTACAGGACCTTGCCGGCGCGCACGAGGCGCTCCATCGCCTCCCACACCTCATCCCACGGCGCGCGCCGGTCGATGTGATGCATCTGGTAGAGATCGATGCGGTCGGTCTGCAGGCGCCGCAGGCTGTCCTCGCAGGCGCGCACGATGTGGTAGGCGGACAGGCCCCAGTCGTTCGGGCCGTCGCCCATCCGCCCGTAGACCTTGGTCGCGAGCACGACGCGGTCGCGGCGCCCGGGATCGGCGGCGAGCCAGCGGCCGACGAGCTGCTCGGTGACGCCGACGCCACGCTGGCGGCCGTAGACGTTGGCGGTGTCGAGAAAATTGATCCCCGCCGCCAGCGCCGCATCCATGATCCGCGCGCTCGTCGCCTCGTCGGTGTGCGGGCCGAAGTTCATCGTGCCGAGGCACAGGCGGCTCACCTGCACGGCCGTGCGGCCGAGGCTGCGGTACTCCATGCGACTCAGGATACCGAGCTGCTGCCGGGCGCCCAACCCGCATTCGTCGCCGCCGGCGGCGCGACGTGCGCGCCGAGCGCCATCGGCAGCGTGACGCGGAACGTCGCGCCGCGGCCGCGCCCGGCGCTCTCGGCCGCGACGCTGCCGCCGTGCAGCTCGACGAGATGGCGGACGATCGCGAGGCCGAGCCCGAGCCCGCTCTGCCGCCGCGCGCGCACCGTGTCGGCCTGCGTGAAGCGCTCGAACAGCCGCGGCAGCATCTCCGGCGCGATGCCCTCGCCGGTGTCGGCGACGCGCACGACGAGCGTGTCGCCGCGCCGCTCGCAGCCCACCGCGATGCGCCCGCCGGGCGGCGTGAACTTCAACGCATTGCTCAGCAGATTCGACAGCACCTGATGCAGGCGCCCGCTGTCGCCGAGCACGACGCAGCAGTCCACCGGGTCGAGCCCGAGCGCCACGCCCTTCGTCTCGGCGGCCGGGGCGAACTCCTCGACCGTCGCCGCGATGAGCTCGCCGAGATCGAGCGGCAGCCGCTCGAGCTCGATGCGGCCGGCGGCGATGCGCGTCACGTCCATGAGGTCGCCGACCAGCTGGGCCTGCATGCGCACGCTGCGCTCGATCGCGTCGAGCGCGCGCGCCGTCTGCGCCGCGTCGAAGTGGCTGCGCTTGAGCAGCGCGAGCCAGCCGAGCACCCCCTGCAGCGGCGAGCGCAGGTCGTGCGACACGGTGGCGAGGAGATCGTCCTTGGCGCGGTTGGCGAGCTCGGCCTCGGTGCGCGCGCGCTCGGCGAGCGCCAGCAGCGTCTCGCGCTCGCGCCGCGCGCTCTCCTCGGCGGCGCGCAGCGCGTCGGCCGCCGCCTGGCGGACGATGGCGAGCGCCAGCGGCGCGGCGACGACCTCGAGCAGGCGTGCCTCGATGTCGGCGAACGCCGCCGTGCGGCGGCGGCCGACGTGCAGGACGCCGACCGCCTCGCCGTCGGCGATCAGCGGCACGCCGAGCAGCGAGCGCGTCCCGGCCGCACGCAGCGCCGGGCTGAGCAGGGGATCGTCCTTCGCGCCCTGCCACGTCACCGTCTCGCGCCGCTCGACGACCGCGCGGGCGAAGGCGTCGACCGCCGCGGGCGCATCGGCGCCCCGCTCCACCGGCAGGCCGACCGCGGCGCGGATGACCAGCCGGTCGCGACTCCCCTCGCGTAGCAGCACGACCGCGGTATCGACGATCAGCGCGCTCTGCAGCGCCTCGACGGTGCGCTGCAGGAGCCCCTCGAGCGTATCGACGCCGGCGGTGCGGTCGCGCACCTGATGCAGGAGGTTGAGCAGCGTCACGCTGCTGCGCGCCTCGTTGAGCGCCAGGCGCAGGCGCCCCGCGACCCAGACGATGCCGCCCGAGCCGACGCAGTACAGCACGGTGGCGATCAGGTTCGCCGGCCGGTCCAGCACGACACTCAACCGCGGCGACACGAAAAAGAGCACGCCGCACACGACCCCGAGAATGGTGGTGAGGATGCCCGCGCGCAGGCCGATGAAGAACGCGGCGAACACCACCGCCGCGAAGTAGGTGGCGAACGGCGCCACGTCGCCGAGCACCGGATCGAGCGCGAAGCGCAGCAGCGTGGCCGCCGCCGTGCACACGATGGCGGCGAGCAGCGCCCGTCCCCACCGTGCCAGGCGGCTCCGCGGCCGCCGTCCGGTCGCCTCGGTCACGTCCGAGCGTTACGCCGCACGCCACGCCGCGGGAAGAGGGATTCCGGGGAAGCCGCTGGCGCGCCGCACGGTCCGTCCGGGCCGATGCGCGCGGTGCGGCCATTCGTGTCCGGCTCGGGCGAGGCGGCAGGGTCCGTGGCCCTCCGTGTTCATGCGTGGCCCGGACGACGCCACACCGTGCGCGTCGATTGTCAGAAACCCGGGGTAAGACTTGCACCCGCCGGCGGCGCGTACGCGATGCGCGGCGCGCCCGCGGCGTGGCGCCACGCTTGCTCACCTGAGCCGCCGCCGGCCGCCTCGCCCGCGGAGCGTGCGTCCGGCAGTCCGCCAAACCATGATCGACTGCCCGACGACCTCCGCCGTGCGTGACGCCGGCGCCGACGACGATCCCGCTGCCCTGCTCGACGCCCTGCTCGCCCCCGGATCGCTCGCCACGCTGCTCGCGCCCGACGCCGGCCCGCTGCCGCTCGCCATCGTGCGCCGCGCCGCCGGCGAGCCGGCGGCCGCCGTGCTGCGCCGTCCCGGGCGGCGCCTGCGCGCCCGTCTCGTCGCACTCGGCTGGGAGCTCGCCGGCGGCAGTGGTCCGCCGCCGCCGGCGCTCGCCGGACTGGTCGAGCTGCTGCACGCCGGCTCGCTGGTGATCGACGACATCGAGGACGGCTCGACGCATCGCCGCGGCGCGCCGGCGCTGCACACGCAATGCGGCCTGCCGCTGGCGCTCAATACCGGCAACCTCCTGTACTTCCTGCCGCTGACGCTGCTCGACGCGCTCGCCCTGCCACCGGCGCGTGCACTCGCCGTGCACCGCGCCATCGCGCGCACCATGGTGCGCAGCCACTGCGGGCAGGCGATCGACCTCGCCGTGCAGGTCACCGCGCTCGCCCCCGCCGACGTGCCCGCCGTCGTCGTGGCCCTGAGCGGCCTCAAGACCGGCAGCCTGCTGGCGCTCGCCGCCTCGCTCGGCGCGCTGACGCGCGGTGCGGCGGAGCCGCAGACGGCGGCACTGGCCCGCTTCGGGCACGCGTTCGGCGTCGCGCTGCAGATGCACGACGACCTCGCCAACCTCGATCCCGCTCACGACGCGCGCAAGTTCGGCGAGGACCTCCGCCTCGGCCGCGCCACCTGGGTGTGGGCGTGGCTCGCCGCCCGCCTCGATGCCCCGGCGTTCGCGGCGCTGCAGCAACAGGTCGCGGCGGTGCAGGCCGGCCGCGCCGATGCCGCTGCGCTCGCCGACCACCTGCGCGACGCGCTCGGCGATCACGGTCGGCGGCACGCCGTCGCGCACCTGCGCGCGGCGCGCCGCGCCCTGCGCCGGGCGCTCGGCCCCGCGCCGGCGCTGCTGGCGCTCGCCCGCCTCTGCGCGCGGCTCGAGCACGCCCATGGCTGAAACGGCCGGGCGCGTGGCGGTCATCGGCAGCGGCTTCGGCGGGCTCGCCGCCGCCGTGCGCCTGCAGGCGGCGGGCGTCGAGACCGTCCTGTTTGAGGCGCGCGACAGTCCGGGCGGCCGCGCCGCGGTGTTCCACGAGCGCGGGTTCACGTTCGATGCCGGACCGACCGTGCTCACGGCGCCGAGCGCCCTGGCGGAGCTGTTCGCCGTCGCCGGCCGCCGCCTCGAGGACGCCGTCGAGCTGCTGCCCGTGCATCCCTACTACCGCCTGCTGTGGCCGGACGGCGACGAGCTGGCCTACGACGGCGCCGATGGCGCGCTGGTCGCCGAGGTCGCGCGCCGCGCGCCCGGCGACGTCGACGGCTACGCCGCATTCTTCGACTACAGCCGCCGGCTCTACGCCGCGGGCTACGAGCAACTCGCCGCGACGCCGTTCCTGCGCCTGCGCGACCTCGCGCGCGTCGCGCCGGCGCTCGTCCGCCTGCGTGCCCACCGCTCGGTGTACGACCGCGTCGCCCATCACGTCCGCGACGAGCGCCTGCGCGAGGCGCTGAGCTTCCATGCGCTGCTCGTCGGCGGCAACCCGTTCGAGACCAGCGCGCTGTACGCGCTCATCCACTACCTCGAGCGCCGCGAAGGCGTGTGGTTCGCGCGCGGCGGCACCGGAGCGCTGGTCGCCGCGCTGGTCGAGCTGTTCGTCGCGCTCGGCGGCACGCTGCGTCTCGCGACGCCGGTGCGCCACGTCGCGCTGCGCGGCACCGCCGGCGCGCCGGTGCACGTCGTCACCGCCGACGGCGCCGCGCCGGAACCGTTCGCATCCGTCGTCGCCAACGCCGACGTGCACCACACCTATGCCGTCCTCTACCGCGACCACCCGCACGCGGTACGCATGCGGCGCCGCCTCGAGCGCATGCAATGGTCGATGTCGCTCGTCGTCGTCTACTTCGGCACCGACCGCATCTACCCCGACTGCGCGCACCACACGGTCCTCTTCGGCCCGCGCTACGCCGGCCTGCTGCGCGACATCTTCCACGGCCACGCGCTGCCCGACGACTTCAGCCTCTACCTGCACGCGCCGACGGTGACCGACGCGAGCCTCGCGCCGCCGGGACACGCGACGTTCTACGTGCTCAGCCCGGTGCCGAACCTGCGCCAGGCGGCGATCGACTGGGCGGCGGAAGGCGAGCGCTACGCCGACCGCCTGCTCGCCGCCCTCGAGGCGCGCCTGCTGCCCGACCTGCGCCGCCACGTCGTCGTGCGCCGTGTCACCACGCCCGCCGACTTCGCCCGCGACCTGCACGCACCGTACGGCGCGGCGTTCTCGCTCGCCCCCACCCTGCGGCAGAGCGCCTGGTTCCGTCCCCACAACCGCGATGCGCGCATTCCGGGGCTCTATCTCGTCGGCGCCGGCACGCATCCCGGCGCCGGCGTGCCCGGCGTCGTCGCCTCGGCGCGCGCCACGGTCGATCTCGTGTTGCGCGATCTCGCGACGCGGCACGGCGCGCCGGCCGCCCGGCCGGCACGGCCCGCCGCGCTCGCACCGGCGGGCGGACACTGAGGCGCGAGGGACGATGCCGATGCCGGATCCGATCGCCCGTCACTCGCGCAGCTTCGCACTCGCCGCGCGCCTGCTGCCGGCGGCGACGCGGGCGCGCGCGGCGGCGCTCTATGGCTGGTGTCGCGCCTGTGACGACGCGATCGATCTCGGCCGCCCGGAGACGCACGCCGCGGCACTCGCGGCACTCGGCGACGAGCTCGCCGCCGTGTACGCCGGCGCGCCGCTCGACGACCCGACCGCCGCCGCCTTCCAGCGCGTCGTCCGCGACTGCCGCATCCCGCGCGCCTATCCGCGCGAGCTGCTCGCCGGGCTGCGCATGGACGTCGAGCAGTGCGCGTATCCCGACACCGACGCGCTGCGGCTCTACGCCTTCCGTGTCGCCGGCACGGTCGGGTTGATGATGTGCCACGTGCTCGGCGTCGCCGACGAGCGCCGTGCGTTGCTGCACGCCGCGCACCTCGGCATGGCGATGCAGCTGACGAACATCTGCCGCGACGTCGCCGAAGACTGGGAGCGGGGCCGCTGCTATCTGCCCGCCGACCTCTTCGACGCCGCAACCTACACGGCGCTCATCGCGCGGCTCGGCGGACCGCTGCCCGTCGACGCGGCACCGGCGATCGCCGCCGCCGTGCGCCGCCTGCTGGCGCTCGCCGAGGCGTACTACGCCTCCGGCGATCGCGGGCTCGCCTGCCTCGGCTGGCGCGCCGCCGCCAGTGTCACCACCGCCCGCCTCGTCTATGCGGCGATCGGCGACGTGCTCGCCCGCCGCGACTGCGATCCGCTGCGCGGCCGCGCCGTCGTGCCGGCGGCGACCAAGGGGCGCCTCGTGCTGCGTGCGCTATGGCGGACCGCGGCGCGCCGCGCGGTGCCGGGCCGGGTCGGAATCCCCGAGCGCCACCTGCCGCCCGCCGCGGCGCTGGCGCCGTTCGCCTCGTGACGAGCCATGGCCCGGCTGTGTCCACCGTCGCTCGCTCCCCAGGAACAACGAGCGCCGCGCACACTGCACCGTCCGGTCGGCGCAGCGGCCTCTCTCGAGCGTGACTCGACTCGGTGTCCTCCTCCTCTCGGTGGCTCAAGCCGTCGGACCTGCCGCACGCTCCTCCTCGCGATCGTCTGCGCAGGCGCGCTCGCCGCCGCGCCACACGGGCGCGCGGCCACCGAGCCGCTGCCGCCGGGCACCTACCGCCTCGAGATGCACGTCGGCGCGTACTCGGCGATCCCGCTCATCGGCGCGACGGAGACGGCGACCGTGTCGCTCTCGCATGTCACCATCGCGCGTGACGGCGCGGCGCTGCGCCAGACGCATCGCGTCTGCACCGTGCGCTTCGAGGGCGGCGTGCCGATCGCGCGCCTGCGCATGCCGCCGCCGTTCATCGCCGCGCTCGGCGTGCGCAGCTCGCCCATCGTCCTGCGCCACGACGGCGCCGCCTGGCGCTACGCCGCCGATCTCGGCTTCGAGCACGTCGGCTACCGCGCCAACGGCCGCGACGAGCCCCTGCCGCGCGATGCCGCCGACCCGCGCGTCGTCGATGCCGACGGCGACGGCCATCCCGGCGCGACGCTGCGGCTGACCATCGCCGGCCTCGCCGACGGCGAGCTCTACGTCGTGCAGCGCGGCCACTCGACGCTCGCCGGGCGCGTCGTCGCCCGCGGTCAGGCCGCCGGCCGCATCGACGTGCGCCTGTTCGAACAGGCGCTGCTCGGCGCCGATCCCGGCTTCCTCGCCCGCCAGCCGGAGATCACGCCCGACCCGGCGCGCAGCACGTTCCGGCTCGTGCGCGTCGCCGACGGCACGACGTGCGAGACGCTCGCGACCGCACCGTACGACGCCGGACCGGAGGGCGGATCATGAACGGACACCACCTCACGCGCCGCACCGCCCGGCCGGCGCTCGCCGCGCTCGCTGCCGTGCAGACCGTGCTCGCCGTGCGCGTCGCCTGGCGCCTGCTGCGGACCGCGCGCGGCCGGCGCATCGCGCCGAGCACGCAGCCGAGCGGCGAGCGCATCAGCGTCATCCTGCCGGTGCTCGACGAGCGCGAGCGCCTCCCCGGCTGCCTCGCCGCCTTGTGCGCACAGCCGGCCGAGGTGATCGAGATCCTCGTCGTCGACGGCGGCTCGCGCGACGGCACGCCGGCGCTGGTGCGCGCCGCGGCGCGGCGCGACCCGCGCGTGCGTCTCGTCGCCGCAGGCCCGCCGCCGCGCGGCTGGACCGGCAAGTCGTGGGGTCTCGCCGCCGGGCTCGCGGCCGGCAGCCGCGCGGCGACCGCGATCTGGTGCGTCGACGCCGACGTCACCGTCGACCCGCGCCTCGCGCGCTCGCTCCTCGCCCATCTCGCGCGCACCGGCGATGCCGCCTTCGCCGTCGCCACGCGCCAGCGCCTCGCCTCGCACGCCGACGGGTTGCTGCACCCGAGCATGCTGGCGACGCTGGTGTACCGATTCGGCATCCCGGGTCACGCCACCGCGACGCCGCACGCCGTCCAGGCCAACGGCCAGTGCCTGATCGCCCGGCCCGCGGCGCTGCGCGCCGCGCTGCCGGCGGCGCGTGACTCGCTGTGCGAGGACGTCACGCTGGCACGCGCACTCGCCGCGCGCGGCCTGCGCGTCGGCTTCTACGAGGCCGGCGCGCTCGCCGTCGCGGCGATGTACCGCGGCGGCGGCGACACGTGGCGCAACTGGCCGCGCTCGCTCGCGCTGCGCGACCGCTACGCCGGCTGGCGCGGCGTCATCGGCCTCGCCGAGATCGCGCTCGTGCAGGCGCTGCCGCTGCCCGCCCTCCTGCTCGCCCGCCGGTGCGCGGCGCCGCGCGCACTGCGCGCCCTGCAGCTGGCGCTCCTGCTGCTGCGCGGCGGCGTGCACGCCGGCATCGCGCGCGCCTATCCGGCGCGCCCGTGGACCTACTGGCTCGCCCCGCTCGCCGACGCGCCGGTTGCCGGCGCGATCATCGCCGCCGCGCTGCGCCGCCGCCACACGTGGCGCGGGCGGCACTACACGCGCATCGCGCCGGGTCGCTTCGCGCCCGAGGAGCGGCACGCGGCATGAGATCGGCCCTCGCCCTGCTCGCCGTGCACGCGGCGCTGACGGTGTTCTCGCTCGCCGGGCTGCTGATCGCCCTGCCCCATCCCGAGTGGTGGGCGCATCATCGTGCCGCCGTGGCCGTATTCGCGTTCGGCATGACGTACGGCGGCGCGCTGCACATCGCGACCGGCGCCGCGGCGATGTTCGCCTATGGCGGCTACGTGCTCGGCTGGCGGCGCACGGCGATCTTCGCCGGCGTCGCCGTCACCCTCTCGCTCGCCAGCGAGCTGCTCGGCACGCGCACCGGCCTGCCGTTCGGCAGCTACGCCTACACCGACCTGCTCGGTCCGAAGGTGCTCGAGCGCGTGCCGGTCGCGATCCCGCTCTCGTGGTTCGCCGTCGGCCTCGCCTGCTACCTCCTCGCGCTCTGCGCCGCCCAGCGCCGCGGCTGGTGTCGGCCCTGGGTCGCCATCGCCGGGGGCGCCTGGCTGCTGCTCGCCTGGGATCTCGTCCTCGACCCGGCGATGGCGCACGACGCCCTGCCGGTGCGCTTCTGGATCTGGCATCGCGCCGGTTCGTACTTCGGCATGCCGCTGCAGAACGTGCTCGGCTGGGGACTCACCGGCGCGGCGTTCATGGCGGTGAGTCGCGCGCTGTGGCGCGGCGCGCCCGACCTGCGGCGCCTGCCCCTCGCGGTGCCGCTGGCGCTCTATGCGCTCAACCTCGCGTTCGCGACCGCGCTCAGTCTCGCCGTCGGCCTGTGGCAGCCGCCGCTGCTCGCGCTCGCCCTCGGGCTCGCGCCGCTGCTCGTCATCCTGCGTGCACCGCAGGCCGCAGTGCCGCGCGTCACCGCGACCGTCTCCGCGCTCGGGCCCGCCGGGGGGAGCGATGCGGCGCGCTGAGCCGCGCCGCCCCGCCGCGCCACGCGCCACACCGCCCATGGCGGCCGGCGGGCCGGGCGCCGCGCTGGTGCCGCTGCTCGCGACCCACAGCCTGCGCGCCGCGGCGCGCCTCGCCTCCCGATTCGTCGACCTGCGCGCGCACGGCCTCGAGCATATCCCGTCGCACGGCTCGGTGGTGCTCGCGGTGCGCCACTTCCATCATCTCTGGGATGGTGTCGCGCTGCTCGCGCTGGTGCCGCGCCGCGTCCAGCTGCTCGTCGCGCTCGACTGGGTCGAGGGTGCGCTGCCGCGCCGGGTGATGGAATGGGCGACACGCACCGCGGGCTGGCCGGTGGTGCTGCGGCCGGAAGGCCTCGCCGATGGCCTGCGCAGCGCCTACCGTCGCGACGAGCTCGATCGCTACCGCCTGCGCGCGCTGCGCGACAGCGTCGCGGTCCTGTGTGCCGGCGGCGTCCTCGCCGTCTTCCCCGAGGGCTTTCCGACCGTCGATCCGCGCTTCACGCCGAAGCGCCACACCTGCACCGTGCTGCCCTTCCGCACCGGCTTCATCCGCGCCGCGCAGATCGCCGCCCGCCGCACCGGACGCGCCGTCCCCATCGTCGCCGTCGGGCTGCACTACGTCCGCCGGAACGGACGCTGGACGATCACTCTCCGCTGCGGTCCGCCGCGGCTGCACGCCGGCGATCCCGCCGCCGTCGCACGCGCCGTGCGCGCCGAGGTGTGTGCGTTGTCCGGCCTCCGCCCCTGACGGCGCCTGCATCACGCGCTGGAGGGCCGCGCTTCCGCGCGGCCGCACACGCGCGCCGCCTCATGCGAAAGGCACCGTCCGTCCGCGGCGCGGCGGGAGCCGCGCCCTCCAGCGCGTCTCGCGATGCACGGTGTATTGCTAGGCGATCCGCTCGCCGCATCACGCGCTGGAGGGCCGCGCTTCTGCGCGGCCGCACACGCGGGTTGCCTCATGCGAAAGGCACCGTCCGTCCGCGGCGCGGCAGAAGCCGCGCCCTCCAG